>JBBRTY010000070.1:0-16592 GCA_038248285.1 Aggregatilineales bacterium
GGGCGCATCAGCCCCCTGTTTGATCGCAAGACCAAGACGCTGACCATTCATGATGTCTATGCCGAAGCTGATGCACCCGCCGAGGCATGGACGGATATTCGCGCCGCTATCGAGTCGTTAGGCATGTTTTTGGGCGCGGCGACGATCAATTTTGGCAACCCGCTGCCGTCGGTGTGGGGGATGGCACCAACACCTCAGCGCAAGCCGCGCCCGAAAAAAGAGGTGCTTTGAAGCCCGTGTTACACCCTTCACAAAACAAAGAGGTGTTCACTTTTGTGAACACCTTGTCCTAAAAATAACCAGCATTCACAAAAATAAACGCCTCAAATAAAAGTCCCAACTGCAATTGCAGTTGGGACTTTTGGGTTGCCAAGAGCCAGACTTGAACTGGCGACCTACGCATTTTCAGTGCGCCGCTCTACCGGCTGAGCTACCTTGGCACGCACAAGAAAGAGTATAGCGGATGTCATTCGATTGTCAAGGTTGATCTCGCAGCAGGGCAGGGCGATCCTTGTGAGACGAGCTACCTTCACCCCCCTATCTTCTTAGAAAATGCTCTGCACTCCCCTATATCGATCTTCACCCTTATTGGGGGTTAAATACCCCCCTATAGTCATAGAAAACCATAATGACCTCATGAGGGAGGCGTAAAAAAAGAGAGCTGCACAGCGTCCCAAATCGGTGGGGGAGGGCGTCTCTTTTTCAGTTTGCGTTTCGCCAGAAACGGGCGTGCGCAGCGCGCCGCTTTTTAAGAAGTGCGGATGGCGCTGCTGCGGTCTAGGGCGCTCGGCTTGATCAGCTCCAGCACATGTGCCAAGCGTTTCAGATCATGCGATAGCAAGCGCGCCAGATAGCGACCACAACGCACAAAAAAGTCGTAGCGTTCATCTTCGGGATATGCCCACGACGCATACCGAATTGACGCCGCGATCAGTTCGTCGGACGGCACTTCTTTGGCATTCAATACCAGTCGAAAAAAGTCGTGTCGCTGCGTAAACTGGTAAACCTCATCGGACGTACACGCGACCACCTCGGCAAGGCTCATCGGCGGGCGCGGCGGCAAGCTTTGGATGAAGGTGTCGTCCATGCGATAGCCGATATTGACCACGCCGATCTCGACCGGCACCATGCGATTTTCGCGCTGGTCGATCAAGGCATTTTGATCGACCATGTTCGCCATTACCAGTTCGCGCGCCAACGGATCGTCGTCAATGCGAATGGCGTAGATCAAGCCAATGGCGTATGCCTGATCTTGGTCGCCGATCAAGGTGCGCACGAAGGCACCGAAGGTATGCAACCGATCATCCAGATGGCTGCCGCGCGTGCCACAGTCAAAACCGACGGTGCTGGCACGCAGCACCCTTCCGACAAGGCTTTGGGTCATCGTCACACGATTGTTCATCAAGTTTTCACGCTCCCAAGCGGTATTTACGGCGCACACCGCGCGCCAAGTCTTTCGTTTGGAGTTTGTTCGAGGCTTCCGGTTGAGTCTGGTTACGCAGCATCGCGACGCGGATCAGCTCGTCCAACTGCCCTTTTTCGATGCTGCTCACATAAGCCAGTTCGTCGGCGCGCGTCAGCACATAAGGGTAGCGGCGGCGTCCTTGAATGTTGCATTGGGACAGCACCAACGCATGAACGGCATTGACCGCCCCCGGCTCGCGCGCCACCCACATGGGCAGATCGACCCGCACGATCACGGGGCGATTGCTTTCGGCGACATTCATATAGAAGAAGGCGATCTCGAAATCCTTGCCTTTGCGGTCGCGATATTCTTTGTTCTGGGGGGAATTTTGCACCAGCAAAGCCGAGCGTTCCCCCGGTTCCAAAACATGTGCCAACAGCATAGCATCCGTCAGCCCTTCGAGGTCGCCGTTGGTGCGCAAGACGGCATCGTTGATCTCGTAAGGTTGTAGCCTTAACAAATGCAACAGGCTGATCAAGGTGGTGCTGCGCGGGCGGTCGCCATAGCCGATCAGCAGGGCGTCGGCATCGTTGAGTTTTTGCAACGCCTCCATGTAATCGGTTTCAATCTGCGCGGCATCGGGGATGTCGGTGCCGCCAAAAAATTTGAGCAACCCCCCATCGTGGATCGTCAACATGGGCTGTGCGTCGCTGGCGCGGCGTGCCCAAGTCTCGCGCGCCAACCACTGCATCTCCATCAACGAGCGGCGGGCGTTGACGGTTTGGTTGTTGACGGCGCGTCCATCTTTGTCCTTCAACGCCGATTCCGAAAAATACAATTCTGGATGGGTGAAGGGGGTCGGCAAACGGGCTTCGCCATGATAGTACACAAACAGCCCAATGTTGATCAGGTAGTACAATGCCGACTCGTGTTGATCGGGATAGATTTGCGATCCGTCGGCGGCGATGATCGTGGCGCGTTCGGGCACGGCGGGTGCTGCCCCCACACCGGGGATGATCTCGCTATAAGGGCGAGGCACGGGCGCGGCACCGCGATACCCGCTGACGCTAGAATTGCGCACCAGATCGATCCGGTCATGTACGGCGTCCAGGTCATCGGCGGCGTAGAAAAGTTGCAGCGCCAGTTCGATGCGCGAACTGAGGCTGGTATTGAGATGACCCAAATACCGCCCCATGCGCTGCACTTGTTCCACCACTTTTACAAATTCAAGCGACACGCTGATCCCTTATCCTATGATCATTACAGTTTTTGTTTGCATGTTTAGATTAGCACCACCGTTCTATGGCGTCAAGCGGTTCTCTTACTTTCTGGTTTCGGATATTTGTTTTTGGTTTCAATATTAAGAAACGACTTGAATTTTTTGCATATTTGAGTTACTTTGATCCACACGGATTGGCGCTCCATTTATCCCCTTTTGGGGCGCGGGTTTATCCCTGCTCGTGATCGTTGCGGGCTATGCAAAATAGAATGCCTTTCATAAAAATAAAATGCCTTCCTGTGCGCCCGTCCAATAAAAGTAGAGTGACTTGCATGGCATTGATCACGACCTCTCCGAATGTTCGCTCAGCCCTCAACCGTGAAATTGTTTTCGCGGGGGATCACGTTCGTCTTGCGGGTGCTATTGAACTGCCCGGCACCCCTGCGCCCCGTAACGGTTTCCCATTGCTGTTCATTTTGCCCCATGCCTCCTCTATGGATCGCGAAGATTTTCACGATTATGTCCAAATTGCGCTCAACACCCAAGCGGCTATTTTTCGTTGGGACAAGCGCGGCACTGGGCACAGTGGTGCCAGCGCCATTGGTTCTACAGCCCAAGATGCCGTCAATGCTTATGCGACGGCACTGGCACAACCGGGGATCAATCGCCAACAGGTGATGATCTTGGCGGTGGGTGCAGCGACGGGTGTCCTCGGCAGCAACTTCGAGGCGTTTGCCCGTTTGGGGCGTCCGGCGGGGGTATTGCTGGTTGCGAATCAGTTGAACGCCAAAGACATCCTCGCGCTTGATGCCGAAATTCACATTTTGATGAGTGCTCAAGACTGGAATCCTTACATGGTTTATGGCAACACTGCCGCCCTTGCCCACCGTCAAGTGTATCCACACGGCGCTGGTTCGACCTTGATCAGTGATAGCGACCGTTTCTTGATGGTCGCCGACGCGCGCGGGCGCAAACGCCTTCATCCCGATGCGCAACGGGTGATCACTGCGTGGATGCGTCGTTGAGCGCACCTTTCACAGTCGATTTCAGCGGGCAGACTGCCATCGTCACCGGCGCGGGCGAAGGCGTCGGGCGGGCGGTGGCATTGGCATTGGGGGCGGCGGGGGCGGCAGTTGTCGTCAACGATTTGAATCCGGATCGCGCGGACACCGTAGCCGAACAGATTCAGGCGGGGGGTGGGCGGGCGCTGGCGTGGCAAGCTGATGTCGCCAATCGGTTTCAAGTGGCGTCGATCATCGAAAACGCCCGCGACACCTTCGGGCGGATCACTATTTTGGTGAACGCCGCAGGCGTCCTCAAGTTGGGCGCGCTGGCAGGGTTGGATGAATGGGACTGGCGGCGAGTGGTTGATGTCAACCTTACAGGGGCGTTCTTCTGTACCCAACTCTTGGGGCGGGTGATGGCGGAAGAAGGCGGTGGCTCAATTGTGAATATTTGCTCAATCGCCGGGCATCCCGAAACGCAAGCTGAAGGCATCAGTTATGTCACCACCAAAGCCGGCTTGATCGGCATGACCAAGCAAAGCGCGCGCGAACTGGCACCCAGCGGCATCCGCGTTAATGCCGTCTGTCCCGGCAACCTAAATGTTGATTCCGCGCTGTCGGCATTGCCCCCCGCGCTCGGTCGCATGGGCACCCCCGAAGAGGTCGCCGCCGTCGTGCTGTTTTTGTGTTCCGACGCGGCGCGCTTCATCACGGGTCAGGCGATCAATGTCGATGGCGGCGGCGCGATGATGTGAGAGGATAGGGATTAGGGGTTGGGACCTCTAATCCCCAACCCCTATAATCCCTTCGCTTGCATTGACACGGCAATGGTACGAAAATGGCATCCATGTGATTCGCTGACTGGGTACGGAAGCATCCCTATGCCCCCACCCGCCAACTCCTAATCCCTGATCCCTGTCCTACTGCCCGGAGTTCACTCCCATCATGAATATTCCTTTACCGTTGACCAACGCTCCGGCGGATGAAGCGCCCCTAAGCGCCGACGCCCGCCAAGCCATGCGCGCCTATCTGCAACGCGCCGAAGTTCGGCTCTCCACCCTGCACCGGATCGCCGTCGCGTTTATCAGTGGCGCGGGCTTGCTGATTTTGTTGCCGGTCTTCTTCCGCGAGGATATCACCGTCATCATGCGTATTTTCATCACCGAAGCGCTGGATGATATCACCATTGCCGCCAGCGTCCCGACCGTACTGCTGCGCTTACTAATGTTTGTATCTATTGCGCTGCCCTTCACCCTCTCTTTGGCGTTGCCGTTGTATGCGTTATGGTTGTTGATGAAAGATGTCACCCATTTTTATTTCACCATTTATACGCCCGGTTTCCCCGCCAAACTGACGACACCCTCGTTCGCGTTGTCGGGCGTGTGTTTTTCGCCCGACGAGTCCCCCGAAGCCAAACGGTTGATCCTCGCCTATCAATACCAGCATTCGAGCGCCATCAATTTTGCCATTCCCTTTAGCGCTGCCCGGCGGGCGGCATATTTTGAGGACACGGTGCGTAAAACCAATGGGGAGATCATCCCGAAGACGCGCCGTTATGAAGTTATCGAGGCGGCGGGTGTCTTGTCCGATACCATAGACCGTGCCACCGTCGAACATTTTGGGACTGCTTTCGGCTTGGCGCGCACGTTGGATCGCGATTTGGTGAAAGAGGTAGCGCTCAGCGAAATTTCGTTGGTGCGCCATATCATCTACTTGCGTCGAATGATGCTGCGGTATATGAAGACGTTGCTCTTGTTCATCTGGACGACGCTCATCACCTTTATCATGCTGCCCTTCTTGCAAGAGCCGCGCATCCCGGTCTTTATCACGCTCTCGGTCTTTTACTTTTTCTGGTCGTTGCTGGTGATGCCGATCATGCGCACGCCGATGGGGTGGATGTACCGCCATGTCGGGGGCGTCATTGATGACTCTCATGTCGATACTCAGTTGGTCATCCTCGAAGGCAAGGTCAAAGGTTGGGTGCGTTTTGCCAGCTTAACGGCGTTGGTGGGGGTGGTCGTCAGCCTCTATCTTTATTTATCTTAAAAGAATATGAGCGTTGACATAGAAAATTCCAGCGCTTATACTTATGCGGACTTTTCAAGAAAGGGGAAGCGTAGGACGCAGCGCCGCCTTACGCAAGATCGCGCCTTGGCGCATTCGCATTTTTCTACTTTATACAATTTAGACTCGGCAAACTCGACCTTTGCGTTCGGGTGAGCCGAGTTTTATTTTGTCACCAATCTCAGTAGTGCATAGCAAACACCAAAGACCAATTTTATCAGGGGGCACCATGCAGGCAGAGAGCAATATTTTAGAACTCGATTTCGCCGCGCTTCTCGAAGCATCTTTCGCTGAAGAGACGCCAGAACGTGGGGATATCGTGACGGGCATCATCGTGGCTATCGACGGTCAAGGGTTGATCGTGGGTATCGTGGGGATGAAGCGGGACGGCGTGGTTCAACGGCGTGACCTCGAACGTTCCAATGTGGATATTCAAAACTTTAGTGTCGGTCAAGAACTCGACGTGATGATTCTGCGTATGGAAGACGAAGACGGCAACCTCGTCTTGTCCGTCTCGCAAGCAGCGCAGACCGAAGACTGGAAGAAAGCCGAAGAACTGATGAATACCGAAGAAGTCTGGGAAGGCATTGTCAGCGATGCTAATCGCGGCGGCTTGATCGTCCCCTTCGGTAATTTGCGCGGCTTCGTCCCTGCCAGCCATGTCATTGACCTGCCCCGCGGTTTGAACGAAGACGAGCGCCGCACCCGTATGACCCGCTTGGTCGGGCAAACGGTGGCGATGAAGGTGATCGAAGTCAACCGCAAACGTCGTCGGTTGGTCTTCAGCCAGCGCGACGCCCAACGCGGCAATCGCGATGCCCGCAAGGAACTGCTGCTCGATCAGTTGCACGAAGGCGAAATCCGCAAGGGTGTCGTCAGCGGGCTGCGTGACTTTGGCGCGTTCGTGGACTTGGGCGGCGCAGACGGCTTGATCCACATTTCGGAACTGGCGTGGCACCGCGTCAATCACCCGCGTGAAGTCTTAAATGTTGGGGATGAAGTGCAGGTCTACATCCTGCGTTTGGATGCCGAAGGCAAGCGTATTGGGCTAAGCCTGAAGCGTCTGCAAGAGAATCCTTGGGCGTTGGTGGAACAACTCTACCATGTCGGTCAATTGGTCGAAGGTACGGTCTCGCGCGTGACCCAGTTCGGCGCGTTTGTCAGCCTTGACCCCGGCATTGAGGCATTGCTGCACACCAGCCAACTCGCTGATCCCCAACCGACCGACCCGTCTTTGGTGGTTCACGAAGGTCAACGCTTGCAACTGCGCGTGATCAGCATCGAAGCCGACAAGCAGCGTTTGGGCTTGAGCCTTAAAGAAGTGACTGCCGACGAAAAAGCCCGTTGGGAACAAACCCACGCGGAAGAAGTCGCTGCCGCCAATGCCATCGCCGCCGCGAAAGTTGCGGCTGCGGCTGAAAAAGCGTTAGCCGATGCCGAAATTGCAGCGGCTGAAGCTGCTGCTGCTGCCGAACTCGTCGCCGCCGAAAATGCCGCCGCCGAGCTAAGCGCCGTTGATGAACTCGTCGCCGAAGATGCGGTCGCCGTTGATGAATTTGTCGCTGTCGAAGTTGAGCAAGCCGACAATGGCGTCACCGAGACCAATGCGGTAGAATAAAGTTAACGAGCCACGTCTGAACAATACTCTGCGCACTAGCGGATTGTTTTTCGTAAGGCTGAACTTCAAACTGGAAGGAGGTGAGGGACAACAGTATGGCATATGTCACACTAAAACCGGGAGAATCCCAGGAATCGTTGCTGCGTCGTTTTCGCAAGAAAGTGACCAACAGTGGCGTCCTGAGTACTGTGCGCCGCAAACGCTGGCACATATCGAAGAGCGAGCTGCGCCGGATCGAAAAGAAGAAAGCGATCCGACGTTCACGCCGCCGCCAACGTAAAGCGATGACTCGCTAAATTACGAATTCAAGCGGATACCCCTTTGCGTGCCCCCCTACACCCTGCACGACGTAGGGACGCCCAAGGGAATTCTGTTGAAAAAGGATTTGAATCGGCGGGCGACCCCATTGGGTCGCCCCTACAACAGCGGGTCTCGTAGGGGCAACCCAATGTGGTTGCCCGTGTTTTTCAACAAGTTGCCCGTGTTTTTCAACAGAATCCAAGCGAGTGTCCGAGGATTGCTTCATCCAGAATGACCGCACAACCGCGCCGCTGCTCCCTTTGGACAGTGGTTTTGTCCGTAATCACGGGGATAACCCCCCATAGGAAACTTATGCCAAAAACAGAAGATAAGATTGAAGTTGAGGGGGTAGTCGTCGAAGCGTTGCCCAATACCCAGTTCTTGGTGGAAATGGAAAACGGGCATCGTATTTTGGCGTATCTATCCGGCAAAATGCGCAAATACTATATTCGTATTCTGCTTGGCGACCGCGTGCGCGTCGAAATGAGTATGTATGACCCCAGTCGTGGACGCATCACCTATCGTTTCCGCGAAGGTCAGCGTAGCGAAGACATCACGGAATGACCCCGCGGGGCACTGGACCCGGCGGGGCACGCCCAACGTGCCCACGCCCTCGTCCGCATTCCCCTACTCCGCTGGTTTTTCACCCCAATGGACAGCCATCGTCCCGAACATGAACGTCTTGAAGGTGACATTCACAAAGCCAGCGTCGATCATCAACGCTTTCAGTTCGGGCGGCGTCTTAAATTTCTGCGTGGATTCGGGCAGATAATCGTAGGCATCTCGGTTGCCACTAATCACGGTTCCCAGCGTGGGGATCACATATTTTAGATGGAACAAGATGAAGGGCTTGAGTAGGTTTTCGGGCGGTGGCGACGTGTCTAGGATGACGAGGCGTCCCCCCGGCTTCAGAACGCGCTTCTGCTCGGCAAAGGCGCGCGGGATGTCGATCACGTTGCGCATCAGATAGCCAGCAGTCACGGCATCAAAGGTGGCGGCGGCATAAGGCAAATGGAGGGCATCTGCCCCATTCCACAAAACTTGATCTCCGGCGGGCAAGGTTTTGCCGACCTGCATCATGCCCAGCGAAAAATCACCCCCCACCGCCAAGACTCCCGGCACTTGCCGCAACGCTTCAAAGGCGATATCGCCAGTGCCCGTCGCCAAATCCAGCAACCGATCCCCGGTTTTTAGCGCCGCTCGTTGAATGACAAAACGCCGCCAGCCAATATCTTGCCCAAAGGTCATTAAGCGATTCATGACATTATAACGTCCGGCGATGCGGTCAAACATGCCTTGGACGTAGTTTGCGCGCGCGCTGCCTTGTAACTGTGCCATCGGGGTTCACTTTCCTCATCGTTAGAACCTAATGCCCATTATTTTACGCCATCACCATGAGACCGCGATAAGTTTGTGCGGTTTAGCAAATTTTTTCTTAATGCACCGACCCATAAATTATTCGTACAATAATGATATGAGGATCGCCTTGACAATTCATGACGAATAGTCGTAGTAACGTGATCAATTAGTGTTATGATGGTTTGATACGGGCAGTTTCAGTAGAAACCGATAACGATGTCGATACAGCCACTCACCCATGTCCCCGAAGATGACACTGCCGAGCAAAAATTGCAGTTAAGCGAGGCACGGTACCGTCGTATTGTTGAAGATCAGATCGAATTGATATGCCGCTATACGCCCGATATGAACCTCACGTTTGTGAATCCTGCCTATGCCGAGTTTTTTGGGCAGCAGCCCGAGGCGATGATCGGCAAGAATATCTTGGACATGATCCCATCCGAAAATCATGAACAAGCGATGGGCTTTGTCCACACCTTAACGCGCGATAACCCCATTATCATTACGAGTCATCCGACCCTGCGGGCGGATGGCAGCACGCGCTGGACAGAATGGACGGATCGCGCCATTTTTGATGATGACGGGGTGCTGCGGGAATACCAAGGGATCGGGCGCGATATCACCGACCGCAAGCGGATGGAAAATGCCCTGATCGCCAGCGAAGAAAAATACCGGACTTTGGTCGAAAGCCTTGATGCGTCGATTTTATTGGTCAACATGAACGGGGAAATCCTGTTCGCCAACAGTCAGATCACAATAGGCTTACAAACGACGCCAGACGATTTACTAGGAAAACACGTTATTGACGTGTTCCCTCGCTCTATTGCCGTGTCCTATTTTTCCAATATCCAAGCCGTGATTCATACGGGGATGGCGCAAGTCGACGAAATTCGGGCACCATCGAATGGGGAAGAGCATTGGTATCGTGTCAGTTTCCAACCGGTCAAAAATGAGTCCGGCTTGGTCGATAGGGTGTTGGTCAATGCGGTTGATATCAGTGATGCCAAACGGATTGAAGCGACACTGATTGCGGCACACAATACCCTTGATGAGCGCGTCAATGAACGGACTATCGCTCTTGATGTCGCCATTAATCAGTTGGCGAGGAAGCTCGAAGAAGAACGAGAGATGCGCGAGTATTTGAAAGCACTCCACGAGATCAATCTGGAAGTCGCGCAGATTGACTCGCTGGATACCTTCTATCGGCGCGTTGTGGAATTGGGGCGCGAACGCTTAGGGATGGATCGCATGGGGTTCTTCCTGCATAACCCCAACGATGATACCGCCATTGGCACTTATGGCACGGATGTCAACGGGCACACCCAAGCCGAAAGAGATACCCGTTTTACTCCCGCCGTAGACGGGCTCATGCTATCCGCCTTGGAGCAACCGAATCACTTGTCATACCGCGCATCGTGCAATTTAGAAGATAAGCATATCACTGTCGGAGAGGGCTGGAATCTGGCGGTCGCGCTATGGCATGTTGATCGGAACTTGGGCTGGTTGGTCGCGGATAATCTGATTCACCAACACCTCCCGACTCATGCCCAACTTGAGATCATGGCACAATATGGGATCTATGTGAGCGCCATGTTGGCACGTCTCCAATCCGAAGCCGAACGCCAAGCCAGCGAAAATCGGTATCGACTGCTGGCAGAAAATGTCACCGATATGATTTCACGTCATTCCCCCGATGGAAATTTCACGTATGTCACCCCCTCATCAAAAACGATTGTAGGCTATACCTCAGAGGAGTTAATCGGGCATTCCGCCTATGAATACTTCCACCCTGAAGATGTCATCAATGTCCAATCGTCTCACCAAGCCATTTTGGAACTCCCCCTCGTTTATACGGTCGCCTATCGGTCGCGTCATAAACAAGGATATTACATTTGGCTAGAAACGACCAGCCACATCATCAAAGACCCGCATAGTGGCGAAGACGTTGAAATTATCGCCGTCTCGCGTAATATTACCGAGCGCAAAGCCGCCGAAGCCGCCCTACAAGTGGTATCGCAACGCTTAGAACTGGCGACGCAAGCGGGCGGGGTCGGCATTTGGGATTGGGATATCCTCAACGATACCTTGATCTGGGATGAGCGTATGCTGGCGCTGTATGGGTTGACCGCGCTCCAATGTTCCAACACGGCGGCGACATGGAGCGGGGCACTCCATCCTGAAGATACCGAGCGCACCACTGCTGAATTGAATGCCGCCATCGCGGGAGACGGACATTTGGAACTTGAATTTCGCATTGTGTGGCGCGACGGCACTGTCAAACATATTAGGGCAATCGGGTTGGTCATGTGGGATCAGCAGGGTCAAGCGGCGCGCATGCTTGGCGTCAATATCGACATCACCGAGCGTAAAAAGTCGGAAGCCAAGCTGTTGGCGGCACTGGAAAAAGAAAAAGAAGTCAGCGATCTCAAATCACGCTTTGTCTCGATGGCATCGCACGAATTCCGCACCCCGTTGACGACGATCATGAGTACCGCTGAAACCCTGATTCAGTACCGCGCCAAAATGAATGATGCCCAGATGGATCAACGGCTGGGAAAAATCATCACACAGGTTAATTATATGAAAGAAACGATGGAGGATATCCTCCACTTGGCGCGTTTACAGGCGGGCAAGAGCTTTGATTTCAAACCCCTAGCCACCGATCTGAATGCTTTGTGTTTAGAAGTCATCGAAGAATTCTATAGCGAGGCGCGCCATCAGGATCGCATTCACTATAGCTCTGATCCCCCGCCCGTGATGGCGGTGATCGATGGGCGTTTGATGCACCAAGTGGTGAGCAATCTAGTCGCCAATGCCCTTAAGTATTCTACCCAAACCGTTTCCCTTGAACTAGAAAAAGAGGAAACCAACATCATTTTGACGATTCGAGATCACGGGATTGGTATCCCCGAAAACGATCTTAAACATCTGTTTGAGCCATTCCACCGCGCCGAAAATGTGGGCGCACGCGAAGGAACAGGCTTAGGCTTAAGCATCGCCAAGCAAGCCGTTGAAACCCATGGTGGCAAGATCACAGTCGAAAGCGAAGTCAACAAAGGGTCTGTGTTCACCATTTTTATCCCCTTACCCACGAATGAGGTGCTGGTGCCATGACGAAAATACTAGTGGTCGAAGACAACGAATATATCCTCAGCAGCATCATTGATGTGCTGCAATTTGAGGGGTTTGAGGCGGTCGGTGCGTTCAATGGGCGCGAGGCGCTCGTGATCACGCATCAGCAAAAATTGGATTTGATCATTTCCGATATCATGATGCCCGAAATGGATGGCTATCACCTACTGCGGGAGTTGCAAACCCACCCCGAAACCGCCTTCATCCCGTTCATATTTTTGACAGCCCGCGCTGACCGCCCCAATATCCGCGAGGGCATGACCAGCGGCGCGGATGATTACATCACCAAACCGTTTAGCAATGATGAACTCTTGAAGGCGGTGCGGGCACGGTTACAAAAATCTGAAGCCCTGCATCGTCATGTCCACGCCCAGATCGATGGCTTGCATCATGCCGTCACCCGTACCCTGCCGCACGAATTGCGCACCCCGTTGATCGCCGTATTGGGGTATGGCGAATTGTTGTATATGGATGCCGATACCATCCAACCCGACCAAATTCGGGAACGTGCCGAGCGAATCATCAATAACGGCGAACGCCTACAACGCTTGATCGAAAACTTTTTGTTGTATGCCCAGATCGAACTGCGCACGACCGATCCCGGCTTAAGCGCCGCTATCGAGAAGATCGCCATCGCCCATCCTGATTATTATGTCTCCCTGAAAAGTGAGGATGTCGCGCGCACTGCCGAGCGTCGCACCGATCTCAAAACCGATCTCAAAATGGATATTCATGTGCGCATCGCCGAAAGCGACTTGCTCAAGTTGGTGGAAGAGCTGGTCAGCAATGCCTTTAAGTTTTCGGAGGTCGGCACGCCCGTGTTTGTCTCCAGTGCCGTGATCGATGGTCACTATCAATTGGTGATTCGGGATCTGGGGCGCGGGATCGCCTCCCAAGATATTGAGCGCATCGGGGCATACACCCAGTTTGAGCGCGTGCTGTATGAACAGCAAGGCATGGGCATGGGCTTAATCATCGCCAAACGCCTGATAGAACTGTATGGTGGTACGCTGAGCATCGACAGCACGGTCGGGGTCGGGACGACGGTCACGGTGCGGTTGGTGGTGAATGAAGTGGCGGAACGAGCCGGCTGATAGGGTGCTTTGGGCAGGATAATTGCACCCCAACGAGCGACCGTTCGGCAGTGCGTGCTTCTTACCCACCAAGCACCGATTGCAGCACCGTCAGATACCCCCACGCCGCCACCGCTTCGGGCAGCACGCCGTTTAGCCCGACATTGTGTTCCCCATACACGTAGCCCGCATAGATCACCTCGTCGCGTCGCCCATCGCCATCATCATCCAAGACATCGAGATAGGGCACCACCCCATAGCCTTGTCCGAACTCGACATGGAGATGGGGATTGGTGGAATTGCCAGTGTTGCCCTCCAGCGCGATCACTTCGCCAGCGCGCACGGGCACACTGCACGGCGTCGGTTGCCCAATCGGGCAAGCCGCGCGGATCCACGCTGGGATGCTGTCGGGGAGGATGTGCCCATATAGGCTGTATTCATAGTTGCCGTGCCGAATGATCACGGTATTCCAGTACCACCACGCCCCCGATTGATAGGTCTGGAGGCGCTGCCCATCACTGGCAAATACGATCTCACCATCTTTGGCGGCGCTGATCTCGGTGCCGGTCAAGTCGAAGTCGACTTTGCCCGTGCCGTGTTGACCATAGCTGCGCGTGATGGTGCCATAGGTGGTGTCTGGGAATGGCAACTCATAATTCAGCAGTTGCGCGGGGGGCACCCGCCCCGGCACGGCTTGGGTGCGGTACTGCCGATCTGCCGCGTCGAACTGCGCCGTCAGCGCGTCCGCCAGTTGACGATAGGCAGCGCGATAGCCCGCATCGCCTTGCAGGGTGATCGTCCATGTGTCGCCGGATCGCAACCCATAGAGCCAGTCGATCACGCCCGGATAAGCGTCACCCGTCGCGCGATTTAGGACTTCTACAAAGATGACCGCCCCTTCCCTGTCACTGATCCGCCCGGCTTCGCGATACTGGATCAGGGTGCCGATCTGACGATTAAAATGGGTGATCGCCGCTGTCACGGCGGCGTCGAGTTCCGGCGAGTCGGGGGGCGTCTGGGCGGCGCTGAGGGGGGCAAGCGCAAGGCACAGCAACGAAAAGCATAAGCTGAGGAACCGTTTCATGGGTGCATGACCTTTCTGCTCACGAGTCGGGCGGTAAGCCCTGAATGGTGATGATGTAATTTTGGGGGAGGCTGGCATATTCCGGCAGTGTGATCGCGAAGGGTGCCGATGCCCCCGGAGCGATCTCTGGCACTTCCAATGCCACCCACGCCGCACCGACGACATTTTGCGCACCGTCAAAGAGGGTGGCGAGCGCGCGCGGCTGGCGCACGACCTGACTGCTGCTGTTGGTCACGGTGCCACTGATCACCAAGCGATTGAACGAGTCAAAACTGGCTTCATCCGTCCATGCCAGCACGGGGGAACTGATCACGCCCGCAGGGGCGACAGACGCACCCTCCGAGGCAGGGGACCACTCCGCGCCCAGTGTGAGCCGATATTGAGTCGCAAGGCTCGGTTGCCCAGCCCCAAAGCGCAAGCTAAAGGGCGCAAAACCGCCGGGGGTGATCCCGTGCCCCATGATCACATCGACCGCTCCCTCCACTTGTAGCCCTTGGGCGGTGAACAGCGCCGCCTCAATCGGCAAGTCAGTGATGGTGTTTGCGCCATAATTGGCGACTTCACCCGTGATGAAAAACACGCCCGTTGCGGTATTCCATGCCGTGACATGCAAAATCGCCAGACTCGCCTCTTTCGCAAATGCCAGCGTGGTCAGGGGCGCACTCTCAAGATCGGCATCCTGCGCCAGCGTGAAGGTGTTGACGAGCGTCTGCAACTGCGACCAGACTGCGGGATCGGCATCGGTGGGCAAGATTACATCGACCACGCCGAGGATCGCCCCTGCTTGTTGCAAAAAGGTGTTGATTTGCTGCACGCCGCCCCCCGCCACCGAGCGTAAGCCCGTCAAACGCCAACTACCATCGCCCATCGCCGTCCGTGTTTGTTCGCGGTATTGTTCAATATCGGGGCGCACCTGCCCTTGATACAAATCAATGAGCGCGGCGGTATCGGCACGGGCGGCGGTGGCGTCATCCAGTTTAATCGCCGCGACGCTCACCGTCGGGTGATCGCTATTAGGGGCGGAAAAATGAGCGCTCGCCAGCGTGGTGGTGTTCTGCTCATACAACGTCCACTGGCGCGGCACCGTGATCATGAAGGCGCGGCTGGGGTGTGCATAGAGGGCGGGGGAGCTATCCAGAGGCGCGGGCGTAGGGGCAAAGACGACTGCCCCACCGCTACAGCCCGTGACGATGCTGGCGATCAAGAGGGCGCTGAGGAGAGCGATCCCCATGTTTAACTTTGGTTTGAATTTTCTCATATTCATGTGTCACATTTCATGTTACATTTATCATACACTCATGTACCAATGGGGATGGCGAATTTTCCCAACCTAACTCAGGACGATTATCCCATAGAAATTGCGCAAACTGGCATATATGCTGACGAGTAAGGGTGGGAACATCCACTGAAGATGTGGTGATGACCTTCATTTAGGGATAAAAGACTTATGTATTCAAATAACGAGATCATGTTCCCGCATTATGTGATCCCCTCTTTGCGCAAGCTGCGTGGGGAAAAGTGGCGCGTCTTGGTGGAGCGGGTGGCACCACTGGCAGAGCAAGATGAAGAGATGGTGGCGTTTATTTTGATGATGGTGCGCATCAATGGTTGTCTATCCTGCGAAACCGATAGTTTTCGTGCCATGCGGGGTTGTCCAGCCTGTGCCTACCAAACCTTGCGCCGTTACAAAGGCGATGACGATGATTTGATCGCCGCTTTTGAGACCGCCTTGGAGGATGTGCGCCGTTTTTCGCAAACGCAACCACGTTTTGGCATCCGCCCCACCGCGTCCCTCTCAGATGTGGTCACGCAGTCACCCGCATAGAGTCCGTTTTCAGTGATGATGTCGCCCTTACTCAATGAGCCGTCCACCAGTTGGCGGCATTTGGCAGCCTTGCATTTTGTGATGCACCGCCGCGTTATAGAGTTGTTGGGGGCTGCTTTAGGGGCGGTCAATGTCCCGGCGGGCGATCATAGCCCCTTACGCCTGTTTTGGCAGCAGCACAGCAGTCAGCAGATCATGCGGGCGCTGAGCGTGTTCACCGCATGGAATAATCTAGTGCGCTATAAGGCGGGGGAAACCATCAACATCCCCCAATCAGAGCGGATGTTCCGCCTTGAGGATTTGGTGCGCGCTTTGGAAAAAGAGCGATCCGAAAAACTAAGAGTCCCCGCCAGCGAAAACATTCAGCTTTTGGGCGCGCGCGAAACTTTGCAAGAGGCGCTCCTGCTGTTGCATTCGTGCGCTTTTGGGTTGGGTCCGCGCGTGCAGTGGGTGACTGAACTGCATCCGCGCGCGGTCACACTAGGCGTGCGCTATCGCCGTTATGGGGA
>JBBRTY010000071.1:0-16587 GCA_038248285.1 Aggregatilineales bacterium
AGTCGCCAACAGCGAGAAATCGGTGATGTTGATCAACCCGTTACCGTCGGCATCGCCCTCGCGCAGTTGCGCGTTCACCGTGATGGCGTTCTCACCCGCCACTAGCGTCACGGTTTGCGCCCTTGCCAGCGCGGTATCAGACTTCACCCACAAGCGATACGCCCCCGGTGCCACCCCCACCAACTGAAATACGCCATTTTGATCCGTGGTGAGGTTCTGATCCCATATGGGCAACGTCCCTACCATCGGCGTCAAGATGACATGTACAGGCTTCACCCACGAGGCATGGGGTTTCGGCTGCCGCCCCTGCAAGTTGAGCGCCACGTTGACGGTTGCGCTCAATCCCAAAGTGAAATTGGTATTCGCGGCGTTGGGTGTCGCCGCCGTCAGCGTGATCGGCGTGGCGTCGTCAAAGAGCAGTTTCTCTTGCCACCACTCCCCAAGATAAATTTGCGGACCGCCATTGCAAAAATTATAGGCACCACCCGAATAGATTTTGAAGACAGTATTCAAAGGGGCAACGATGCTATATTGCCCATTTGAATCGCTGCACGCCCCATAATATCCAACATCAAGATCGACGCCGATATTCACGAGCGGCGTTCCATTCGTGTCTGTCACAGTGCCGCTGATGACACCAGCGGGCAGCAGCGTGAAGTTGACATTGGTAAAGGTCATCACTTGCGGTGTGAATGTCAACAGCGTAGCTTGATCGTAAAAGCGCGTTTCCTGCCAATATTCCTCAGAATACAACGCACCACCACAATTCTGGTTCCCGCCCGAACGCACCCGAAACGGCAGATTCAACGGTGCGGCGGCAATCGTGTAGTGTCCGTTTGCGTCGGTACATTGTTCAAGATAGTAATTGTCGAAAGCGATAGCCACCTTGCCATTGGCGACCGGTTGACCTGTGATTTGGTCAGTGACCGTCCCGCTCACTACGCCCCCCAACTCCAGCGTGAAATTGATGTTGGTGGCATTCGGGGTCGCCGCCGTCAGCGTGATCGGCGTGGCGTTGTCAAAGAGCAGTTTCTCTTGCCACCATTCGCGGACATAGAGGGAGGACCCCCCATTACAGTAATTATATTCACCCCCCGCGTAGATATTGAGTGCTGCATTGAGCGACGTAACAATTGTGTACTGCCCGCTGGCATCAGTACATGCGTTAAAAACAAATTCCGCATCAATATAAATGTTCGCAAGCGGGATACCGTTGGCGTCCGTCACCGTCCCAGTGACGGTGCCGCCCACTTCCAGCGTAAAAATAATGTTATTGGCAGTGGGTGCAACCGAAGTTAAAATAATTGGCGTACTTTCATAGAAGAAGGATCTCTTCCGCCACCACTCTTTGATATAGACCGCTGACGCCCCCGCACAGGTATTGGCATTACCCCCTGCGAACATCCTGATATCTACATCAATGGGGGCGCTGATCGTATACTGACCAAGTGCATTGGTACATGCGGCATAAGTGCCAAAATTTAAGCCGATGGGGACATTTGCCACAGGAACCCCATTGGCGTTTTTGACCGTGCCGCTAAGCGTGCCGGTGGGTGCGTTCGCTAAATACCATTGCAATTGAACCTGTGCGTCACCAGTTGCTTCATAGTATTCAACGACTATCGTATAGGTTCCTGAACCGCCTAAAAAGACACCGAAAGTATTGGTTGCAAGCGGGCGCGGCACAAATTGATCGAGGAAGAGCGTGCCATTGATATAGACCCGAATACCATCATCGGAACTGGCAACAAACGTATATCCGCCGCCGGTAATGAATTGAGAGGATGAGTAGCGCACCGAAAAATTATCGTCGTTCACGATACCCGGCTTAGGGCTACCCAACCCCCAGTTAAAATTGACTCCCCCCACCAATGACTCGGATGCCACCGGCGTTCCTGTCAGTTGCCTATTGTTGTAATACTGTGCCGTCCAACCGGTGCCGAATGAGTCAGGGACATCAGCATTCACGGTGAGTGCTGCCCCGAATAACAACCCTAAAACCAGAATAATCAGGCTGACCAACTGCCGTCTCATGATCTCTCCTCAACGTTAAGGTACCTGTTTTGAAAGGTACACATTGATTCTAGCACGTTATTAGGGAATTGTAACTACTACGCTGATGCTGTTGGCGAATCAAAACGGGAGATGATCCGTAGGGGCGCAATGCCTTGCGCCTCCACACAAAAGACACGCCGACCCTAGATAAAATCAATTCGCCAACAGCATCTACGCCAATGTCACATTAACAATCTGTTCTAATTTTTGACCAGATCAGCGCGCAAAAACGCAATTCTCTGTGTAGGGACGACCAACGGGGCGTCCGTTTGGGGACATAAATGCGCGGACGCGCCGTTGCGCGTCCCACCATTTGCCCATTTTCTAGGAGGATTTTCGACATTTTTAGAACGTGCGTGTAATATGACATTGGCGCAGTAATTACAGGGAATTATCGCCAGAAGAGTGAAAGCAACAACGAAATATGTGACGGGCTATAAAAATACAGCGCCCCCCGTGTCGTGGACACGAGGGGCGGTGCTGTCGTGGGAGCTATCCTCTAGGGGGTAGAGAAACGCTCATTAGAGAGATGAGCGTCTCAGGGGGTAGCCCCCTCATGACTGCGAATAAACACAAAATCACCTCCTTTATGGTTAAGCCGACAATGATCACAGTATAAGGCGTATTTTTTCAAAGGTCAAGAGGGTTCAGATGAGAAAATTTACGCCTTTACTCATCTTTTGTGACCCTACCTGCCCCTTCCTCAACTACGGATCAAGCGCGGGATATCGCGCAATTTCGGCATACTGCCCGATAGCAAAATCGCCACGCGGAAGATGCGCCCTGCCAGCCACATGACGCCGACCACGCTCACCGCCAGTAGCGCCACGCTGATCACCAAATCCGCGACGGGCACATCGGTCAAAACCAAACGCATCGTCATCGCCATCGGCGCAGTCAGCGGGAAGATACTCATCACCGTCGCCAGTGTGCCATTGGGTTCTGACGTAAACACACTGATGAAATAAAATGGCAAAACTGCCGGCAAGGTAAACAGTACGGCATATTGCGGACCCTCGCGCATGGAATTTGACAGCGCACTGACGATGCTGTAAAAACCCGCGAACATCAGATATGCCAGCACGAAATACACCAGCAACACCGGCAAAATATTAAACGGGATTTGAATATTCGCCAGCGTCGCCAAAATGCCAAGTGTCTGCACAAACTCTGAACCCGCCGCAACCTGCACCGCAGCCACCAACCCGACAACCCATGCCGCCACTTGCAGCAACCCCAAAATACCAAGCGCGATGATTTTGCCGCTCAGCAAATCACGGGGGCGCAGCGACGATAGCAAAATCTCGACCAGACGAGTTTCTTTTTCTTCGATCACCGACTGCATCAGATAGCCATTGGTGACGAACAAGCTGAACGTCAATGCCAAGCCGAACACATACACCAGCACAAAGGCACTCCCCTCACCGGCATCTGGATCCGCGTCGGCGGTCGTCGCGACCGAAGTCAATTGCAAATTGGTGAGGCTAAGCAAAGACGGATTCGCCAGACGCGCGCGCAATTCAGGGTCTAAGTCTTTCGTCACGACGCTGAACAGTAGTTGCGAGATCGGCTGAAAATTGAGTTCCCCCAAAACCACGCGCGGTTGCACGGCGATGACGTTGCCCGTCGCCAAATAATCCGGCTCAATCAGGTAATACAACTGAATATCGCCATTGGTGATAGCAGCAAGGGCAGCAGCCTCATCATCATAGCGAGTCAGAATACCACTTGGATCGCCGGTCTCTGGGGTCGTGATATTCGCCAGATCGACATACCCCGCACTCCGCAACCCTTCAAAGCCCAGATCGTCCGTCACTTCTGCGGTTGGGTCGGGGGCATTTTGCGCCTGAGTGCCCGCGATTTGTTGGTACAAAAATAGCCCGACCACTGCCAGCAACGGGATGCCAAAAGTCGTAAACAAATATCCCGAACGGCGCAGATTGCGGCGCAATTCGTATTGAAAAACGATCCAAAAATCGCGTGTCACAGGTTTTCCCCTTGCATCCTATAGACCAGTGTCGTCATGTCGTGGCGCTGCCTTCCCCTGTCGGCGCGGTCAAAACCGAATGCACCGGACGCGGGCGGAACAAGCCCAATAATTGACGGGCGCTCAGCGGATTGCCGACCAGCAACAGCGTCAAGCGGAAAATACGCGCCGACACCCACAAGACCAATAGATTAAACGCCACCAGTAAGGCAAGGCTGAGAAGCAATTGTTCAGGCGGGACAATGGTAAAACTGGCACGCATGATCATCGAAGTGGGCGACGTGAGCGGGATAATCGATAACACCGTTGGCACGACACCATTGGGGTCGATGATAAAAGTCACAAAGGCGATGAACGGCACCACGAACAACAGCGTGACAATGCCAGAAAACTGACGGCTTTCTTGTTCCGACCCCACCACCGCGCCGATACCCGCCATCACGGTTGCCAACGTAAAATAGCCGAGCAGAAAGTAGATAATCATCAGCGCCAGCAAATCCGGAGCGATATAAAAGCCGCTCAAGACATCAGAACTAAGCGATTGCGAAAGCACCCCCCCGACCACTCCCAGCACCGCCCAGATGACCAGTTGGAATAATCCCAATAGCCCTAAGCCGAGGATCTTCCCCGCCAACAACTGCATAGGCGTGACCGCTGTGATCAGAATCTCCATGATGCGGTTGGTTTTTTCTTCAACCACCCCCGACATCAAATAACCGCTGGTGGTGGTACCTGCGATCATAAAAATGGCGGCGAAGATGATCGGCGTCAGCACCAGAAAAATAATCCCTTCGGGCGGCAGCAACCGTCCGGTACTCAAATCGCGCACGCTCCGAGTCGTCGGGTCGAGAATGCGCTCCAAGAGCATCGGATCAATGCCGGTACTGAGGTTGCGAATCAACAACAGGTTCAGACGGTCGGTCAGCGCTTCGGGGCTACCCGATGACGACACCAAAACAACCCGACCCGTTGTGTAGTAATCCGCTTCTAAAACAAAATATGCACCGATGTCGCTGGCATCCAACGCGGCGCGCGCGCTGTTCGCATCGGCAAACGCAATAAACTCAATCGGACGCTCACCTTCTGCCAGTGTCCCATCCAAAATCGCAAGGTTCGCAATCACGCCAGATTGATCGACCACACCCACCTTCGCAAAGCGATCGACATTTGTTTCCGAATCAACGGCAACCAAAGCGATGATGACGAAAATGATCACGGTAAAGATGGGCATCCCGATGGAGGCAACCAAAAAGGAACGTTTGCGAATATTCGACAAAAACTCGTAACGAGCGATCAGCCCGATTCTATGCATGGGCTTTGCCTCCCGCTTTGATAAGTTCGGCAGGGATTCCACCTTGATCGTGAACCACTTGCACGAAAATCTCGTTCAAGCTGGGGATGGCGAGTTCAAAACTACGGATATGGACATTGGGTGCAGCGGCGATCTCGCCCAGTAAGGTATCGGGCGTGGCGGAGGCTTTCATATAGAGCATGACCTCGCCGCGCGTTTGTTCTACTGCCTCCACCCGTTCCACACTGGGCAGTGCCGCCCAATCCCCCTGCCCTTGCACACGTACCGCATGGGGCGCATAGCGCTGGCGCACTTCATCCACTTTGCCATATAAAGCATTACGCCCGCGATTGATCATCAACAACCGTTCTGCCATCTCTTCAATTTGCGGCATCTGATGGGTACTCATGATGACGGCTTTGCCACGTTTGCTGAAATCGAGCAACAATTTTTTGACCAACAAGGTATTGACGGGATCAAGCCCACTGAAAGGTTCATCAATGATGATGAGATCCGGGTCGTGCAGAACTGTGACCGCAAACTGGACTTTTTGCTGCATCCCTTTGCTCAACTCGCTCACTTTTTTCTTGGCAAAGTCCGCTAGTTCGAGCTGTTCCAAATAGGCAAGGGAGCGTTTGCGGGCATCGGCGCTACTCATGCCTTTCAACATCCCCAAATACACCATCATTTCTAGCACGGGCACCCCGCGATACAAACCACGTTCTTCGGGTAGATAGCCAATGCGGTCTTTGATCTTGTCGCTCATCGGCATCCCCAAAACCGTGATACGCCCATTATCTGGTTTTAGAATGTCGAGGATCATGCGGATGGTGGTGCTTTTTCCGGCACCATTCGGTCCCAGCATGGCGAAAATTTCACCACTATAGACCTCAAAAGATAAATCGCTCACCGCTTTGAAATCACCATAGGTTTTAGAGATGTTTTCGACAGTGACGACATGATTCTGACTCATCAAGGGGTTTCCTTTGCCTCTACGGATACGACAAGAGCATAGATGCGCAGTGTTACGATTCATATACGCAACTATTGCCGCTATTGTTACGCACTCTGGCGAAATTTACAAAATTAATATTCTCGTTCTTTATTCTATTTGGTTGCGCATCTAGTCACCTCAATGGTAAACTGAGTTAACAGTGATTTTGAATTATCGTGATTGCGTGCCCCTTCATTTGCACCCATTCACCATTTAGGAAGAAAAAAATGCCGATAAAAAGCAATGTCCTGATCGTAGATGACGAAGTGGGTGCGCTGACGCTGATCGGCATCATGTTAGATCGCGGTGGCTTCGCTGTCCTTAAAGCGCGTGATGCAGCTTCAGCTTTAGAAATGTTGGACACCAATACGCCTGATCTGATCATTCTCGATGTCATGATGCCAGAAGTAAATGGCATTGAACTGTGCGAAGTGATCCGTCAACGGCACGAGACTCAGCTTACTCCTGTGTTGATGCTGTCGGCACGCAATGATGCTGATAGCATTATTCGTGGCATCGAAGCGGGTGCCAATGACTATCTGGTGAAGCCGATCCTCCATCACGATCTGGTCTCAAAAGTGCGCGCCATGTTGGGACAAAGTCTAGTCGATGGCTAATCACCACCGTCCAGAAGGCTACCGAACCACAACCTCTAACAAACAAAAAAGGACGGGTGCCCCGCTCCCTCGTCCTTTTTTGTTTCGCAAACTTTGTTTTTCAGCAAACGTTATTCAAAAATGACCACGGGCGTATTCAGCATCCCTTTGAGGATGCGCTCCATTGCCATTGTATGGGAACACACCTTGCGGCTGTGGAAGAAGTCACAATCGCAAGCCCAGCTATCCCCATGAAACATCGTGTGATGATCGCCATTTTCACCCTGAAAGGTGACATCAAAGGATGAAAAATTGATGCGGTCGCTTTCTTCCGAATACCGCATTGCCTTATCAACATCGCTCACCACATTTTGCCCCTGGGCATATGCCAGCGGCTCGCGCTTTAGCATCACCTTCAGCAGTTTTTCCAGAGCCATCACATGCGGGCAAATACTATGGGTTCTAAAACCGGAGCAGCTACAATGCCATCCCCCCGGACTTAGTTCTAAGGTATAGGTACTGTTGTCACCCTTAAATTCCACCGTAAAACTATTGAATGTCGCCCGTTCTGGGTGAGCAGCATACCACTTTGCCTTCTCAATTTTACCGATCATGCCATAGTCCATGGTGACCCCGCCTCCTTGTTAGATTTTAGCTAAATGAAGCCTTGCACCTGCCACACCCTAAATAAAAAGCGCGGGATGTCCTCAAGACACCACGCGCTCTAAAGCCCATGCTGGGATAAACTGCGGATTAACTTCTTTGGCGACACACGCCCTAGGTTTATGTTTTTCATGAGCCTAGTTTATGCCAAGATTAAGCAAGTGTCAACATTTGAGCGTAAAAATTGGGGTAAATTTCACAACTAAGGCGGGTTGAGAAACCCCGTCACAACGGGCTACATGATCTGATAGTTCTTGGGATCACGATACAAAATAGCCACTTGCGTACCGCGTGTGGGCAGGATTGTATTGCGCAAATCATCACGGGTGTGCGTGGTTTCCGCGTTTAGCATCTGAAGATCCTCGGGGGCGCGGAACTGGTATTTCAGCGAGATCATATAGTCGTTGTCGCTATCATCCTTGCCGCTGATCGTCACGATCTGCCCATAAATCAGTCGCCCTTCGCGGATCAATATATTGTTTTTTCGCATTGCGATAAACATCCCCACAGCTACGGGGAAGACGATGATATTCCAGCACACGCTAAAACCGAATAGAAACACAGGCGGATTATTTTTAGAGGCAAGCTGAGAGAGAGTAGGCTGATTGGGAGCAAACAACACAGCGACTGAGGCACCCACCTCGCTTTGATCATATTCACTCTCAGTAACGGATGCGCTATCTGAATAGAGGGTGCCGTTGACGACATACTCATAGAAAATATCGTAACTATCCCCATCCGTATCGTAATCGACGGACATATCTGTGATGCGCCCAGAAGTCGTTGCACCGCGCGTACTCAACTCCAGCCAATCGCGAAATTCGGAGATCGCGAACAGGATAACTAATAATCCTGCCAATAAAAACGGGACCAGAAAAAGCAGGGTGCAGCCATTGCCATAGACTGCCCGCGGGCGGGCTGATTTGCTGTTGACGAAATCCGTGTTGTTCTTATTTACGATAAAGGTTGTCGCCTGCATTTGGCTTACCCTTTAGTTCCTGTTTTTTGGGGTAAGACTCGATGAATCTGCGCGATCAGCGACTCGCGGTCAATCGGCTTCACAAGATAGCCGGCTGCCCCCAAGCCCACCGCTTGCGTCTTCTGATCCAGAATTGAAACCATAATCACCGGAATCTCGCTCGTGGCGGAGTCTTGGCGGAGCTGTTCCAGCACATCCCATCCGTTCAAACCCGGCATCATGATGTCGCAGATGATGATATCGGGCAAGATATCGCGCACCATCGTCATGCCCCGTATGGGATCAGACACCCCCGTGACTTGAAACTCCTTGACGGGCAACAGATCATCCACAAACTGAAGCATCATCGGGTCGTCATCGATCACAAGGATCAACGTGCGCCCATCGCGCCGCACGCTTTGGACAGGACGCACATCGACTTTTAACACTGGCAGCAAAAGGCTAAAGGTGCTGCCTTCCCCCAGTGCGCTTTCCACCCAAATAAATCCTTGATGCAGTTCCACCAAGCGTTTGGTGATCGCCAGCCCCAACCCGGTCCCACCATATTGGCGGACGCTGGAATTATCGACCTGCCGAAAACTCTCGAAAATGATCGCCTGATCCGCTGGCGCAATGCCGATCCCCGTGTCACGGACGCGGAGCAGCATATAATCCCCACGCGGAATCCGAAGTTGATCCGGCAGGGAGACCGACAACGGCGTAGCGGCGTCGTAAGTAACTGTCAACGCTTCCAACATCAGGGTGACGCCGCCCGTGTTGGTGAATTTGATGGCATTGTCGATCAGGTTGGTGATAATCTGTCGTAACGAACGCGGATCAGCATTAATGTACGGTTGCTCCATACTTATCTGGACTTCCAGCGTGAGCTTCTTCTCATCGATGGCGGGGTGTACTTCCAGCAACACCGGTGACACGATATCAGATACGCGAATAGCGGTTAACGCCAAGCGCATCTGCCCTGACTCGATTTTCGACAAATCAAGGACATCATCAATCAACGTCAGCAAATGTTTACCGCTATCGTTCACCCGCCCCACGCGATCATTCTGTTGGGGGTTAAGTGCGCCATAAAAATCACCCAACAGCATGTCGCTATACCCGATGATGGCATTGAGCGGGGTGCGCAATTCGTGGCTGATATTGGCGAGAAAAGCGCTCTTCAACTGATTGGCGGTCAACGCCTCTTCATATAACACCGCGTTGGTGATCGCCATCGCCACTTGTCCGGCGATGGACATAATCGTCTCGCGCTCTTCGGCACCAAACTTGCGACGATGCCGGATCATATCAATCCCGATGGTGCCGATCACCCGATCCCGTGCGACCAACGGCGCGATCAAACTGGATTGTGCCCCTACGCCGCGCAAAGTATCGCGAGTCACTTCGTCCAAACTCGCATCTTCGACATCTTCAATGACGACAGCCGTCCCCAAAGCAATGATCCGTTCCATCGTGACATTACCGCGAATCGGGATATGCAGCCCCACCGCGCCCGTTGCCGGATACTCGGCAGCCAATGTCGCCCCGGAATCTTGGCTCACAGTCCCCTCAATCGTCTTGAATAAAGCGATACCGCAGTGATCGGCTTCAAACAGATCAGTCAATAACTGGGCGGTCGTGTTCAAAATTTCATCACTATCGAGCGACGAGCCGATCACACTGGTGATCTGATAAATTGAAGTCAAACGGCGAGCGCGTTGTTGCAATTTGGCGATATTGCTACGGGTTTGGGCATGAAGGCGGGCATTTTCGACCGTGATCGCACCCTGCCGCGCCAACGCAAAGGCAGCACTGGCGTCCTGTTGGGAATAGCTTTGCCCGCCATGCCGCCCCAAAATCGCCATCCCCGTGACTTGTTCCTGCGATACCATCGGCACAAACAACCATGTGTTAGGCACCGTAAGGCGACCCCCAAGGACACGCCCGCCCACCAGCGGTTCGCGCCACCAAAACGCGGGATCATCGACATCATCTTCGATCACCGGCTGGCGGGCGGTATACGAACGGGCAACTGAGCTATCTTCCCCGGGAATCGCCTCCGAACCTTTGGGGAACCGTTCTGGATCGTGGGTGACACCCACCACCAAATGGGCGGACTCGCCGACCTTAACCCCATAGCCCGACTCCACCAGCAACATCACCGCACTGTCATAGCCAATGACCCGCTGGAATTGATCGAGCAAGCGCTCCATCACTTCATCATAGTCGAGGGTTTGACTGACAAATTCGCCGATCTTGGTCAGCGACTCGGCGATCAACCGCCGTTCGCGTTCAACCCGATTAAGGCGCTGGTTATCTAATGCCAAGGACAGCGAGCTTGCCAGCGCGATCATCGCGTTCAAGTCAGAGTCATCAAAAGCGGCGGGGACGATATTTTGCAAGCTGATCAGCCCCGCGATCTCCCCACCGCGCGCCCGCAACGGCACCCCCAACCACGACCGCGCATCCCACCCCGGCTCACGCTCATCGGGCATGATCTTCAAAGAGACCAGCCGCTCCTTCTCGGTCTTCAAATCTCGAAAATAGACTTCTAAGCCATAGCGAATCACCGCTTGGGCGATACCCACCACCGGGATCGGCTCATGTTCGATTTGGATCCCATCTTCAATAATGAGCGGCAACCGTAATTGGGATCGATCCGGCTCATACAGGGCAATGTAGAACGAGGTCGCATCAAACATGGTGTTAATTTGATCACCGATGGTCTCCCAGACGCTTTCCGACTCAACTTGATAACTCAGCGCGCGATTGATTTCGACAATACCGCTAAGGACAGCGTCGCGCTGTTGTCTAAAGTGGCGTCTTTGGGCATGACGGCTGCGTTTTGGTTGCGGCATTCGGCTTAACTTTCAATGAAGTTATTGGAAACTGGGCATATCATCTTCATGATTATGCACGAGTTGGGGCGTTATGCGCAACTTAGGCTGAGCGGGTGCGTATAGAAAAGTATCAAACAATCAATCCTATACTCTAAAGCAAGGAGCTATCGTCATGACCAGTAACGAGCGTAGTCAACAAATTGGGTGGGGAGTCTTTTTGATCGGTCTCGCTATCCTGTTCTTGACCGATTGGTTCTTCCCTGGAATCTTTCTCGTCGTCGGTATTGCGATGCTGGCGACCTCCAGTGCGCAAGGCAAAAATCCATTGAGCAACACCCCCGCGTTGGCGGTCATCGGCACCGGGCTGTTGTTTAGCATCGGTGACGTTTTATCGCTAATGGGCAATTTCGATTGGCTGCCCTTACTGCTTATCCTCGGCGGGGGCTACCTCTTGTTTAAAGATCGCGCAAACAGCGGACGCAGCAGTGCGTCCAGCAGCAGCACTGCCGAGTCAGAAGTTAGCAAGCCCAAGAACGATTATCTATAACGTCCTTGAGCCATTGCCAAAAATGGCGTACTACTCAGGTATAGAAACAGAATAAAATAAATAGGGAGGCATGAAGACGTGAAGAAAAACGGGAAAATACCTCTCGAAACGTGGATGTAGGGGTGGATTAGGCGCTTGACAATCGTTCGTTAACAGGAAAGTTCCCACGCCGAATATCCACCCGTTTGCCGCCAACGGTCATTCCCCCCTTTATTACCGACCGTTTTTAAGCCTGAGCCATTGCCAAAAATGAATGATTGAGGATCAATTAGCCGAAAATCCCTTGTGAGGCGCTATAATCGCCAGTTTAAGGAATCGCGTTTTATTTAATCACAAGGGTTAATCTTTTATGTCCGAGTTACTCACATACTTCCAGAAGCAGCATGACACCTTGACCGACCTGTTGACGGCGCTGGTCACTTACGAGACCCCGACCCTCGGCAAGACGCATGTCGATATGTTGGGTGCCTTCATGGAAGCAGAATTCCGCGCATTGGGGGCGTCCTCTGTCACCCGTTTCCCACAACATGAAGTCGGCGATATCCTGCTGGCGCGTTGGAACGAACATGCGCCCGGCAAACCGATCATGTTTTTGATCCACATCGACACCGTATGGCCCCTCGGCACCTTAGCAGAACGTCCAGTGCGTATTGACGCCGAAGGCAAACTGTTTGCCCCCGGCGCAATCGATATGAAGGGCGGCATCACTGTCGTGTTGGCGGCGTTGCGCGGGCTGCACGAAACGAATCAGTTCCCCGACCGTCCGATCATGGTCTTGATGACGACTGATGAAGAAGTCGGCAGCACGTATTCGACCGATCTCATCAAACAATACGCTGCCCTCAGCGGCTTGACGCTAGTGATGGAACCCGCCACCAAAGAGGAAGCCCTCAAAACATGGCGTAAGGGCATCGCCAACTATCGCATGGACATCGAAGGGTTGCCCTCGCACGCTGGCAACGCGCCCGAAAAAGGCATCAACGCCATCATCGAATTCGCGCAGCAAGCCTTACGCCTTAATGGGATGAACGACCTCAAAAATGGCACCTCCGTCAGCGTAACAGTCGTGCAGGGCGGCAGCGTCAGCAATGTGATTCCGGCGCACGTCACCGCCGCTATCGACACCCGTACCTTGACGGTGCAAGCCAGCCAAGACATCGAAGCCGCGATGCAGGCGATCACGCCGTTCTTGCCCGGCGCAAAAGTGCGCATTGAAAAAATCTACGGGCACCAGCCCATGGAACGCAATCTTTTGATGCAAAAAACCTATGCCCAGTGCAAAGCCATCGGTGAAAGCTATGGTTTAAGCGTGCATGAAGACGGCAGTGGTGGCGCGTCGGATGGTAACACAGTGGCAACACTGGGCGTCGCGCTCTTGGACGGACTCGGTCCGCAAGGGGACGGCTTGCACGCCCTTCACGAGCATGTCGTGTTAGCGAGTATGCCGCGCCGTGCCACTTTGTTGGCAGGCATGATCAAAGATTGGGTCATGGCGTAGGGACGCGCAACGGCATTTTGTTGAAAAACACGGGCAACCCCATTGGGTTGTCCCTACGAGACCCGCTGTTGTAGGGGCGACCCAATGGGGTCGCCCTCCGATTCAAACACTTTTTCAACAGACTCCAACGGCGCGTCCGGCTAGATACCCTCCGATCTCCCTCGTCAGGCGCTCATCCCTGCCCTTACGTAACAAAACGGATGTTGAGTTTGAATTTTTCATCATACAATAGACAGATCAGGGCTTTTCGTGCAGGCAACCTGCGGGAAAGCCCTCGTTCCGTTCACAAAATGAGGTGATTCGTTGATGATCAAAGCCGTTTTGAGCCGTTTTTCCTACCCTTCAAAAACGCTTGCGTTTCTATTTATGACACTGTTGTGCGCAACGCTGTTCAGCGGCGTGATGTCGAGCGCGCAACCCGTGTCCCAAGAAACTGAGTTTTTTTATTACGCCGATAGCGCGCGTATTCCGTTGAGCGTTTCGCCTGATTATGTCGCCGTTTCGTTCGCGCCCAACACCTTCACCGTCGAAAGCCTGAACACATCCGCCTTCTTGCAAGGCTTTGGCGTCGGCGCATCCAACGACCCCGATTTCAACCCACAGCCCGGCTTGATCGCAGGCTATGACTTTCAGCTTCTCCCGATTCGCGCCGCCACCACGAATGCCGTCGCCATCGCTGACGCCTTAGGCGCATCGGGAACGACCGAGTGGGCGAATCCGGTCTTCGTCAACGGATCATTCACCTTGATCGTGACCGATGAGCTGATCGCCGGCTTTGCTAAAGGCACCCCACTAGCGACCATCGAAGCCTACAACCGCGCCAATGGTGTCGTCATCAGCCAAAAATTGACCGACAGCCTTGTAGATACTTATCTTTTGCGCGTGACCGATGCCGCCGATGCCAATGCCTTGACGCTGGCGAATCGCTATCAGACAGAGGGTATTGCCAGTTACGCCGAACCTAACTTCGTGACCTTAACGCACACCACCGCCTCCGGCAGCGATGCGCAAGAAATCGACACCGCTGCTCCTACGCCGCTACCCACGCTCGAAAACCCCCTCCCCCCCTTGCTCACCGCCAATGATCCCTTCTACATCATCCAGTGGGCGCTCAACAATGCCGGCGTCTATCCGGGTGCCATCACGGGGGTGGATATCGACGCCCAACTGGCATGGGATATCACCCCGGGTTTGGACACCACCATCATTGCGGTCATCGACGGCGGTGTCCAGCTTGACCACCCCGACCTTGACGCTAAGATCATCAGCCCCTTTGACCCTATCGGCAACGCGGCGGGCACCGACTTTGACCCCACCCCCAACGACAGCGCCTTAACGCTCGCATATGATGGGCAAGGCACTGTGGTCGCGGGCTTGGTGGCGGCGGAAACGAACAATAACTTGGGCGTCGCCGGCACCTGCCGCGCTTGCAAGATCATGCCCATCCGCATCTATTACACCTCGTCGCTTTCGAACGGTAGCCCGGTCTTGACCAGCACCTTACAGGCGACTGCCGCTGGTATCCAATGGGCGCATGAACAGGGTGCCGCCATTTTGACCAACAGTTGGACGCAAACCCCTTCGACCACCGTCACCAACGCCTTCCGCGCTGCGACCACGCTCGGACGGGGTGGGTTAGGGTCGTTCGTCACGATTGCGGCGGGCAACACGACCGAAGCCACCTATCCGGCACTGGTCGGCGCACCCGCCTACATCGCTTCTAATGTCCCCGGCGTCCTCTCTGTCGCCGCCAGCACCTTCTGCGACTCCAATAAAAATCCGACGGATTGCAGTGGGCAAACATGGGGGTCTAACTGGGGTACCGAAAACGGCATCGCCGCGCCCGGGCATCGGCTTGCCAGCACCGATTTGACGGGCACGAATGGCTATGTCAGCCAAGATTATCTCGAGTATTCGGGGACAGCGGTATCGGCACCCATCGTCGCGGGGGTGGCGGGCTTACTGCTCAGCAGCGAACCGACCCTGACGGCGGATCAAGTGCGCCAACGCTTGATGGAGACCGCCAATGATATCTATTCCCCCGGCTATGATGTCGCGACCGGCTGGGGACGGGTCAATGCCAACAACGCCGTCCGCAACATCACCACCAACAGCGGCTTGGCGGGCGACCAGTCCAGCGCCCCCAATGCCATCGCTAGTTTGCCCTATACCCATACGACGAGCATCAGTGGGGCGTTCACCAATGCCACCGACCCGACGATCTGCACCAATGTGACCAACACCATTTGGTATCGCTATACCCCCATCAACGCCATGAGAATCACGGCAAACACGGTGGGCAGCAACAACGATACCGTCCTCGCAGTGGTCACAGGCGCACCCGGCGCATGGACAAGCGTTGTTTGCAATGATGCCGCCGCGACGGGCGTCTTGACCTCAGCAGTCGAATTCGATGCCGTCGCGGGCACGCCCTACTATTTCATCGTCGGCGATTGGACGACTTCGGTGAATGTGCCTTTTGGTGCCCCAGCATCGGCACAGATCACGCTGAACGTTACGGGCACGGGTGCCTTGACCGCTGAAGTCAATCTGCAAGGGCGTCCTACCGCCCCCGATCCGTTGTTGAGCGTGCCGCTGGATGTGAAACTGGTCACCGGCGCGACGGTCGTGTATGAAGCCCTCGTGAATACCGACACGAGCGGGCAATTCCCCATCCCCAACACCTTGACCGTCGGCACCAGTTATACCCTGTGGGTGAAAAACACCCATGCGCTCGCCACTAGCGTGACCTTCACCTTCACGGGTACCAGCGTCACCTCCATCGGTGTCTTGCGCGAGGGCGATGCCAATAACGATAATCTCGTCAATGTCAGCGATTTCTCGCTACTGGCGACCGCGTTCAGTAAGACCTCCAGCGAAGTCGGCTACAACGTCAATGCCGATTTTAACGGGGACGGTATCATCAACGTCACCGATTTCTCACTCTTGGCGACCAATTTCAGCCAAACGGGTGCTGTCCGCCCGTAATTCTCTACGGGGCATGAACTATCGGGGCATGTAACTACACACCCCTCACCCAAAGCGAAGCGGCAATCCCTCTCCATAAGCGAAGCGGCGGGGCGAGGGACTTTCTACTGCGTTTCTCCCCTTCTCCAAAAGCGAAGCGACTGGGAGCAGGGGTCGGGGGATGAGGGGTA
>JBBRTY010000072.1:0-16552 GCA_038248285.1 Aggregatilineales bacterium
CCCCTATCGTCTCATCAACGTAAATGTAGGGGCGGATTAGGCGCTCGTGGAAAAATCCCCAACCCCAAGAGTCGCCGCGCCGAATATCCGCCCGTTTACCTGTTATGAAATCATAGCGATGCACCAAAGTGAAATGCACCCCCCCTAACCCCTGTCCTTTATGGTTTGCGGGCGATCACAAGGGTGCTGAAATTGAACGTCCACGGCAGCACCACTTTCAGTGCCGCCCCGATGCCCTCGGCAAGGCGACTGGTGCGGTAGTAGCCGGGGGCGCGAAACGCCTGCCCGATGCCCCACAAAGTGAAGGCGTGGCTGGTCGGCGCAACGCGGCAAATCTCGAAACCCACCGCTTGCACCGCATCCACGAGCGCTGCACGGGTGTAGGTACTCTCATAAAAATCATCGTCAGTGAGCGTGACCGCCCCCTGTTGACTGCGCCGCCATTGCACCAATTCGTGAATAATGTTGGGGTAGGGGATGGTCAAAACCAGCACGCCATCAGGTTTTAAGACGCGAAACGCCTCCGCCAAGGGCTGCCCCATGCCCGTCTCGAAATGCTCAAAAACGCCGAAGGACAGGTATGCCCCCATCGTGTTTTCGGCAAAAGGCAAGGTGTGGACATCCCCGACTGCTAGTTGCAAGGCGGGATCGTGAGCGCGCGAAATATGAAGGGCATTTTCGGCATAATCCAGCCCCATGACGCGATAGCCTAAGCCTTTGAGGTGCAACAGCGCCGCGCTCAACCCGCTACCGGCTTCGAGGATGATCTCCGATTTGGGCAGGTAAGGCACATAAAGATCGAGTGTTTCGCGGGCGCGGGCGTAGGTTTGGGTGTCGAGTTCGACTTCCACCGATGCCTGATCCCAGATTTGTTCCCACACTTTGCGGGTGCTGTCGTAGCGTTGACCAGTTTGCCTCATGGGGCAGAGTCCTTTGAAAAATGATCCAAAACCAACGGACGCGCCTTTGCGCGTCCGTTGGTTCAATCGGTTCTTGTTGCACGTCCGAACATGGTTCTTGCGCCGCCCTTACGGAAAATCAGGGCAGCGGTCGGTCGAAAGCTGCGTGACGCTGTTGGCGAACATATAGCCGCCGCTGAAGGCGACACCATCAATCGACGCTTCGATGCGGAACCACAACTGACCGCCGACACGCTCTTGCCCGACAACATCCACTACTGTAGATGGTTGTAAGATGCCGATAATGGGGGCATTCAAATCCGGTTGCGAGCGGACATTGGATTGTTGGGTGGCGATGGCGCGGCACAAGATACGCGGCGTCGGTGTATACGTCTGGGTGTTGGTGGGCGTATGGGTATCCGTCGGCGTAAAGGTGGGTGTCGGCGTGTAGGTATCCGTCGGTGTGCGGCTGGGGGTATAGGTCAGGGTGGGTGTATGGGTATCCGTTGGCGTGTTGCTAGCGGTGGGGGTATCCGACGGCGTAGGGCTGGCGCTAGGGGTATAGGTTTGTGTTGGCGTGGGGGTCGGCGATGGGAAGATCGCGCCTTCCCATGTTGGGCGGGTGAACAGTGCCACCAGCGCGATCACAATGATGATGCCACTGCCGATTCCGAGACTGCGCAAGCGCGCCCGCCGCCGTACCGACTTGGCTTGATTTTCGATTCGGCGCAATTCTGGACGCCGTCCGACGACATTAAAGGGGTCATCCTGCATCGTTTCGAGCAGGGCTTCCGTCTCTTCAAGATCACCATCTTCGACCGCCACGACTGCCCGCTCGATATAGCGTGACATTAAATCGTTGACCACCGTCCGATAGCGCGGGTCTTGGGCGTATTCCATCAAGCCGCTCAGCATCGAGCGCGCTTGCAAGAGTTCGTTGTCATAATTTTGGGCGATGTGCGTCGCCGCGCGTTCGATCACTTGACGGGCGCGCTGCATGTTGCCGGCGTTGGCGCGCGCTTCCAACAGTAATTCCGACATGCCCCCATCGGCGGGGTCAAGCTTGACGCCTAGCTCCAAGAGTTGAATCGCCTCGTTGGTCAGGTTGAGCTTTTCTTCCAGCGAGGTGGCGCTCTGGGCGCGTGTGAAGGCAGAACCAGCCTGTTCGCTCAGTTGCGTCTTGATGGCGTTCAAGCGTTTGTTGGCGTTATCGGCAAGCTGAATCAAGCGTGGGCTATTGGGCAGGGTTTGGCGCAAGCGGGCAATCGTGCCCAAGACGGTTTGCAGTTGTTCGGCTTGTTCGCCCAGCGTGCCGCCGATCAAATTCAGCTTGGCGGAGGTGGCTTCGGTATCGCCTTGCAGACGGCGCACCCGCTCGATACGCTCTTCGGAATTGGGGTCGTTGGGCACAACGCGCACGGCACCTTCATATTTGCGCATCGCCTCCGCCCAATTATCCGCCGCCAAGAGGCGGTCGCCATCATTGATCATTTCGCGCGCCAGCGCCAAGTCTTGAATTTCAAGCAGGGCTTGTTCGGCGTCTTTCCATGTCAAGATGCCGTTGCGCTCGGCGATATCGCGGGCTTCGCGGTAGAGGCGCTCGGCTTCATCATAATTGCCGGCGCGCACCAGCGAGTTGGCACGGTTGTAGGAGACACGGGCATCAAACGGGATACGATGGTCGGGCACCACGCCGCGAATCAGGTTGTCTTCGGCTTTTTGGCGGTATTCGAGCGCCGCCGCATTGCCGGGTTGCACATTGAGGACGCGGTTGGCGAGGTCGATCACCTGTTGGTAATCGCCCGAATAGTACGCTTGTGTCATCTCGGAGAGCGTCTCATCGATATCGCCACCGCTGTAAAGGGGTCCTTGCCCCGGCGTCCGGCGATTCGATTCACGCGGTAGATCGCGTTCTGGTGCCGGATAGCCCGCCGACGTCGGATATACGGGTTGGCTATTCGGCTTGCCCCCCTCGCGGTTGGGAGCGGTGGAGTCGGCGGCAGTGCCGGGCACGCGGATCGCGGGCAGTTGATCGCGGGTTTCTAAAGTCGGGCGCGGCGGGGCTTTGCGTTCTACCCCATGCCGTGCGAACAGGTCATTGACGCGCTGTTGGGCTTGGGCATTGTGTTTGCCACCCTCGATCAGCAGAGCGATCACATCGGGATCGCGTGGGTTCAAGGCGATGGCTTCCGCCAAGATGTCGATGGCTTCATCTACATCATCATCATCGCCAGCAATTTCAATACGAATACGGGCGCGCCGCACCAAACCGCGCACCGTCGCCGCCATGGGCGAGGTGCTGGTACCCGCGCGGGCAAGTTCGCCAAACACCGTTTGTGCTTCGCTCTCCAGCGGGGTGTTTTTGGCGTCCGCCAACAAAGTGCGCGCTTCGCGCTCCATATTGGCGATGGTGGAGGCATCGGCATCATCTGCCAGCGCACGGATTGCACGGCGTAAATCATCAAGCCGCTGTTGTAGATCAGCCATAGTTCTCTTAATCCTGAAAGGCAGCACGCCTCATTATAACATTCACTGGATTGTGCGTCAGTGGCAGATGGAACGCCTGCGAAATATAGGTGTCTTCACTTATCCGCGTTATAATGGGGTCTATGTCTGAACGCGAACTGTATGCACTGGCTCCAATTGTTTTCCTAGGCACGCTGCTCCTTGGCGGTGTGTTGTTTGGGATCGCCTTAGTTTTATTACAACGGCGGCGGCGCGGCGCGACGTATCTCACGCGACGGCAAGCGGGACGGCGGGGGGGGGCACTCTTCATTATCGCTGTTATTTTGATGGCGCTCGGCGTCGTCATGGGCGGGATTTGGGGGGTGTTGGGCGTGATTTATCAAGATGACTTGGCACGCCCAATTGAGCGCGGGGAAGATGATCTGTATGGGGTGGTGATTCCTGTGGAGACGCTCGATAGGCTGACGGCGTTGGCGCTGACCCCGACAGCGACGGTCACGATAACGCCGAGCGTGACCGCCACCTCAAGCTTGACGCCCTCAACGACACTGACGGCGCTACCGACACGCACGCCCCTGTTGACGAATACGCCTACAGTGACCCGCACGCCTACAGTGACGAGTATACCCACGCTGATCGAGACGGCGGTTCCAGTCCCAACCGAGACGCCAATCCCGACAAGGACGCCCACGCTGATACCCTTGTTCACCAATACCAGTGTCCCCGCTTCTGCCCGCACGCGCAGCGCGCCGCTCGTTTCGTGAAAGCGGGAGTACAGCTTCTGTTCGTGATCGCCCCGTTGCGCATCCCTACAAAACTGGATTTTGATCGAGGCGGCTATTGCTTGCGCGCAGGATGTGGCTATACTTTTGTGTAGATTTTCACAAGTTTCTGTAGATTATGGTGTGCGCGCTATGGCATTGATATTTTCCGTGGTCACGACGGTGATCAGTGTAATTTTCGCCGGAGTCGTCTTTCGGCGGTGGTGGCGCGCGCGGCGCGCGGGTAAGGCGCGTCCGCACTTGCTGGCATGGGGCATCGGGTTGTCCCTGTATGGGATCGGCGCTTTGGGACAAGTGGTCTTGTATTTCGCATGGAGTCCGGCATTCTTCGCCCTATGGTATTGGGCAGGGGCGTTGGCGGTGGCACCGTGGTTGGGGCAGGGCACCCTTTATTTGTTGATGCGACGGGGCAGTGCTGCCCGCAACATTCAGATGGCGCTCATTTTGATCTGTGTGATGACATTGCCGTGGGCGTTGTTTTTGACGCCGCTCAATGGTGCGGCATGGCAGCCGGGGATGGATATGGTCACGCTGACCAACGATATCATGCAGCGTGGCGGCGTGCGGGGCTTTGTGCCCGTCATGAATATTTGGGGCACGGTGGCATTGGTGGGCGGGGCAATTTACTCGGCATATTTGTTCCGACGCAAACAAATTTTGCGCAACCGGATGACGGGTAATTGGTTGATCGCTTTAGGCGGATTGCTGCCCGCGCTGGGGGGGGCGCTCATCCGGTTGGATTTGACATGGCTCAAATATCCGGGCGAGATGTTCGGCGTGATCTTGATCTTCGCCGGCTTCTTGATCGCCACCAATATCCCCGAAGAAGCACCGCAACGCCCCCGTGCCGCTATGCCCGAAGCAGCAGGGGATTAACGCGATGCCGCCACAAGCCTATCTGTGGTTGAAGGACTCTCATTACTGGTTGAGCCGGGGCGGGTTGGTGTTTGGCATCGTCATGGTGGCGCTGGCGGTCTATATCGGCTTGATCCGGCATAAGGATGTCACCCGTTGGTTTCGGCGCGGGGTGTATGGCATGACGGGCTTTGTCGCGGTCGAGGCGCTGATTGGCTTATTTCTGTATGCGAGCGGCGGACGCCCGCATGACGAGGTGCATCTGATCTACGGCTTGGGGGCATTGTTGGCGCTGCCGTTTTTCATTTTTGTGGAGACGACCGCCACCAAACGCCCCGCGATGGGCAGTTATATCTGGGGATTTACGCTGATGGTGGCGATCTTTGTGCGCAGCATCATGACGGGCGCAGTGGCATAGTGAGCTAGTGTGATTGGCTATAGCCATTGTGTTGACAGCGACGCGACAAGGCGTTAGGGTGATGGAATCCGAGTTCAATTTTGGAATCGTGTGGACTCCCCGTCTGCGCTTAGAGGTTTTGAATGATCATCCCACGCACGCGCGTCTTCTGGTCGATCTCGATCAGCCATACTGTGGTTGATATTTTTAGCGCCAGCGTCCCCGTCCTGCTGACGTTTTTGAGTGGTCATCTGATGGCGCTGACCAACACCCAGATCGGTTTTGCCATCAGCGCTTATCAGATGACCGGGGCGCTGAGCCAACCATTCGCGGGCTTGTTGGCAGATCGCGGAGGTGGGCGCTGGTTAGGATCCTTTGGGTTGTTGTGGGTGGTCGGGTTTCAGGCGTTGGCGCTGATCCTCGCCACGCTCACCCATCAATATGTATTGCTCGTCATCCCCTTGACGCTGGCGGCGCTGGGCAGTGGCGCATTTCATCCGGTCGGCGCAATGCACGCCACCAGCAAAACCAGCGCCAGCATTGGCAGTTTATCGCTCTTTTTCTTCATGGGGCAGTTTGGCGGTGGGTTGGGTCCGGCGCTGGCGGGTATTTTGCTGGATAGCGCCGCCAGCAATAACGCTGTTTTCACTGCCGCGTTGGGTCCAGTGCTGGAGGGGCGACTCGCTGAAACGGGGTCGGTGGTGCCGATGCTGTTCTTGGGGCTGATCGCGGTGCCCTGCTTTTTGTTCATGGCGTTTAGCTTGCCGACTGTCCGCGCTTTTCGTACCGCCCGCCAGCACGCAGCCACCGCCGCCAACGGCGCGCCGCGTCAACGGGTGATGGTGGCACCCTTGCTGGTGCTGGCGCTGGTGATCATGTTGCGCGGCTTGGTCAATCCGGGCTTAGCGGCGTTTTTGCCCCGTTTGTTTCAGTCACAAGGATGGACGCCTTCGGAATATGGGTTGATCACCAGCACCTATTGGCTCGCAGGGGCATTCAGCGGGTTATTGGCGGGCTATCTGGCGGATCGTTTGGGGAGCCGGATGCTCATCGCCTTAAGCCTGTTGCTGAGCGCGCCCGCTGTCTTTTTATTGGGCACGGCGGATGGTGTTTTTGCGTTCGTCTTGGCACTCAGCATTGGGGCATTCAGCGGCAGTTCGCATTCGCTGTTGGTGGCATCGGCACAACGCTATGTGCCGTCTGGCAAGGGCTTTGCCTCTGGTGCGAGTTTGGGCTTCATCTTCGCGATGGGTGCCATCGGCGTGTTGGTGATCGGTGCGTTTGCGGATCGCTTCGGGATGGGGGGAGCCTTCCAAATTGTGGGAGGGATTACGCTGGTGACGGGGGTGCTGGCATTTTTGTTGCCTGCGGATCGGCGTCCAGAACCGGCAGTCGTGTTGACACCAGAAGTGGCTGCCGAGCAAATCGCGATGGCGGAGACGGTCTGAATATCGATGTTTCGCGAAATGGGCGCTTGATGTTAGAATAGCGCATGTTTCCATGATCAGAGTCGGCAAGCTATGGCGCAAATCTTTATCAGCTACAGCAAACAAGATATTGAGTTCGCGCGGCATCTGCGCGCGTTGCTTCAAGCCGCCGGTTTTGAAATCTGGATGGATGAAGAGCGCCTTGTGCCCAGTACCAAGTGGTGGCGCACCATCGAGGCGAACATCAAGAGTAGCGCGGCATTTGTCGTCATTATGTCGTCCGCTTCCGCCGAGTCGCGCTGGGTGGAGCGCGAAATTTTGGTGGCTGAGAATGCCAACATTTCGATTTTTCCGGTATTGCTGAGCGGTGACGGCTGGTCACGCCTCGCCGATATTCAATTTGCCGACTTCACGGCGGCGCTCAATGCCACCTTGCCGCCCGCCTTTGGGCGCGGCTTGCGGGATACGCTGGAGGGCAAAGCTGTCACCACCACCAACATTGCCAATACGTTGCGCCCCCAACCGAAAACAGCGCCCCAAGCCGAAACCCGCTTGCTGGAAGCCGCTATGCCCGCCGAGACGCAAGCCACCACCGAGACTGAAGTATGGGCGAAGGTGAGCATTCCGTCGTCGCTGGGGTTGCGCGGCGAACTGCCGGCGACGGTGCCGTCTGGGGATGTGATTCAAAAGAATGATGCCCGCACCAGTAGTTTCCCCTTTCAATTTCCGATTGATCCGCGCACTGGGGCACGCTTGCCCGCGCGGATCGCGCTGAAAGCCACCTCCTCCGATTTTATCGTACAAACACCGGGGGGTGACGAGACCGAGTCGTTGGAATTGCAACCCGATTTTGACTCACGCACGGTGATCTTCACGTTGACGCCCAAACAAGGTGCGCGCACCAGCGGACGGGCGCGGGTGTTCATCGAACTGATTTACGAGGGGCAAGTGATCGCCCAAATTTCGGTCTCGACGTTGCTGGTCGCCCAAATCAGCCAGACAACGAGCGGCGTCAATGCGTGGGAACTGTGGTCGGTGCCCGTGGGTCAGACCGAGTCGACGGCGGGCGGGTACGCGACTTCGGGTGCCCCGCCGCGCCCGCCCGACAAGAAACAAGATACCCGACTGGCTGATGTTTTGGTGCCAGAATTTGAAGCGGGCGACTCTCCTCAGCTTGCCGAAGAAGCAGAAGCGCCCTTTAATGACGCGCCATCAAAGGGCGAGGATGATGAGGTCGCGTCGCCGAAACCCGATTTTGAAGGTGCGGATGCCGATGATGGCGAAATACGCCGAGAGGAAGAAAGCACCCGTCGCCCGCGTGTCGTCAGCCCGCCAAGTCCGATCACGCCGAAACCAGTGCCGCCCCCCGCCGCTGACGATGAACGCTATGTCATGCCGCCGATGCCGTCCGTGCCCCAAACCGCCCCGGCACGGCAACCATCGGGATCGCAATCACAGGTACCGTCTGTGCCCGTGCGCCGTAGTGGGCGTATTTTGACGCTCCCAGCGCTGTCGGCAATTGCGGCTTTGTTGCTGGTGTCGGTCGTCTTCTTTTCGGCGATGAATCCCGCAAACAATGGCATTGCTACAACGCAAACCATTGGCGATACGACGAATATCGCGCTGGCGTTAACGGATAATTTGGATGCCACCCCAACGAGTGAACTCAGACCGCAGGGCGGTGAACCGACGATAGATTTGACAGAAGGGATAGACTCGATCTGGCGGACTGCAACGCAAATTTTCTTAGAGAATAATGGGCAGGTGTCGCCGCCCCCGCCTTTACCTTTATCGTCCATTGGCGTGACTCAACTCGAAAATTGTACTACTCAGACCGAAGCCACCGCGCTCTCCCAATTGTTTGCGCTTTCGGGCTTGGAAATGGTGCCCTTCCCGGGGTCACTGGAACGGATCGTCACTGCGCCACCTGATGGAGTCGATGTGATTTTCGGCGGCACCTGCAACTCGGCGGGGGATGTCACCCTCGTTGCCGTCCTCATCAATCCCCCCGAAGTCACCGGCGTATTGCATCCCGACCGTGTAGAAATAACGGTGCCCGCAGCGGAACTGGGCATTTCCAATTCGGCGGCGGCGAAATTTGTGCGCGGCGTCCACGACTATATGGCAGGGACATTCACCGAAGACTTGATCACGATGCTGTTGATCGCCGAAAATGTTTCGCCCTCGTTGCGGATGAATTTGCTGTTGGGCAACGCCTATTTGTTTGTCGATCAGCAATATGAGTCGGCAAATGCACGCTATGAGGCGATTCTTTCCTTACAAGTGGCTGAGGAAGACGATGCGGACATCCTGATCGCCGCTTACAACAATGCCGGCGTCACCTTGATGAATAACGCCCTTCGCTATCCGTTCGGCTCTAGCGACTATGGTGATTCCCGCATTGCCGCTTTTGCTTATTTCGAGGGGGCATCGGTGTTGGCGACCGAACCGGAAACGCAAGCGGTGATTTTGCTCAATCGTGCCCGTTTCAATTTACTCGTCCCCGGACTCACAAGGGAAGACGAACTCGGCACGGCGTTGACGGATTGCCAACATGCCGCCACCTTGGGCGTGCGCCTCGCCGAAGCGACCGTTTGTGAGGTAGCGGCAAATTTCTTGCTGCTGCAACGGTCTCGTGACGGTAGCACCGACGGTTGCACTGCCCAAGAGACGCTCACTGATTTGCTGAGCCAATTAGAGGGTATTCCCGCCCGTGCCGCCGCGACGACAATGGTCGATTTTTGGCGCGGGGGGGTGTACGAATATTTGGCGGCGTGCGTGCTTGATGAGACAGAGCGTGCCGCGTTTGCCGATCAAGCGCGGGGGGCATATGCCCAATTTGAGGCGGCTCTAAACGCGCAACCGGTCGTGTTGACCCTTGATGAGGTGTTGTTGGCGAGTCTGGAAAGATAACAACTTCTTTCGTTCATTGCTCTTGATCGCCAGATTGCGTTACAATACCGTTTATTATCACTCATGAACTTGATTATTGAGCGTCATTAGGAGGGCACCGTGAGCCGTTGGGAAAACAAGGTCGTGATCGGTCTCACCGGAAACATCGCGGTGGGCAAGAGCGTGGTGCGACAGATGCTTCAGCATCTCGGCGCGTACACGATTGACGCGGATGGGCTGTCGCATCAGGCAATGGCACCGGGGGCACCTGCGTACAAACCGATCATCGAACTGTTCGGCAAGATCGTGGTCGATGAGGACGGGCGGATCAATCGGACACGCTTAGGCGCGTTTGCGTTTGCGTTTCCCGAAGCCTTGACCGCTTTGGAGACGATCATTCATCCGGTGGTACAGCAAGCCGCTCAGGTGTTGATCGCCCGTGCCAAGCAACCCGTGATCGTGATCGAGGCGATCAAGTTGTTGGAGGGCAACCTCATCAACATGGTGGATACTGTGTGGGTGGTGGATTCCTCGCAAGAGACGCAATATCGCCGCTTGATCGAAAAGCGCAAAATGTCGCAAGACGATGCCCGCCGCCGTGTCATGATTCAGGGACCGCAAGGCGACAAACTGAAACAAGCACAAGTGGTCATCAAAAATGATGGCAGTGTTGAGGATACGTGGCGGCAAGTGCAAACGGCTTGGGAAGAGATGCAACGGTTGAATGCGCCTCCAGCTCCGGCAGTGGTGGCTGCGGCGGTTGCCCCGGCTCCTGTTGCTCCCATCCGTCCGATCCAGCCCGCGACCGCTAATCGTCCCCCTGCTGCCGCTTCGGTTGCTGCGTCGGTGCCGGCGGCTGCAAGCGCGCCGTCAGCACAAACTTTTGATCTTAAGACCGAGGTGGTGATTAAACGCGGGATGCCGAACAATGCCGAAGATATCGCCACGTTTGTATCGAAGGTGTCCAGCCGCAAGGTATCGCGTATGGATATCATGTTGGCGTTCGGTCAGAAGAGCTTTTTGCTGGCATACGGCAAAAATAATTGGTTGATCGGCGTGGTGGGCTGGCAAGTGGAGAACTTGATCACCCGTATTGATGAATTTTATGTCACGCCCGAAGTGCCTAAAGGGGAGATCATTGCCGAGCTGATCACGGCGGCAGAAGAGGCGTCCAAAGATTTGCAGAGCGAAGTGAGCTTCGTCGTCATGCCGCGCCATTTGGGTGGCGATGTGGTGCCCTCGTTGTCGCGGCGTGCCTATACCCCGTTGAAGCTGGCGGAGATTCGCTTTCCGGCATGGCGCGAGGCGGCACAAGATATGCTGACCGTGCAAAATGCCGATATCTTGATCAAGCAACTGCGCGCCGATCGCGTGATGAAACCGATTTAAGCGAGAGCGTAAAGGATTGAAATTGGATCGTCTTGGTAAATTCCCGCCCATTCGTTGGGTCTTGTTGCACCCCCGCTTATCGGCTTGGGTTTTCCTGTCGGTGGGGATGATCGTCTTGCTGGTCATTGAAGCGCGCGATGTCGGGTTGTTGCCCGGTCAATGGGTGGCATTGTTGACGGCGTGCGTGCTGGTCGCTGGTGTGTGTATCTGGATCGTCAGTTGGGAAGACGCCGATGAAGAGACCGACGCCCCAATTTTGAAGGCAGAGACCCCCGACGTGTCGAAAGAAACGACAACCTAACCGGTCGTGCGGGCGCATCAGCGAAGAAAGAACAGAACGGAAGGCACCACCGTCATCTTGGGGCGGTGCCTTCCGTTGTTCGTTTCAGAAGGGGTGGTCGGGTTTCTAGCGAATATCTAAGCCGCCGATGCCACCTTCAAACTTGATGGCGATTTGCTTGTCCGCCGTCGCATAATTTGGCGTTTCCCAAACCCCTTGCTTGCTGATGAATTCCTCGCCCCCGCGTACCTGCTGTAAATGATGCCCATGAATGCTGACATCACCGATGCCTGTTTTGGCTTCCAAGCGAATCGCTGCGCCCGCAGGGAGTCGCAGGTTACAGCCGCCGATGCCGACATTGATCTTCAGGGTGCCGAAGGCACCTTCGCCGACATTGACATTGATCTCGCCCGTGCCTGTGCGCAGATTCAGATCCACAGAGGTATTGGGGAGGATCTTGACGGTCGTTTCGCCGACGCCCGCATTGACATCCGCTGTGTAGCGCTCGGTCTTGGCGGGGAGTGTCGCGTCAATTTCGCCCGTGCCGCCCCGAATCGACAAGCTGGTGACATTCAAGTCGGTGAGGTTAAAGGTCATTTTGCCAACGCCACCGTTGATGTCCAAGACAGTGGGCACACTGGGAGATAAGGCGACTTCCCATTTCAGTTTGCGACTGCTGCCGATGAAACCCAAAGCATTGCGGAACCATGACGAGGCGGTGTTGTCTTGTCCGAGGTGGACATACTTGTCTTGATCGCCCGTAACGGTAAACTTGATATCGCCAACATAGGTCACGTCAGCAGTGATCAAGGTGGTGGGATCGGCGAGGGTGCCGACTGTGGTTTCGCCCACCGACAAATCGAGTTGTACCCGTGCCGAGGTCGCACCGTCAATGAGCGCGCTCAGGGTTTCGTGCTTGACAACTTCTTCGTCAGGCACGCCGATGGATTTCACAAAATCGCCAATTTGCTCATTCAGTTTGTCAAACGAGAACGACCACTCGGTCTTATACTGTTTTTGCTTGTCATCGCTCATGGTGTTGCTCCTTTAGAATAGGGATTAGGTTTCAGGGAGTAGGGGTTGGGTTGAACCCTCGATACTGATAGTGACGATACGTTGGTATCGGTGCCTGTGTTCAACAGCGCAAATCATCCTGTGCATTCATAGTGATATACGCAAGGTTACAGACAGAGTTGCAGTATCCCCCACTTCTAATCCCTACCCCATCCCCAATTCCTAACCCCTAAATCCCAACCGCCGCCTCTACCTGCCAACACAGCCCGTCGGTCCTTCGGGGGGATACGTCCAGCGCTCGCGCACAGCAGCATCCGCCGCAATCGTGCGCCATTCGTTATAGATCGCGATGAGGCTAGGGCAGTCCCCGCGAATTTCGGCGGCTTGTCCTTGAATATACCAACACTCAAAGCGACGGTCGGCGGCGGGGACGTTTTGCAAGGTTTGCAAGGTGGCACAGCGCCGTAAACTGCCTTGTGCTTCTTCAAAATTGCCTTGCAGAAAATACTCCATGCCCAGCCGATACCAACCTTCGGACCATGAGGGGGCGCGTTCGGTCACGGCGTGGCAGTATTCGACGGCGCGTTCTCGTTCGCGCATGACGCTGGAGAGTTCGCATAAGCGCAGACGGGCTTTGACGTTATTTTCGTCATGGGTCAGGATGGTGAAGTAAGAAACGGTGGCGCTATCGGAATTGCCCAACAAGAGAGCATATTGGGCGCGCTCGAAGTGGAGCGCCAACAAGTGTTCGTCAAGGGCGATAGCGCGGTCTACGGTCGTGATGGCGTCTTGATAACGCCCGACATCGCGTTGGCTGATCGCTTGGGCGCGCAGGGCATCCACCAGCGCGGCGCGGGAGTTGGCGGTATTCACGGCACGTTCGCTTTCGCGTAGGGCGGTTTCATAACTGCCGACGCTATCGTATGCCAGCGCCAGCGCAGTGCGGGCGATGGCACTGGCAGGGGTATCTTCTTTTAAGGCGCGTTCGGCGGTCGTTGCCGCTTCTGCCGGACGGTTTTCCGCTTGGAGCGCGAGCGCGTGGATCGCCAGCATGTCGCTGTTGTTTGGATTGCGGGTGACCGCCTCGGTGGTGATCGCCAATGCACTGGCACGGTCGGCGTCGCGGTTGTACTCGCTATAGCTTCGGTAAATCAGGGCACGCGTCAAAATGTAGAGGGCGTTGATGTCATCTGGCGCGTTGGCGAGATGCTGGCGGGCATGATTGATCGCGCCAGACAGATCGCCCCGCTCGAAGGCTGCTTGTGCCGCGCCGACGAGATCGTTCTTTTGGGGGGCGTTGGGGGGCGTACCGAACCGCCCCATCCACAAGACCGCCATTATGGCGGCACCCATGACCAATAACGCTGAGAAGATAAGAGATGCACAACCGGGCGACCGACGCGGTTGCCATCGGCGCTGGCGAAAAGAAAGACGCGAACGGGAGCGTTGCAGGCGCATATTGCCTCATCTTTGGGGGTCGGCGTGGGCGGGAAAAGTGTTGCTCACAGTGTAGCGTAAATTGGGAATGGTTCACACCATAAAATGAGGAAGGGACGGGGGTAAAAATTCATCAAAAACGCCCTTGACGTTTGTCGCAGGGCGTTTTTGCAGCATTTATAGGGTGATGGCGCGTTTTCTCACTTTTCCTGTCCAGTTTCGAGGACTCTCAATCGTTTAGAGTGCCATGACGCTGGTCGGGTTTTGAGGGATATCGTTATAGCGAATCTCAAAATGAAGATGGCTGCCAGAAGAGACGCCCGTAGAACCGACAGCGCCGATGGATTGCCCGGCGCTGACGGTTTGCCCGCACCGCACATTGGTGGCGCTTAGGTGCCCGTAGATGGTGGTGTACGGTCCGTGTGCCAGCACGATGGCATAGCCATAACCGTAACTGTTCCACCCGGCAAAAATGACCGTCCCACCATTGGCTGCTATGACGGGCGTGCCTTCCGCAGCGGCGAGATCCACCCCAGTATGCACACCTGAAAAACCTTGTGTCCAGGTGTAACCAGAGAGAGGGCGCACCCAACCGCCCCCGCCGCCGGGATTATTCACGAGTCCACAACTGCCGGGGTCGCCGGGGGAGAAGGAAATTTGACCACCTGCGCCGTTGGCATCCCCGCCGACACGCTCCACGACTGGATTCCAGACGATTTGTTCGGCTTGTCCGCCAGGAATCACGACTTTTGAGCCAGCCGGTAACAGGGTACCAGGTGTGCTGCCGAAAAGATCATTATATTCCGAGTCGATGATGGCAAAGGGATCCACCAAGAAGCGGTCAGCGATGTTTTGGATCGTGGATTCGGTCAAGACATTATGCAGGACGCCATCGACGGGCAATATATTGATCTGTCGCCCCGGACGCAGCCCCCCGATGATGCCACGATCATTTGCCCATGCGATGCTTTCCGGCTTTAAGCCGAAGCGCTCAGCGATGCGGAACATGGTATCGCCATTTTGTACTTCATACTGAATGACTTCACTGCGCGGTCGATCTGGGATGATAGTAAAGGCGCTGTAATCGGTGCGCGGGATTTCAAAACCAAAGGTCGTTTGACGCACTGTGATCGGCTCGCTCAACAAGGTGGTCATGCCCTCACTGCTCAGTGAAGAGGCGCTCGCCAAAATGAAACTGGCATCCCCGTTGGCGGGGGCGCTTTCCACAAAGGGGGCGGGGGTCGGCGCGACTTCGACACTTTCGGTTTGGGTGGGCAAGGGCACGACCATAAGGTCGCTATTCCCCGTTGGCACGCCGCTTTCTAGGGCGGGGGCAGGCATCAACAACAGGAAGGCGGTGCCCAATGTCAACGCTACGGCACCAAACAACGACAACATCCCGATGACTGAGCGCCATGCGGCAGGGCGCTGTGGGCGAATGGTTTGGATGGGGCCGGTATCGGCGAGATGATCGGGTATCGGTTCGGGGATTCTAGATTGGGACATGGGAAGCCTCATATATTGAAGGACATGGGGTGAGGGGGAAAGGACACGGTTAGGAGTCAGTTATTGCCTCTATTTGTTGATCGGTGTTTTGAAGTCGTAAATACCGTCACGGATGCTCCAGCGCAATCCGTCGTTGACACAGACGAGTTCCGCCGTGCCTTGTGGCGCTAAATCGCTACCGCAACGGGGGCAGGCGAAGATGTCATGGGTGGTGAGCTGATTGGGCGTGTTTGCCCCTGCTTCGGCACGCACGAAAATGCTAGGCGAAACGAGCAAGCCGCTGCTTTGGAAGAGGTTATCTATGCCCGCCAACAGTTCGACCGGCACCCGTTCTTTGAGGACGGGCACGCGCAGCACCGAAACGGGCAAACGTTTTTGCACGCTAAAACCGACTTCATGAAGCGCCTCAAGAACGTGTTCGGGGTGAAAGTCAAAGTTCAGTTCGACAAATTCAACGGGCGCGCGGTCAAAAGGACTCCATTGCTGGCGACGTGACCAGTAACGGAGCATTGCCTTCAAGTTACGTTTGCTGGCATGTTCTAGGATGAACACCCCTTTGGGGCTGATGATCCGGCGGATTTCGCGCAGGGCGGTTTCGATGTGGGCGATGTGATGCAGTACACGCACCATCGTGGCAGCATCAAAGACGCCCGCTTTGAAGGGCATATGATAGACATCCGCCGCGACATAGAGATAGCGGTCTGGTTGTTTGAGGTACTGTTGCGCTTGTTGCAATTGTGTGCGCGAATAATCGAGCAAGACGACTTGTTCGTAGCCCTTGTATTCGTCGGTGAGCCGCCCGAAGCCCGCGCCGATCTCCAACAAGCGTCGCCCACCTTTGGGGGGTAACAGTTTGCGCAGCGCCAAGCGTTCTACCCGATCTTCGTAATCACGACCACGCCCTTCCCAGAATTCTGTCCGGTAGTTGGAGCCTTCGTAATCACAAATCGGGGGGCGTATTTCGGGATTGGGTTGCGACATCACTTCTACACTTCGGTTGATCGAGCGAAAGACATGGGCACAAGGTTGCGACATAAGTCGCTGAAAGTCAAGCCAACTTATGCCACCGGGTGCATTTCACTTGGGTGCATCGCTATGATTTCATAACAGGTAAACGGGCGGATATTCGGCGCGGCGACTCTTGGGGTTGGGGATTTTTCCACGAGCGCCTAATCCGCCCCTACATTTACGTTGATGAGACGATAGGG
>JBBRTY010000073.1:0-16433 GCA_038248285.1 Aggregatilineales bacterium
CGGCGGGCAAGGTGCCCCCCTGACGGGCTATGCCGATTGGTTGCTGCTACGCCACCCGACCTACTGGCGGGCAGTGCAGAATATCGGCGGCATTGGCAATGTCACTTTTTTACCCCCCCTGTCCGATTCCAAGAGCTTACCGACCGCCTTCGATACCGGACCCGGCAACGCCTTGATGGACTCCGCCATGCTGCTGCTCACCCAAGGGCAACAGGCATATGATCGCGATGGCTTGTGGGCGCGGGAAGGTAGTTTGGATGAAGACTGGTTGCAAACGCTTTTGCTCCACCCGTACTATGATATCAAGCCGCCCAAGACCACCGGACGGGAGTTATTTAGTGCGCGCATGGCGGCGGAACTTGTCACCGAAGGGCGCGCGCGCGGACTCACTGACGCTGGCATTATCGCCACGCTCACCGCCCTGACTGCCCAATCTATCGCCAATGCCTATGAACGTTTTGCCCCCGCGCGGCTGGATGAGGTCATCCTCAGTGGCGGTGGACGCAGCAACCCCGTCCTCATGGAACTTCTGCAAGCGTTGATCCCCGCGCGCGTCTTGCCTAGTGATGCTATCGGCGTGGATGGGGACAATAAAGAAGCATTGGTATTCGCGTTGTTGGCGCACGAGACATGGCACGCCCGCGCGGGCAATCTGCCCTCTTTGACGGGAGCCAGTCGCGCGGTGATCCTTGGCGATATCACGCCGGGCGACAATTATGTGGACTTGATTCGGCGGACATGGGGCACCGGCTCCGACTGATCATTCGTCCGCTGACCCCAACCGTCGGGCTGCTCGGTTCGCTAGGATGGACGCCCTACCCGCCGCTCGAACAACACGTCCGAGATCAGCTGCAAGCGCCTAGTGCCGCTTATGTCATGGGGACGGATTTATTCGGACGCGATATCGCCAGTCGCATCATGGGCGGTGCTGCCAATTCGCTCCGGGTTGCGTTCTTGTCGGTAGCGCTAGCGACCAGCTTCGGCACGCTGTTGGGGACAATTGCCGGCTATATGGGCGGCACCATCGATACTGTGATGATGCGCGTGATGGATGTGTTTTTTGCCCTGCCCGCGTTGCTGCTGGCGTTGGTCGTCGTCAGCGTCTTGGGACCCGGCATCAACAACACCATCCTTGCCATCGCCATCGTGTATACACCGATCTTCGCGCGGGTCGCACGCGGTCCCGTGCTGGCGGTCAAACAACTGGAGTTTGTGTTGGCGGCGCGTGCCATCGGCGCTACCGATGGGCGTATCTTATATCGCCATGTGTTGCCCAATACGCTGGCACCGCTGATCGTACAGGTCAGTCTGGCATTGTCGTGGTCACTGCTCACCGAAGCCGGACTGAGCTTTTTGGGCTTGGGGACACAACCGCCCATGCCGTCCCGGGGCGTCGTGCTTAGCGAGAGCCGAGGGATTGCCGAGATCGCCCCATGGCTGATGCTGTTCCCGGCGCTGGCGATTATGCTCGGCGTGTTGGGGTTCAATCTGCTTGGGGATGGTCTGCGCGATATCCTCGATCCACGTTTGCGCAATCTCCGTTAAAAACTTAGCACCGCTCGAACACTGCACGTTTCGCATCCATCGGCTATAATCAATTCCATGTGTGTTTATGGGTGATGAGTGCTGCTTGTGAAAAAGATTGATTTACTTTGGTTGCTCGCCCTTGTGGGGGTGATGGCTGGTTGTGGTGGCGACCCGAACGGTGCGCAAATTGCGACGCAAACCGCGCTGCAAGCCAACCCCAACCCGATTGTGGAAGCCACCCGTCCGCCTTTGCCAACACTGGCACCCGCCGTGCCCACCCAAACGCCTCTGCCCGTTGATGCAGCGGGCGAACCCCTAGTCGCGCGGGTCAATGGCATGGATATTACGGTGACGGAGTTTCGGCGCGGTGTCGCGCGCTTGCAACTGGATCCATCGATGCGCGCCAACCCCGAAGCCATTCGGACGGCGGTCTTGCAAACATTGATCGAACAGGTCATCATTGAACAAGAAGCGGGCAAAGTGCAGATTGCGGTCTCGGACGCCGAAGTCGATGCCGAGATCAGCAAGCTGGAGACCGCCGCTGGCAGCCCGGATACATGGCGCAATTGGCTAGAACAAAACTTGTATACCGAGCAAGAATTCCGGCGTTCCTTATACTCATCCTTGCTGACCAACCGGATGCGTGACCATATCATCGGCACGACCGATCAACCGGTGCCCCAAGTCCACGCGCGGCATATCCTTGTCGCCACCCGTGATGAAGCCAACTCGTTGTTGGTATTGATGCGCAACGGACAAGACTTTGCGGCGCTTGCTGCCAATATCTCGTTGGATGTGACCAGCCGACCCATTGGCGGGGATTTGGGGTGGTTCACACGCGGGGAACTGTTAGAAAATGAACTCACAGAGATCGCGTTTGAACTGGAACCGGGGCAACTCGCGGGACCGATTCAAACGGCATTGGGCTATCACATCATCCAAACCCTCGAAAAAGAGGTGCGCCCAATTCCCGAAGAGAAACAAGCGATGTTGTCGCAGACACGCTTTGAACAATGGCTGGCGGTACTCATCGAGAGTGCTGTGATCGAGCAATATATCTAACAGTACAAGTAGGGGATGATATGGGACAGGGAAGCGCGCGTTTATACAATCTGATTTCGATCCTCTTTTTGATCCTCACCGTTGTCGTGATTGTGGTGGTGGGGGGGCGTTTTGCCCAACCTGCGCCCCAAGTGACGGTCGAAGCGGTGATCCAGCCTACATTGAATGTTTTGCCGACCATAACCCTCACCTTTACGCCGAGCAACACCCCCCTAGCCACCGAGACCCCCACGCTGACCATCACCCCCAGCGTGACGATCACCGAGACCGGCACCCAACGCCCGATCCCCACTTCGACGGCATCGCTGACCAATACGCCCGAACCAACGGTCACGATCACGCCGATTGTGCCAACGACCATAGCGACGCAGACGCCGTCGATCACGCCCTCGCTGACGGTACAGGCATCGTTGACGATCACCAATACGCCACCCATCCCAGCGACCGTGCCACCTTCCCCCACGACACCACCGCCGACCAGCACCCCATTCACGCCACAACCGTTGGTGGATGTGCCGTCACCTTATCCGTTTACCTTGCGCGAAGGACAGCCGGTCTTCACTGCTAATTTCGCCAACGCCGCCGGGTGTTCGTGGCAAGGCATCGGCGGACAAGTATTTGATGTCAACGACCAACCCTTGCTCGGCATCAGCGTGCATGTCTTTGGTTCCGGCGTGGATGTCTCGGTCAGCAGTGGCAGCAACACCATTTATGGGATTGCCGGATGGGAAGTGCCGCTGGCGACCGCAGTGACAGCAAATTCTTATCTGGTGGAATTGCGTTCGTCCGCTGGGACGGCAATATCAGAACAAATCACGGTCACGTTCACCGCCGATTGCGCACGCAATTTGGTGCTTTTGAACTTCAAACAGAATCGCCCGTTCTGAACCGGCTAGAGACGATCCCCGCCGCATGAGCGCACAACGTCCGCCCCAACACCCCCCCCCCAACGAGGAGCGGTTTCCGCCGCTTCCTAGCGAAGCTGCCGCGCGCGCCAAAGACTCGGCGCGGCAGTCCGCAATGGGCAAGCGATCCCGCCCTGCCCGGCAGCCGCGTCCAGCACGAGATCGCAGTCGCGACCCGCTCTATAATCTGCTATCTGTGATTTTCGCCCTTGGGACGATCCTATTGTTGGGGATCGGCACCTTTTTGTGGACGAATTATAATTCGCCGCTCAATCCCTTGGCACCGCCGACACCCTTGCCCAATGTCGTCACCGCGACGTATACGTCCACCGTCACCCATACCCCCTCCCCGACACTGACGCCTAGCCACACCTATACGCCTTCACCGATCCCGTCGATCACCCCGTCGTTGACCTTCACACCAGTGTTTTTAGAGGGTTTTAGCACGCCCCAAGGGACGCCGCTTGCGCCCGATGCGCCGACCGCTTTCCGCTATAGTTTGCAGGGGGGCGTCATCTTGTACCTGACCAATCCCGATGCCCGCGGGGGATGCCGTTGGTCAAGCATCGCTGGTTCGGTAGCGGATGCGGCAGGAGTCGCCGTCAACGGCTACAGTGTGCGCATTGTCGGCGCTTCGGTCGATGAACGAGCGACGACGGGCAGCGCACCGGGCTTTGGTCCCGGTGGGTTCGAGGTGCAATTGGGGCGTATCGCGCAAGACGCCAGTTATGTCGCCCAGTTGTTTGATGCGACGGGCGCTCCTGTCAGCCCGGTATTCACAGTGACGACGCGCGCCGAATGTACCTACACCATCGCGGCACTGCGCTTTATTGAGGTCGCGCCCTAATAGATAGCATTGTGAGGTCATTTCAGATTGAAAAGTTCTTCCTCTGGCATTCCTAATCGGCAAAAAGCAGCGCTTCTTGGCATCATTGGCGGGATCGCGGGTGTTTTAGCAATGCAGTGGTTTCAACGGCATTGGCTACCCGTTCTGTTTCCCGAATTCCAGCAAGCGCCACAAGGCAATGCGATGACCATCGCTGATCCCGTCGAAGCTTTGGCGGTGATTCCATCAGCGTCGCAACCGGGGGAACATGCCGCCCAAACCTTGGCGCGCCTCGTCTATGAAAAGCTGACGCCCGCGCCCGCAGCCACCCCGCAAAGACGCGCAGCCTTTGACTCGGCAATGGAATGGGTGATCGGTATCAGCGCTGGCATTGGCTATGGCGGTACCCGCACCACGACTCGGTGGCGTGATATCGCCGGCGCTTTCTTCATGGGCATACGCATGTGGATAGGCGAGATCATGGGCACACCGGTGTTTGGCTTGCGACTAGGACCGACCCGCTATAGCCCCAAACAGCTTCTCGCTTTGCAGGTACGCTATTGGTCATTCACCTTCGTGATGACGACCGTCACCCGCATTTTATACCGGTTATTTTAAGAGGTTAGCGTCATCGGACGGGGCGGGTCTGGTCGCTTCTGAGGATAACCGGGACGCCTGCCCCACTAGCCACACTGTCGGTGCCAGCAAAAGCTCCGCCGTCGCTAGGGCTGCGCGTAAGCCCAAGCGTAATCCGACAAAGCCGACGAACGGACCCCCACCCAATTGACCAAGCGCGTCAAACTGGTGCAGCGAGGAGATCACAGTTGCCCGCACATGGGAGTCGATGTGTTGATTCTGCCAATTTGCCACAAACGGCGCGCTGATCGTGCGCAGAGTTTGCGCGACTAAATAGGCGATCACCGCCACGCCCAAGTTGAGCGCCCCGCTAAATGCGAACAGCGCCACCACCATCACGGCATAACTGCCCATGACGAATCGTGAGACCTGCCGCTGATTATTGGCATCTACCCGCCGTTGTGCGATCTCGGTGGCGAAAATCGACATCACCTGCGTGACCAGCACGATCCCGGTGAACCACACCACCGGTTGCAATCCGCCAATCACCGGAAAGGCGATATTTTCCGTCAGGTGTTCACGCCATAAGCGATCAAAGCCTTCGCTGTAGGCACCCATCACGACGGCAGTGATCAAGAAGATCGCCAAGATCGGACGCACCCGCACCGCCGCGAGCGCATCGCGGGTTGTGCGCGCCATGGTCGCAAATGTCACGCGCTCGGCTTGAGAAGCGGGTTGAAAATTGTTTTCGGGCATGAGCGCGATCATGAGGATCGTCAGCACGAGAAAAACCGCCGCGCCGATCAGGATCGGCAACGCCAGCGCAATGCTGCCCAAGACCCCACTGGCGATCACGCCGAAGATGCTCACCACCCGTTCGACCTGCCCACCCCGTACTAGTACCGCGCCCAAGTTTTCGACCCCCACTTCATCAGCGATCCATGCCTCCAGCGCGCCACTGGTGAACGTCACGCCGATCCCCCAAATCACTTGATTGAGCAAGATGGCACCCAAAAACGGGAATGCGCCTTCGATGAGGAAGCCGACGCCGACCATGCCCATGCCGATGATCACTGATAGGCGGCGGCTGAAAGAATCCGCCACCACGCCAGTGGGGATTTCAAATAAGAAGGCGACAAATTCGAGCGTGGTGCCCACCAAGACCAATTGCAGCGGGTTCAAGCCGACCACCTGCGCCTGATACAACAGGTTGACGGTGAAGATCAAGGCGAAACCGAGCGAGGACATGCCCCCGACCAGATAATAGATGGTGGTGGCAGATTGGGGACGTGGCATGATGGCTCCTGATAGGTAAAGCGCGCGGCATCATACCATAAGGCGTCAACGGGCGTCAACGGGTCACAATTATGACTTTCGTGTTTTGGGGATCGGGTGTACAAACAGGGGTAACAGGAATCGAGGTTACAATGACCCAATTGATGACGAAAAGATTGACCCTGATCGCTTGCCCACGCGCACTCGCCGAAGCATCCGGCAATGGACGCCACCACATTGAGGGCTTGCTGGGCGGGGGAATGACGATTGATGCCAAATGGCTCGAAGAAGATGGGCGCGGTTTGCTCAGTTATTATGCCTATCAATTGCGTGAAGACCCCGATATGGTCGGGTGGGGCATGTGGTTGATGGTGGTGACGGCAGAACAACTGGTGATCGGTTCAGCGGGCTATAAAGGCAGACCCGACAAGCGCGGCAGTATCGAGATCGGCTATGGCATTTCGCCGCATTACCGCCGACAAGGGTATACTTTTGAAGCGGTCACCGGCTTGATCCGCTGGGCATTTGAACAACCCCCTGTCAAGCGCGTGAATGCCGAATGTCTGCCCGAAAATCAAGGCTCCAAGCGTATTCTCGAAAAATTAGGCATGACCAACTTAGGAATGCAAGGGATGTATCTAAAATGGGCGCTCGAAAAACATGCAGACTCCCCTGCTTAATCTTCTATGACAACCGATGCCCTTCTTTTTGATCCGACTGACCTGTTGGCATGGTATGACCGCGCCAGCGTAGCGCTTCCATGGCGGGGGGAGCATGACCCTTACCGCGTGTGGTTGTCCGAAATTATGCTTCAGCAAACCCAAGTCGAGACGGTGAAGCCGTATTATGCCCGTTTTCTCGAAGCCTTCCCGACCGTGAACGATCTCGCCGCTGCGCCGCTTGATCATGTGCTGAAATTATGGGAAGGGCTGGGGTATTACAGCCGCGCCCGCAACCTGCACCGTGCCGCCCAAGCGGTCGCCGCTGGTGGGGGCACTTTTCCCCGCACGGTGGAGGGCTTGCTAGACCTGCCGGGTATTGGGCGCTATACGGCGGGTGCCATCGCCAGCATCGCGTATGGCTTGCCCGCCCCCGTCTTGGATGGCAATGTCATCCGCGTGTATGCGCGCTTGCTCGATTTACAAGAGGATGTCAGCGAAGCGGCGACCCAAGCTAGGTTATGGCGCACCGCCGAGTCGTGGCTGCCGGCAGATCGCCCGGGTGATTACAATCAAGCGGTGATGGATTTAGGGCGGCTGGTGTGCAAGCCGCGCACGCCGGTGTGCGGGGAGTGCCCGCTTCGTGCCCATTGTCGTGCCTATGCCCAGGGCACCCAAGAACAACGACCGGTCAAGCCCGCCCGTGCCCAAACGCCGCATTACGATGTCAGCGCTGGCATGATTTGGAATGATCGCGGCGAACTGTTGATCGCTCAGCGTCCGCTAGAGGGTTTGCTCGGCGGCTTGTGGGAGTTCCCCGGCGGCAAACAAGAAGAAGGCGAGACCCTGCCCGAATGTTTACAGCGCGAACTGCGCGAAGAACTGGCGATTGAGGTTGAAGTGGGCGATTTATTCGTCAAGGTGCGCCATGCCTTCACCCATTTCAAGATCACCCTGCACGCCTTTGAATGCCGCTATGTGGGTGGCGAACCACAGACGCTGGGCGTCTTAGCATGGGCGTGGGTGGTGCCAGAGGCGTTGGATCGGTACAGCTTCGGCAAGGCGGATCGCCAAGTGATCGCGGCGTTGCGGGCGCGGCGGGGGATGCTGTTATAATTTCCAAAAATTGATCATAAAAGGCACCATAATGAATAATTTGACGGCAGCCGATCTTGTTCAAGAAATTGCACAGCTCGGTATCGGGCAAGAGTATAACTATGTGAGTGGGCGGGGGATGTTAAGAATTGTTCGCATTGTGGGCATAGAAGGTCCAATTTGCTTTGAACGATATAACCAGATCAACCAAACATGGGGTCCAAATGCAGATTGCTTTGATCGAAATCGGTAATGCTTTGGGTTTTCGAACATGGATTGCACGGAATGATCGCTCTATCCGCGTGGGAGCGACTACATTAGGCGCTATGCACGGCGTGATTCAGTCATTAGATGATATGCAAATTTTTTATAAGCGGGAAATCAAAGAAACAGCCGCGTTGATTGACTGCATTTGGTTTACGGCGGATGGGGACCGGATTCCCGCGATTATTGAGATTGAACACAGTACGGGCGTAACGTCGGGTCTCACTCGTATGGGTAAATTGCGCCGTGCGTTTCCATCAATTAAGACGGTTTTTACGGTGGTTGCTCCCAATGAATTGCGTAATAAGGTCATCACGGAAGCCAATCAAGATTTATTTCGCAATCTAGACGCTCGTTATATGCCCTATTCCACTGTGCGGGAATTGTATGGTCTGATTCAACGCTATGCGCTTCATGGGGTTGTTGACCATAATTTCATTTATCCATTTATGGAAAAGGTTGTCGATAGTTGAAAATGGTGAATGTGAGGAAATTCGTATTATGAGCGAAATTTATCTTCCACTCGACACAATTCAGTGTGTTGATGCTTTGACATTTTTGAAATCTTTGCCAGACGAGAGCATTCAATCTATTGTTACATCGCCACCTTATTTTGGGCAGCGTGATTACGGCTCAGAAAGCCAAATCGGATTGGAAAGCCATCCAAATGATTATGTTCAATCGTTGGTAACGCTTTTTCGCGAGGCACGCCGTGTCCTTAAAAACAACGGCACTTTTTGGCTGAATATTGGTGACAACTATGTTGGCGCAACCAGCCAGCACAAAGAGGGCGGATCACAAGGTAAAAATTCTCGTTATAGTCGTAAACATATGAATGGGATTCCCCAAACAGGGCGTAAAGAACGGAACAAGACTTTCTATGAAATGGGTTTACCGATGAAGAGTTTAGTAGGGATGCCATGGCGGGTTGCTTTTGCACTACAAGATGATGGCTGGCTTTTGCGCTGTGATATTGTTTGGCACCGCCCGTCTAAGAGCGAAAGTGTCAAAGATCGACCCACCCATGCCCATGAATTTATCTTCATGTTTGCCAAGCAGCAAAAATATTATTATGACCGCACAGCGATGCAAACGCCGACGGGGGCAAATATTCAATCGGTCTGGCGCATCGGGGGTAGCCCTTTTACGGGGGCACATTTTGCTGTTTTTCCCTCTGAACTGATCGAACCACTGATCTTAGCATCGTGCCCAGCAGAAGGCGTGGTTCTCGATCCTTTTGGTGGTTCTGGCACTGTCGGTCTGGTTTGTCGTCAGCATAACCGCCATTTTTTGCTATGCGATATCAATGAAGAAAATGTTTTGCTTGCTCGCACACGCATCCAAGAGGGTATTACGACCGACGATAAACGACGACTCGACGAAATCAAGAAGCGTATTCATAAACAAGAATTACTCCCTCTCTAGCGCTGCGCTTTTCCAACAGAGCATCTTGACATGTGGTTGTTTTCCCACATCTCGCAAGGTGTCTGGTTGTTTCGACTCTGTTCACTAACCGTGCGTGAGAGTACACTTTATCGCCGGATGAGCAGGCATATCAGCACGGACGAGGCACAATGGAACGGATCACAACAGCGGGCACTATGATTATCGAACATGACGCGGAGCGCTGGCGTTTGCTCTCCAACGGGCAAACGGGCGACGCGGGCAATTTTCCCCTGTTTGAGGTCATCAACGGAGAACCCATACGCTACACCAGCGATTTTGCGGCACCGCGCAAACTGCCCATGCAAGGCACTGGGCTGCCCGGCACCCTTGACCCCCATCAAATCGCGCGGGTCGTTGTCGGTTGGGCGCAAAAAGACGCGGCATGGCATCTGGGCTTGATGCTAGACGCCGCCCTGACCGCCGAACGCGGCAGTCGTTGGTGCCCGCTGGCGTCTTGGCGGAACCCTAATCCCCTTGAGTTTCAAGAGGTTGCCACCCATGCCGGGCAATCGCTGGCGCAAAAACTAGGCTGTTCGTTCGCGGCGGTGCCCCCCAAACCAGTCACTTACGAGGGCATGACCGCGCCGGTCGATACGGCAGAAGTCCGCCAAGCCATCGCGCAACCCGACCTGCCGATCACGGTTGAACTATGGACGCTCGAACGTATTGACAGGAAACGCCTCGCTTTCGTGCTGTCGCCCTCGTGGGCACGGGCACGCTTACGCCGAGTCATGACGTATATTCCACTGACGGGGGCATTTTTTATCCTCACTGTCAGCACTTTCACCAGTGGGATCGCGCTGCCGCGTCCAGAAATTTTGTCATATCTGGGCATCGCCTCAACGATTGTGATGATCCTCGCCATTATCGTCACCCTGAGCAATGTGAGTCGTCAACCAAAGCGTGTCGTTTTTGACGGCACGGAACAAGTTGTGCTATGGATGCGGGGCGAAAGCGTCATCCGCGAAATTCGTTATGGGCATCTGGCGGAAGTGGTTGTCAGCAATGTCGTGAGCAAAGTGGGCAGACGAGCAGATCGCGAAACGCGACAGGTGAAATACAGCGAACTCAATCTCTTGGTGCGCCCAGATACCCAACGTGATCCCCTCTTCATCCGGCTGTTGAGCCAAGGGCGGGTCGAAGAGTCGATCCCTGTGACGGATGATCCGTTTGACCAAGAAACAGTCGTCCCGTTGACGGTGTTTAACGCCCGCACCAAGTTGCAAAGTATCGCGCTGGCAATTTCCGAAACAATGGGCGTGCCAGCCACCTATGACAAGCGCCTTTCCTGAAAATTGTGTCCGGCGTGATTTACGTTAAACCTTGGCTGAATTTCGTTAAGACTCGTGAATCGCCGTTTTCATCACCGGATGATGGTGATAGCATCATAAGTCCTTATCGGCTGCATGAAGATGATTGCAAAATTTGATGACCGAACCACGCCCGTTGATTCTATTTACTAATGATGATGGCATTGCTTCGCCCGGCTTATGGGCGGCGGTTGATGCGTTTTCCGATCTGGGGGATGTGCTGGTGTGTGCCCCGCGTGAACAGCAGAGCGGCACCGGTCGTAGTCTGCCGCTCAGCAGTTCGGGACGTATCCTCGAAGAAGATCGCTTGATCATGGGCGTGCTGCGGAAAGTGTATTCTGTCGAAGGCACCCCCGCGCAATCGGTGCAGCACGGCGTCTTTGAAATCGCCGACCGTATCCCGTCGCTCGTCGTCAGCGGCATCAATTATGGGGAAAATGTCGGTAACGGTGTCACAATCTCCGGCACGGTCGGTGCTGCGCTCGAAGCCGCCAGCCTGAGCATCCCCGCGATTGCGATTTCGCAGCAGACACCCCATGACCTCCATTTGACCTATTCGGTCGCCATCGACTTCACCATCGCCGCATATTTCGCCCGCATGTTTGGCGCGTGGCTGATCCTGAATGATCGTCCCGATGATGTCGATGTCCTTAAACTGGATGTCCCCTTGAATGCCACCCGCGAGACCGCATGGAAGATGACGCGCGTGTCCCGCCGTCGGGTGTATTGGCCCTCGCGACCCGAACGTATCGCCTTATCCGATGTGGGACGGATGGGGTACAAATACAATTTCGATCCTTCCAAAGCAGAACCGGACTCCGATGTCTATGCGGTACTACATGAGGGCGTCGTCTCCGTGACGCCAATGAGCCTCGATATGACCTCGCGCACTGACCCCTATCGCTTGCGCCAACTCGTCACTGGGGAACTGGTCTATGGCGAAAAAGCCCGCCAGCATCCTTTTGAGCAAATGGCAGAATTGAACGCGGCGATCAACGGGGATCGGGCGATCAAAAACGATAGCAAGGCGTAATCCCCAGTGGGGAGTAGTGGGGTGGCGATAAGGCGGTTCGCGCTGGTGGCAATCAAGCTGATCAGGGCGATCAGCCTGATCGCCCTGTTGGGCTGGACTGTCGATACCGCCTACGCCCAAATGTTAGAATTCGATATTGCGGTCAGCGGACGCATTGATGATGAGACGCCCCGGACGATCTATACTTTTGATGGCTTGCGGGGCGAAGCGGTTAGTTTTGCGCTGACTGTCACCGAAGGCGATCTCGAACCACTGGTGATCGTCTATGGCGTTCAAACCGGGGTAGTGGCAGGGGGCGGTGCCTTGTCTGATGAAGCGCCCGGTGCCGATATCCGTTATTCGGGCGTGCGTTTACCCGCCTCTGATAGCTACAGTGTCGTTGTGACCCGCTTCGGCGACCGGCTAGGCACCACCGCTGGCGATTATAGCCTCACCGTTGCGCGGGTGGGTGCCAGTTCCGAATCCGGCAGCGTGCTACGCTATGGCGATTCGATCTACAATGCCATTGATGATCAAGACCCCCAAATTTTTTACACCTTTGAAGCCGCGCGCGGTGACGTGATCAGCGTGCGGATGCAGCGCGCATCGGGCGACCTCGATGCGGCGGTGCAGATCGTCAACAGCCGCTCGGAAGTAGTGGCAGAAAATGATGATGAGGATGGCACGCTTGACGCAGCGATCAACGGCTATGTCGCCCGTGAAGATGGCGTTCATGCCATCGTGGCATCGCGCTTTGGGGGGGCGGCGGGCAAAAGTCGCGGTTCGTTCGTGCTGACGTTGCTGGCAGGGGCAGAAAGCGGCTTGGGGCGCAGCATCGAGTTCGCGTTGCCACTGGTGCCCGGCACCCCCACGCGCGGGCAGATCACCGCCAATCGCAGCGTGATCTTCTATCGCTTCGACGCGGCGCGCGGCGATGTCGTCACCGTGCGGATGGAGCGGTCGGGCGGGAGTGAACTTGACCCCTTGCTGCTGCTGACCGATACCAACGGGCGGGAACTCGGTCAAGACGATGATGGCGGTGGTGGGCAAAATGCCGCCCTGCGCGATATCCTGATCCCGACGACAGGCACCTATTTAGTACAGGCGACTCGGTTTGAAGGCGAAGCGGGCACGACCAGCGGTGCCTTCACCCTGACGCTAGAACTGGGCACCAGCGCCTTCTCCGAAGTGCCCGCCGATGCCGTCTCTATCGAATACAATGGCACCATGAACGGCACCATCACCAATGAGACGCCCAGCGTGCGCTATGCCTTTTTCGGTGAAGTGAATGATCTCGTGACGTTGCGCGCCTTGCGCGTAAATAGTGATCTGGACGCGACGTTGACACTGTTCAACCCTAGCGGGCAGGTGATCAGCCGTGATGATGATAGCGGCGGCGCGCAAAATCCGCTGATCGACCGCTTGGCGTTGCCCGAAACAGGCGTATATGTGATCGAGGTGGGGCGCTATAGTGGTACGACCGCCAGCACCACGACCACCGGCGTCTTCACGTTCAGCCTTGTGCTGCTGCCGTGAGCGCGCCGTTGTATGGGAATGCGCCTATGGATTTTGGATCGATAGGCGCGTTCCCAAATTCGAGCTTAGTCTTGAGCGTGGGCGGCACGGTTTTTGCGCATCCGCGCCAGTTCCGGCAGCAGTAGCAGCACGATCAACCCGTTGAGGACGACGATCACCGTGCTGCCTTCGTGCGCCAAGACCCCCAGCGGTAGCGGCAAGTCGATGAAGAAAGCACTGAGGATCAAGACGACGATCACCGCCAACGAGAAGCTAATATTTTGCCACACGACACGGCGCGCTTTCTTGCTCAACCCAATGGCGTAGGGGATCAGTTCGAGACGGTCACCCATCAACACCAGATCGGCGGTCTCGAGCGCGACATCCGTCCCCGCAGCGCCCATAGCAATGCCGATAGTGGCGGTCGCCAGCGCTGGGGCGTCATTGACGCCATCCCCCACCATCGCGATTGCCCCTAGCTCTGCTTCCAACTGTTTGACGATCTTCACCTTGTCCTCTGGCATGAGGTCAGCATAGATGCGCTCAATGCCCACTTGCGACGCGATGTGATGCGCGACGCGGGTATTGTCGCCGGTGAGCATCGCCACCTGTACGCCCATCTTGTGCAGGGTCGCCACGATGTCGCGGGCTTCGGGGCGCAGTTGATCCGCCACGCCGACAATACCCAACCAGCGTAGGGTACCCGCTTCGTCGCGGATGATGCCGATCACGGTCTTGCCTTCGTTTTCGATACGCTCATAGGCGGTTTCGAGTTCATCCGGCAGGGGGCTGATCGTGCGCAAGTGATTGATGCTGCCCACATGCAGGGTGTGTCCGTCTACCCGCGCTTCGATACCGCGTCCGGGGAGCGCCTTAAAGTCTTCCACAGCGGCGACGGGCAGTTGGCGGCGCGCCCCTTCATTGACGATGGCTTTCGCGATGGGGTGTTCGGATCGGGCTTCGATGGCGGCGGCGGTCGTCAAGAAGTCATCTTCGCTGAGTCCATCGACGGTGATCACATCGGTGACGGTCGGTTTGCCTTGGGTGAGCGTGCCCGTTTTGTCGAAGGTGATGCCTTTGATCGTCGCCAAGCCTTCGAGATAGGCACCACCCTTGAAGAGGACACCACCACGCGCCGCCGACGCAATCGCTGAGATGAACGAGGCGGGAGTGCTGATCACCAGCGCGCACGGGGACGCCACCGTCATCAAGACCATCGCCCGATAAAAGTTGGCGGTGAAATCGACCCATCCGAGCGTAGGCGGGATCACGATGAATAGCCCGACGCTCACCAAGATCACGATAGCGTAAATCTGCTCAAAATTTTCTAAGAAGCGTTCGGTAGGTGCCTTCGTGTCTTGCGCTTCTTCGACCATCTTGATGATGCGTGCCAAGACGGTATCGGCGGCGACACCGGTCGCTTCGACATCGAGCGCGCCTTGTTGGTTGAGCGTGCCCGCGAATACTTTATCGCCGATAGTCTTTTCGACCGGCATCGACTCGCCCGTGATCGGCGCTTGATCGAGCGTCGAATGCCCCGCGCGGACGACACCATCGACGGGGATGCGTTCGCCCGGTTCGATCAGCATGATATCGCCGGTGTGAATGCCGCTGACGGGGATGACCTCCACCCCGCCCGCCCGCTTGACCTTTGCCTCGGCGGGGTACAGCTTCATCAGCCCCTTGATCGCTTGGCGGCTGCGCCCAATGGCGTAATCTTGCAAGACGTTGCTGAGCGAAAACAGAAATAACAGCAGCGCGCCTTCGCGCCATTGATCGATCAACGCCGCGCCGACCGCCGCCAAGATCATGAGCATATCGACATCGATCCGGCGTTTGAGCAAACTGGTGAGCGCGTTTTTGAGACCGAATAAACCACCCGCGACATAGGCGGTGATGTTAAAGATAAGGACTAACCACGCGGGCGCTCCGGCTTGTTCTGCGAACAAGCTAAGAAGGATGGCGGCGAGGGTGACGGCGACCAAACGTGCCTCCAACCGCGTTTGCTGCTCTTTAGTCTGATCAGATTGGGGCGCGGGTGCCTTGTTGATTGCTGAACTGATAGGTTGTGTCAGTGTTGCCATAGTAGACCTTCTATTTGTGTTTATCAAAATGGCATACAACCACTTTAACTCAGGTTAAAACAAAGATCAACTGCCGTGTGTCCTGTTTTAACCATGTGTTTGATCCTAATTTTCAGGATCGTAGAGACGCACAACGGCGAGTCGGGTGGCGTGTCTGCATTCCGAACGTGGAACGCCCCCCGAGACATCGTGTTATACTAGATTGTGGGTAGTCACAAAGTGGGTAAGGGTGTCATTTAATGGAACTTTTCGGTATTGGTGCGTGGGAACTGATCATCATCGTGGTGATTGCGCTCATCGTTTTGGGACCGAAACAACTTGTGCGCTGGTCATACAAGTTGGGGCAGTATGTGGCAATTCTACGGAAGATGTGGGGCGAAACCGCCCAGACTTTACAACGAGAATTTGATGACGCGGGGGTCGATATTAAGGTGCCGCGCGACATCCCCACGAAGCAAAATATTCAAAAAGAGATCACGCGGGCGATGACGCCGATCACCAAACCGCTGAAGGACTCGGTGAACGAACTGAGCAAAGATATCAATAATGTCAAAGAAGCGACCTCAATGGGCACATGGACGGCACCCACGATTGGCGGCAAGCCCATTAAGCCGATTGTACCCGTCGTCAAGCCGAAAGCGGATACGGTGATTGAGCCGCCGTCTCCCCCGCCCGCTACGCCTACGAACGGGACGGGGGAATTTGGCACATGGTCACAAGGGAGCGGGGACCGGCACTAGCTCCTGCGCTTGTTCGCGGGCACGTTCGCGTTCCACCATCGGCAGCAAGATGCGATCCACATCCGCCAGCGTGTCGATGTGGACAAGTTGCTCACGCATGGCGGCAGAGCCGGGCACCCCAAAGCTGTATTTGGTCA
>JBBRTY010000074.1:0-16394 GCA_038248285.1 Aggregatilineales bacterium
AAAACAAACCCGCCCTATTGTGGTTAGGGACCCGCAACGGAGATCGTTGGTGGGGCGGATTAGGCGCTTGTCAAATGTTATCAACTCACATTGTCCCCGCGCCGAATATCCGCCCGTTGAAACCCCACATTTCCCCCCGGTACCATGACGAGCATATTTTGCACTAAAGTGAAATGCACCCGTCCACGAGTCGTGGGCACCCTGCCCGCAGACTCATCTTATAATGTAGGCACAACGGCTCATTTCGCCGGCGCGCACCTCATGTCACCCGATCCGCGACGATCTCGACCGACGGATGCCGCGTTTGCAAATTATTACGAGTTTTCATACAATACAAGTTCATTCAATACCCCCCACAGCATCATCGCCGTGTACGCCACCTCCTAACGTTGAGAAGTTACAGTGATTGCCTCCGGAAAGATGAAAACATGTTCCATCGATTACGACGCCAAACCCTATTGCTTGGACTCGCTTGGGTGCTGCTCAGTTTGCACTTTGCGGGTGTCGACGTTTCCCATGTCTATGCTGCCTGTCCGGTTTTTCCGACGACGGTGCCCGCAGCGGATAGCGCACGGTTGATCGAAGTCATCGGTTGCGCCAATGCGACCGTGGCGAATGACGTGATCAACCTCACCAATAGCACTTACACGCTGACGACCGTGAATGCCAGCGATACCGGACTACCGCCCATTGCCAGCACCGCAACTGGCGGTACCCTGAGGATCAACGGCAACGGCGCGACCATCACCCGCAGCACAGCAGGCGGTACACCCAATTTTCGGCTGTTCCGCGTGACCAACCTCGCGACTCTGACGCTCAACAAGGTGCGTTTGACGAATGGTTCGGCACCCGACTCCGCTGGTGGGGCAATCGCCAATGAGGGGACATTGACCCTCTCCGACAGTACGCTCAGCGGAAATACCGCTGGGGATGGCGGCGGTGGAGCCATTTACAACAACGGGACCACCACCCTGAATAGCAGTACGCTCTCGGGTAACACCGCTTCATATGGGGGCGCTGTCGCCAACTTGGGCGGCACGCTGCGTATCATCAATAGTACCCTATCTGCCAATACCGCCATCGGGGTAGATGGAACCCAAGGGGGTGGCTCTCTTGCTAATTACGCTGTGTTAGCATCGGTCGTGATCATTAACAGCACCATCACAGGAAACGTTGCCGTACAAGCCGCCCGCAGTGGCTTATGGCTAGGGGCGGGGACGTTGACGATCCAGAACAGTATCGTGGCGAACAACAACGGTGCCAATAATTGTGCTGTCACAGGCGGCACCTTCACCGATGGTGGCAACAATCTCTCCAATGGGACAAGCTGTGCTTTCGGCGGTGCCGTCGGGCAGAACACCAACCCGCTGTTGGGGGCGCTGACGAATAACGGCGGCGTGACGCAAACCCACACCCTCTTGTCCGGCAGCCCAGCGATCAATGCGGGGAATAATGCCAAGGCGCTCGATGCCGAGGGGACACCGCTAACGACCGACCAACGGGGAACCGGCTTCCCGCGCATCCTTGACGGCACGATCGATATCGGCGCGTTTGAAGCGACCACGGGATCACTGAGCGTGCAACTGACCTTACAAGGGCGTGCGAACCCAGCGCCCCACGCCAGCCGCGTGGTCACGGTCAATGTCCAGATTCAGTCGCAAGGGGGCGGCACGACGCTTTATAACCAGAACTTCGCGACCAATAGCAGCAGCACCTTTAGCATCCCCAACTTAGCAACGGGAGTATACCTGTTCACGTTTAAGGGGACGCATACGCTGGCACGCCAACAGACGATCACGATTGACAGTGGGGTGAACCTGACGACCACCCCCGTTTTGCTAGAAGGCGACGCCAACGGCAGTAACCACGTCAATATCACCGACTTCTCGTTGCTGGCGACGGCGTTTGGCAAAACCAGCGCCCAAGTGGGCTATAACGTGCTGACCGACTTCAACAATGATGGCATCGTGAACATCAGCGACTTCTCGTTGTTGGCGACCAATTTCAACCAGATCGGCGCTGGCGGCGTGATCCCGTAAATATGGTCTGTGGGGGATGGGCGGGCGAATCGGCGCTCGCCTACCCCCCGCCCGATCAGCGCTTAGGACGATGCTGTCGTCGAACGCGGACAACACCCCGTTGTCCGCTGGCACCCAATGAATGTTTATGCCTGATGTCATGCTGTGAAATGGATGCGCGTCCTTTGGGCACCTTGCCCCTCCCACGCATGTTATAATCTAGGCATATACGCTCATTTCGCCTGTGCGCCCATCATCAATTCGCCGCCGCCCGCGCCAGCATAGTGAAAGACGAAAGAGATGGCATCGAATACCCCCCTTGCTCGTTATCGCCGCCAACTGCGCGGTTTTGTCGTTGTCTGGAGCGGACTGACGTTCATCATGGGTGCGCTGGCGTTCATCGCCATGTACATGTCTTATGGCACGTTGTTCCCCGCTGGCGGTACCAATGGACTCCTATCCATGGCGGCGCTGCCCACTGGCGAGATCACCCCGTCGCCGCCCCGCCCCACGTTTACCGCCATAGCCACCCGTCCAGTCGCCGCCACCACTGCCCCCCAAACCGTTGACCAAGCCAATGCCGCCATCACCTCAACCCTGTTGCCGATTGATGATCAACGCTTTCACTTGGGGGTACAGGTGCAGGTCAGTTATGACAACATGGCACAATGGATGGATGTCGCCAGCAATCAATTGAGCGTCAAATGGGTGAAACAACAAGTCCGTTGGGAGGAGATCGAAACCGCGCCGGGGAATTACGACTGGTTCAACACCGATACCTACCTGCTGGCGGCGAAAGAACGCGGCTTAAAAGTCCTGCTCTCGGTCGTCACCGCCCCTGATTGGGCGCGCGAAACCGGTGCCGATCTCGCCCAAAATGGCCCCCCTGCCGACCCCGCCACCTATGCCAGCTTCGTGACCGCCCTGTTGCGCCGCTATCCGGGCATGATCCACGCCCTTGAAGTGTGGAACGAGCAGAACCTCGACCGCGAATGGACCAGCATCAACGGGTTGCGTGCCGAAAATTATGTCCCGTTACTGCGCAGCGCCTACCAAGCGATCAAAGCCGTCGATCCGGGCGTGATCGTGATCAGCGGCGCGCTGGCACCTACCGGACTCAGCGATGGCGTGCGGGCATGGGATGATTTCGTCTACCTCGATCAGTTGATCGCCGCTGGGATGCTCAATTACACCGATTGCGTGGGTGCCCACCACAACGGTATCAATGTCAGCCCCGAATACACTTGGGATTCCATCCCCAACGACCCCACCGCCAGCTATCGCGGGCCCTTCGATAATCCGCATCACTCATGGAGCTTCCGCAGCACCTTAACCACCTATGCCAGCAAAGTCGCGCTGGCAGGGGGCGATCAAAAATTGTGCATCACCGAATTCGGCTGGCCCTCGGCAGATGGCTTAAGCGGCATCCCCGAAGGCTTTGGCTTTGCCAACGACAATACCCTGCAAGAACAACGGGATTACACCGTCTTGGCGCTGGACTTTATGCGCACCTCCGATACCGTCGCACTGGCGATTTTGTGGAACCTCAATTATGGTCCGCAAGCGGGTTGGGCGGCGGATAACGACAATGTCGCCTATTCGATCATCGGACCCAATTTTGTGTTCCGCCCCGTCTTCGATGCCGTGCGCGATTGGAATCGCGCCTATGAAACGAGTCTAACATCGTAAACGCTGCCTCCACACAACCATCGGCGCTGGCATGGGTACTACGCGCGCTCATTTGGGTTGTGGCGCTTCCCGTGCTGATCAGCGCTCCACAATCGACCACCGACCCGTTCTTGGGCTTTCGCGTCACGACGCGCCCGTTCCCAGCGCTCACCTATGGCATTCAGGCGTTTGTGTGGTGGGATCACGGTTTTGCGGGGCGCGACCTCGATTGGGTGCAGCGGATGGTCTTTAGCCATGTCAAGCAAACTTTTTCGTGGTCAGACCTGCAATCCGAAGCGGGCGGCGAGTTTCTCACCGGTCGCGGCTATGAAATCCTGAACGAACTGGAACGGCGTAACCTACAAGTGATCGTCCGCCTCGGTGAGGCACCGGCGTGGTCGCATCCGTCGCTGGCAGGCGTCACGGATACTTTTATCGATGCCCCGCCCGACAACTTGGCGGATTTTGCGACGTATTGCGCCCGCATCGCCACCGACTTTCGCGGGCGCGTGGCTGGCTATCAAGTCTGGAACGAGCCGAACCTCAGCCGTGAGTGGGGCAATCGTCCCCCAGATCCGGCAGGCTATGTCGGTTTGCTCAAAGTGTGCGGCGAGGCGATCCGCGCAGTAGACCCAAACGCGGTGATCATCTCGGCAGGGTTGGCACCCACCGGCAATTATGACGCTTCTGCCATGCCTGATGAGATTTTTCTGCAAGGCATGTATGATGCCGGCTTTCAAGAGTATGTCGATGTCGTCGGCGTCCATGCCCCCGGTTATGGTGCCCCCGAAACTGACCCCGCCGATGCCCCCGGCGGTCATCGCTTTTTCAGTTTTCGGCATGTCGAAGACATCCGCCGTCGGATGATCGCCAATGGCGACGCCGACCGCCAGATCGCGCTGTTGGAAATGGGTTGGACGACCGACCCCAACGACCCCAATTATGCGTGGTTCGCGGTGGATGAGGCGACCCAAGCCGATTACCTCGTGCGCGCCTATGCCTATGCCGCCGCCCATTGGTCGCCTTGGGTGGGGCTGATGTCGATGATCTACGTCGCCGATCCCGATTGGACGGAAGCCAACGAACAATATTGGTGGGCGATCACCACCCCGGATGGCAGGACGCGCCCAGCCTATGCGGATCTCGCCAACATGACAAAAGTCTGTGGCGACCGCCTCATCCCCGCCCGCGCCCCTGATAGCCCGGAGGCTCTCGGACTTGTCCCCGTCAATCCTTGCCGTTAGTTACTTTTTCCATCTGGTCGCCACCGTCGTTTGGATCGGCGGGTTGGTGACTCTCGTGCTATTGGTGCTGCCCGCCGCCCGCCGTGCCTTGCTGGAGCAGCCGACGCTCTATGCTTTTTTGAGCCGTATCCGGCGCGGCTTTGTGCCGCTGTCCAATTTGAGCCTCGCCGTCTTGATCGTCACGGGCTTGATCCAAATGTCGGGCGATCCAAATTACGATGGTCTGTTACAATTTACCAACACATGGAGCATGGTCATGCTGTTGAAGCATGGTGCCATCCTCGTCATGGTGATCCTCGGCGCGATCCTGCAACTGGGCACCACCCCCGCCCTAGAGCGGGCGCTGCTCTTGCTGGAAAAAGGCAAAGCCGCCGAGACGCAAACAGCGCTGTTGGTCAAGCTGCATCGTGACGAAGCACAGCTCACCTGGATCAATGTTGGGTTGGCGCTGTTGGTGCTGGCATTCACGGCATGGGCGACGGCAATTTGACGAGGCGCGCGCCTCGCCCTAAGTCGAGCATCAGTCAATAAATTTGACGAGGCGCGGCAAATCACGTAAATTCAGGGGATATTGTGCGGGAGGCTGTCCCTTCCCCGATAGATGGTAACGCCCGTCCACTAGGAGCATGACTTGTCTATTCGCCTCAGCTACGCCTTCGCGGTCTTTATCCTCCTGATCGCTGTGGTGATTCGGTTCACGAGTTTTACCGCCCTCCCCCCCGGCTTCAGCGATTCTGAAATCGATGATATTCGCATCGCTGAGACGGTACAGCAGGGACGGGTGGAGGTATTCTATGATCTCAACGGCGTAGGGCGCGAGGGTTTATACCAAACCTTGATGGCGGGCACCACCGCTATTGTGGGCGGCGGTTTGTTCGGCTATCGCATCCTCTCGTTGTTCGTCGGGCTGATCGGCTTGGCGCTCGTGTACACCTTAGCGAGTCGGCTGTGCGGTCCACTGGCGGGGATGGCGTCCATGAGCTTGCTGGCGGTCAACTTTGCGGCGGTGCTGCTATCGCGCTCAGTCGCGCGGGAGGCATTGTTGATGGCATGGACGGCTGCCGTCATGCTGTCGCTGGCGCGGGCGTTCTTCGTGTATGGCAAGCGCCAATACCGCCCTGACTCGGCAGCATTCTTGGCGTTGGGGGTGTTGCTGGGCGTCGGCTTTTACCTACACCCGATCAGCCTTGTGGTGACGCTGTTCGCGATGAGCTTCATCATCTACCGCCTGTTCACCGAGCGCCCTTTCCCACGGCGTGCCCTCAGTTTCACATGGTACATGCTGATGATCATGATCGTGCTGTCCATGCCCTATGTGATATCGACCCTGCAAGTGCCGTCCTTGTCGGGGACGACGCGCCTTGCTGGCGATTTCCCGCCCAATGTGGGCAGCATCATCAGCGATTTGGCATCAGGCATTAACGGCATCTTTTTTGTGGGCGACCTCAACCCCACACACAACCTGCCCGGTCGTCCGTTGATCGATCTGGTCAGCGGGTTGATGGTGGGCGTGGGGCTGCTGGCGGTGATCCGCAACGGGCGCGCACCGGGCAATGCGCTCATCCTGTTGACCTTGCTGTTTATGACCCCAGCGGTGCTGCTCGCCCCCCTGACGCCCAATTTTCAAGTGTTTGCCGTCTATCTGCCCGTGTTGGCGTTGCTCTTCGGCATAGGGGTATCGACCATATTTTACAGTTTGCGCACTACTGGGCGGCGGGTGAGCGCGGTGCTGTTGCTGATCTTGTTCGCCGCTAATGTCGCATGGGTGACCAATGACCTGCGCAATGTGTGGGCGGCACAGCCCCAAACGCAAATTGCCTATCATGCCCGCTTGGGCGCGTTCGCCCGCTATCTGAACCGCACCGGCACGACGATCCCGACCTTGTTGTGTGTGGAACACCTGATCCGCACCGACCCCTATCAATTGACCGACGGGCAAATGCTCTCGCTGATGCTGCAACGCCCGGATCTGCCGTTGCGCGCTGCCGATTGCGACACCACGTTGATCTTGACCAACGGCGGGGAACTGCAACAGATCATCTTGCTCAAACCGATTGAAACCGTTAGCCCGGCATTTGATCGTTGGTTGACACTCGGCAATATCATCAATGAACCGGGCTTGCCGCTCGACTCGGTGGTGCGCGTGCGGGCGGCGGATGCGCTGGCGAATATCGTGGGCGGGTTCACCACCACCTCGCCCATCACCTTTGCGCCGGATGAGCCGGGCGGTTCCCAACTGGCAGTGCCGCCGCTGCGCTTGGAGGGCAACCTCACCTTCTTGGGTTATGAACGCACATGGGCGGAGATCCCCGCCCCCGGTGATTTGCTGGCGATCATCACCTATTGGCGTGTGGATGGCGTCGTGCCGCCTGATTTGCAATTCTTCACCCATATCCAAAATGATCCGGCGGCGTTGCCCGTCGCCCAACGTGATACCATCAACGTGCTGCCGCGCTTGCTCCAGCCGCGTGATGTCTTCATCCAAGTCAGTTACATCAATCTGCCCTTTTCGCTGCCCGATGGCGAATATGGCATCTCGGTCGGCGCTTATGAAGCGGGCAGTGGCGAACGGTTGGCGGCATTTGACCCCAACAGCACGCGCGAACGCGGCAGCCGTCTTTTCATCGGCGCATTTAGAATCCAACGATAGGGCTTATAGGCATGTTCGAGATCGTTTTCTTAGGCACCTCCGCCTCGGCACCGTCGATTTATCGCGGGCTACCCGGTCAAATCGTTTTGGCGGGGGAGCATCGCTTCATGATTGATTGCGGTGAAGGCAGCCAGCGCCAAATTTTACGCAGCGGCATCGGCTTCAAAAAACTAAACCACATCCTGCTGACGCACGGGCATCTTGATCACATCTTGGGCTTGGGCGGGTTGATCTCGACCTTTGCCCATTGGGAAAGCATCGAAGAACTGACGATTTTCGGCGGGCGTTCGGCGCTGGATCGGGTGCATACGCTGATCTTCGATGTCGTGCTGCATTACGAACGGCTGGCGTTGCAAATTCATCTCACGGAATTGCAAACCGGTATGCTGTTTGAGTCAAAGGACTACACCATTAGCGCCTTTCCCGTCTCGCATCGGGGGACGGGCAATTTTGGTTTCGTCTTTCAAGAGCGGGCGCGCCGTCCGTTTTTGGTGGAACAGGCGCAAGTGCTGGGCGTGCCGGCGGGTCCCGAGCGGGGACGGTTGGTCGCAGGCGAGTCGATCACGCTGGCGGACGGGCGGCTCATTACGCCGGAAATGGTGTTGGGGGCGGTGATCCCCGGCACGAAACTGGTGCATATTGGCGATGTCGGGCGGCTCGAACCCTTGCGCGAGATCGTGGCGGATGCCGACGCGCTGGTGATCGAGGCGACGTTTTTGGATGATGAACTGGAGACGGCGGGCAGCTATGGGCACATCACCGCCAGCCAAGCGGCGCGGTTGGCGGCAGAGACGGGCGTCAAGACATTGATCTTGACCCATGTGTCGCGGCGCTACCGCGAGTCGGATGTGATCGCCCAAGCCCGCGCCATCTTCCCCGATACCATCGTGGCGCGCGACCTTGATCATTACAAAATCAAGCGTGGGCACACGGTCGAGAAGATCGATCCGGCGGAGGTGCGGGCGCGGGCACTGACGGCGGAAACTGAGGCAGACGATAAGGAATCAGGGGAGTAGGGGGCAGGGATTAGGGGTAGGTTTCAGAGAATGAGTGAGATGTGCCATAACGCGCCCCGACAATGTGTGCGTTGTATATCGCCTCTTGGCTCTTGCAGCATGCCTACCCCCCCAATCCCTAATCCCTGCCCTTTTCCACCTTGTCAGCCCGCCGCCCTTCCTGTATATTTACCCTCTAATCCAATCCGCAGACAGTAGGCGTCACCGTTTTTGACGGAATGACTTAATTTCCTGCCGAGGTGAGGGCGCATGACCAACGTAGAACCTACGATTGATCGTCCCTTGCTGTTTGCGAGGGACGATTTTTTGTTTTTCAGCACGGGGAACCTAAACGCTCCCCTACGCTGATTGTTTTATCGGAATAGGAGTGTGGCGCTTTGGCAATCACCAGAGAACGTAAAGAAGATTTGGTTGCCATTTACAGCGAACTTCTGACGAAGACCGATGGGTTTATCGTCACCGAGTATCGTGGTCTGTCTGTGGTCAAGCTCAATGACCTGCGCAAGCGCTTGAGCGCTGCCGGCGGCACCTACTCGATCACCAAGAATACGCTGTTTATGATCGCCCTCCGAGAAGCGGGTTGGCCCGTCCCCGAAAGCATCATGCTGGGACCCAGCGGGGTTGCTTTCGGCAATGGGAACCTGCCCGCCGTCGCCAAAATTGTGCAAGGCTTCGTGAAAGACAACACGGAACTTTTCATCGTTAAGGGCGGCGTCATGGGCAACGGCATCTTCGGTGCCGGCGACTTGGAAGCGGTATCGAACCTGCCGACCATCGACGAACTGCACGCGCAGCTCGCCGGTTTGATCGTGCAACCAGCCTCGGCGATTGCGGGCTTGCTCGCGTCGGCGACGGGACAGGTCGTCAATGTCATTCAGGCATATTTGGATGACCGAACCAAGACCGACGACGACAATGGCGATGGCACCGACGGCACGAGTGAAGAAGCAGCAGCATAACGCCGCTTCTTGATCCGTTGCGCGTCACCCAAGTTTTACCTGTACTACCCTTTATTGCATACCCAGAACGGCGGATCATGAAGCCGCCCGTTCCATCAGGAGAACCTCAATCATGGCAGATTTGCAAAAACTGGTCGCAGACCTCAGCGCGCTGACGATTTTGGAAGCGTCCGAACTCAAGAAAATGTTGGAAGAAGCATGGGGCGTCACCGCTGCTTCCGGCGGCGGGATGATGATGATGGCAGGTGCTGGTGCGGCTGCCCCGGTCGCCGTGGCAGAACCGGTCGAAGAACCGACCGAATTCAACGTCATCATTGACGACGTGGGCCCCAAGAAGATCAACGTCATCAAGGCAGTACGCCAACTCACCAGCTTGGGTCTGAAGGAAGCCAAGGATATGGTCGAAGCTGATAAACCGACCGTCCTCGAAGCCGTCAGCAAAGAAAAAGCTGAAGAAGCCCGTACCGTCATCGAAGCCGAAGGCGCGAAAGTGGTCATCAAGCCAGTCGTCTAATCGACGCGCGGCAAGTGACTTGACACAGCGGGCGTTTCCTACATGGGAGCGTCCGCTGTTTGTTTTATCATCTGATGTCCCCGTCAACCCTCACGCCCGATGCCGTCCATCAGCAACCCCGTCAAAAATTCGGGCAACGCCTCCCACTGTGCCTCTAGCACCGCATCCCCCATGATGTATTCCATCGTCAGCCCCATGACCATGCCCGATATCGCCCGCGTGAGCAACGGAATCTGAGTCGGCTTGATGCGCTGTGCCAACGCCCATTGTTGGAAAACATGCTCGGCAATGGCGAGCGTCGGTTCCATAACTTGCTGGCGATACAGGAGTCGCAATTCAGGATTGACCATGATCTCGGAGATGACCACCCGGAAGAGTTCAAAGTTATTGGTCTTGAGCGACATCAACGGGTGACGAAAATATAGGTACATAAAAGTGCGGACATCCATCTGGCTGAGGTCCGCCGGCACGTCCACCGTCTGTACCGCCGATGCGCGCATGCGGTCAAGGATGCCGATCAAAAGCGCGGGCTTGTTGGCAAAATAATTATAAATCGTGCCATCGGCGATACCGGCTTCTTTGGCGATATCTTTGATGGTGGTGGGATGGAACCCTTTTTCGGCGAACACTTTTGCCGCCGCCTCCAAAATTTGGGCACGACGGGCAGCGATGAGTTGTTCTTGGATCGGGTCTTTCATGGCATTCCCTTAGCGTGACTGCTTTTTTGCCATAATAAATGAATGTCCGTTCAAAATACAAGGGTCGCAAGTCGTTGTCAAGCGTGGCGACGCTACGGGTGCATTTCACTTTTGTGCAAAATATGCTCGTCATGGTACCGGGGGAAATGTGGGGTTTCAACGGGCGGATATTCGGCGCGGGGACAATGTGAGTTGATAACATTTGACAAGCGCCTAATCCGCCCCACCAACGATCTCTGTTGCGGGCACCTAACCACAATAGGGCGGGTTTGTTTTTTGTTGCCAACCCCTATCGTCTCATCAACGTAAATGTAGGGGCGGATTAGGCGCTCGTGGAAAAATCCCCAAACCCAAGAGTCGCCGCGCCGAATATCCGCCCGTTTACCTGTTATGAAATCATAGCGATGCACCAAAGTGAAATGCACCCGACGCTACAAGGCGATGGCGATGGCGGCGGCAGTGGTAGTGGTGTGCGTCAAACTAACATCCCACTGGGTGATCCCCAACGAGTCGGACAAGGTTTGGGCGGCACCATGCAAATGCAAGATCGGGCGTCCGCGCGCATCACTCAAAATTTCGATCTCCACCCATTGGATATCGCCGATGCCGGTGCCGAGCGCCTTCGACACGGCTTCTTTCGCCGCCAAGCGCGCCGCCAAACGATACGGGCGATCTTCACAATCGGCGCGCTCCCGCGCGGTGAAGAAACGATTCAAGAAGCGCTCGCCCAAGCGGGTGATGCCGCCTTCCACGCGCTCAATATCGATCAGGTCAATGCCACACCGCAACGCCACATCGCACCTCGCCCCCAAGTCCAGTAAAATAATGGACAAACCCGTTAAAAATAGCCTTTGATAGCGTATTGCCTTATGTTCACACTAGAGACAGCCTCCACAGCGGCAGCCCACGTCGCCAACACCCTCACCGTCACCAACCCCGTCACGGGCGCGCCCATCGGCACGATCCCGATCACCTCCACCGAACACGTCAATAGTGCGGTGGCACGAGCGCGGGCAGCGCAACCCGCATGGGCAGCGCTGGGCACTCAAGAACGTGCCCGCTTGCTGACGGCATGGGCGGCAGCCGTATGGTCAGAAAAATCACGCGCCTTCCAAATTATTCGCGACGAGACGGGCAAAACCGAAGCCAGCGCCTATAGCGAAGTCGCCATCATGAGCAACGCCGTCGCCTATTATAACGCCCGCGCGCCCCGCTGGTTGCGCGATCAACCGCGCCGTGCCCTACTGCCCATTATTTATCGGGCGACCGTGCATTACCAGCCGTATGCCGTCGTCGGCGCGATCACCCCTTGGAATTATCCCTACCTGAACATGCTGATCGATGTGATCCCAGCGTTGATAGCGGGCTGCGCGGTCGTGATCAAGCCGAGCGAGTTTACGCCCCTAACGGCGCTCTACGCTATCGAGAAAATGCACGCCGTCGGCATTCCGGCGGGGGTGATCCAAGTGGTGACGGGGGCGGGCGACACCGGACGGGCAGTGATCGATGCCGTCGATTACGTCACCTTCACGGGCAGCACCGCCGTCGGGCGCAAAGTGGCGGTGCGCTGTGCCGAACGGTTGATCCCGTGCAGCTTGGAACTGGGCGGCAAGGATGCCATGATCGTCTTGAATGACGCCGACATCGACCAAGCGGCATTGGCGGCGCTGCGCGGCGGACTCGAAAATGCCGGGCAAGCGTGCGTCGGCATTGAGCGGATATATGTCGAAGCCGGGGCGTATGCTGCCTTTGTGGAGCGGATACGCCATCATGCCGAGCAGTTGGTGTGCGGGGTGGGCGCTGGCTTTGATGTCCATATGGGCAGTTTGACGCAGGAACGCCAATTGGAAAAGGTCGAGGCACATGTGGCGGAGGCGCTGGCAAAGGGCGCGCACCTCGTGACGGGCGGGCACCGCCTGACCGAGCAAGGGGCGCTATTTTATGCCCCCACCGTGCTGACCGAGGTCGATCACAGCATGGCGGTGATGACCGAAGAGACCTTCGGACCGATCCTGCCGATCATGAAAGTGCGCGACGCGGACGAGGCGATCCGGTTGGCGAACGACAGCCCTTATGGGCTATCAGCGGCGATCTTCAGCCGTGACGAGCGGCGGGCACACGCACTGGCGGAACGGTTGCAAACGGGCGACGTATCGATCAACGGGACGCTGCTCATCTTCACCGCGATGTCGATGCCGATGGGTGGGTTTAAGCAAAGTGGCTTGGGGCGGCGCGGCGGCAAAGAAGGCTTGATGCGTTATGTGCAACCGCAATCGATCATTCACAATCAGCAGGTGTTGAAGAATACCGATCTAATTTTGCCGAATCCCTCGACGCGGCTGATCGTGGATCTGCTGCGGCGGATGCGGCGGGTGCTGCCGGGGGCGTGACGGCGTTCCCCCGCGACCGCCTTAGGGCAGCATATCAGCGACCTTCAGCAGCGCGATGGGCTGACCCTCAAGCACCAAGGGCAAGGTCTCGTTCTCGCCGTAAAACTGCATCGTGCCATAGCGTAAGTTTTTCGGATCGGGGTCGGTATAACATTCGATCTGGCGCTCCGCCAAATTGATCAGCCAATATAGGGGGATATCCGCGCCGGCATAAAGCTGGACTTTGTAGGTGCGATCCTTTACCAGCGTCGCGTCCGAGAATTCAATCACCAACGCCGTATCGTCGCCCGTGGCTAAACGGTGGGCATAGTCCGCCAGCGTGCCGCGCACGATAGAAAAATCCGGCTCTGGCACACTGCGCCCCAATCGGATGGGCGATTCGGCATGGAGTGTCCATTTTAGCGGCGGGATGATCGGCAGCAGGAGCCGAAAGAGCAGGTCAAAACAGCGGATATGGGGGGGATTCTTGCCCATCTTCTCAACTAACCACCCTTCCAAAAGCTGGAGGCGATCATCGGCAGTGAGGATTCCCAGACGGTGCATATCGATATATTCCTGAACCGATAAGCGTCGGATCGGTTGAGGTGGCATATCGGTAATTAAGTTTGTGGGGGTTGCCATCATATTTATCCTCGTGCATTCTTGAGCACGACTCCTATTATAAAGGGGTGCGTCTTACGCGGCAAACCCTAAGCAATACCGTGTTGGCAGACGAAATACTGGATGGGCACTTCTCTTTTTACACCACAAGGATCATTCATGACGATTCACAGTTTCAGGGACGGCTGGGTGTTGGAGACCCACATGACCGGTTATGCGTTGGGCGTGGACGCCGCCGGACTCCTCTTGCACCGTTATTGGGGAGCGCGTTTGCCCTTCACCGACGACTATGCCCCCGTGCAAAGCAGCGTCGGGTGGGCATCCTTCAACGGACCGTCGCAACTCCTGCGCGAGGAGTTCCCCGCTTATGGCGATTACAAAACGGTGAACCCCTGCCTTAAAGTGACTTTTGCCGACGGCGTGCGCGATGTCGTCTTACGTTTTGAATCGGCACAGGTCACGGGCGAGACGCTGACGATCACCCTGAAGGATGATCACTACCCCGTGCGCGTCCTACTGACATATACCGTCCACGCCGTCACCGACATGATCGAACGGCGCGCCACTGTCATCAACGACGGCGATTCGCCAGTCAGCATCGAGCGGCTGTTTTCGGCACAATGGCACCTGCCCTATGGCGACCAGTACCGGCTAACGCATGTGACCGGGCGCTGGAACGACGAAATGCACTTGCGTCGCGAGCTACTCGTGCAGGGCATCAAAGTCCTCGACAGCCGCCGATTGACCACCAGCCACCATCACAATCCCTGGTTCGCGGTGGATCGCGGTGCCGCCGACGAGGACAGCGGCGAGGTCTGGTTTGGGGTGCTGGCATGGAGTGGCAATTGGGCGATACAGGCAGAGGTCGATGAATTCGTCAGCACGCGCGTGAACATCGGCATCAACGATTGGGATTTCGCCTCGCGCTTGGCTGCGGGCGAGTCGTTTGAGTCGCCCGCAACGCTGGCGGGCTATACCCGTGACGGCTTTGGAGCCGCCAGCCGCCACCTGCACGATCACATCCGCGACACGGTGATCCCGCACGGGCATGACCTTCACAAGGTGTTGTACAACTCGTGGGAAGCGACCACCTTCAATGTCGATGAAGAGTCGCAAGCGGTATTGGCGGAGATCGCGGCGGGCATGGGCATTGAGTTGTTCGTGATGGATGACGGCTGGTTTCACGGGCGCAATCACGATCACGCGGGCTTGGGCGACTGGTGGGCGGATGCGACCAAGTTCCCGAACGGACTCAACCCGCTGATCGCGCGCGTCAATGCCTTGGGGATGGCGTTCGGCTTGTGGCTGGAGCCGGAGATGGTCAATCCCGATAGCGACCTGTACCGCGCCCACCCCGATTGGGTGATCCACTTCCCGACCCGCGCCCGCACCGAGGCGCGCAATCAGTTGATCCTCAATTTCGCCCGCCCCGATGTGCAGGACTACCTCATCGCCCTGTTGGATCGCTTGCTGACGGATCACCACATCGCCTTCATCAAGTGGGACATGAATCGCAATGTCAGTCAACCCGGCTGGCAGACTGACGACCACGACCCGCGTGAAATTTGGGTGCGTTATGTCGAAGGGCTTTACCGTGTGTGGGGGACTCTGCGCGCCCGGCATCCGCAGGTCATTTGGCAGAGTTGCTCCGGCGGCGGCGGGCGTGCCGACCTCGCCATTCTGCGCCACGCCGATCAAATTTGGGTGAGCGACAACACTGACGCGGCGGCGCGCATCCTGATTCAAGACGGCTACTCGCACATCTTCCCCGCCAACACGATGGAGGCATGGGTGACGGATACCCACGCCGCGCAACTGCCGCTCCGCTTCCGGTTCCATGTCAGCATGTGTGGATCGCTGGGCATCGGCGGGCACCTGTTACATTGGAGCGCGGCGGATCGGGCACTGGCGGCGGAGCAGATCGCGCTCTACAAAGACATGCGCCCGTTGGTGCAATTGGGCGATCAGTATCGCTTGCGGTCGCCCCAAAACGACGGTTTCAGCGCCGTGCAGTATGTCGCCAAAGACCAAAGCGCGGGGGTGCTGTTCGCCTTCCGCACGCATATGGCGTTTCCGGCAGAGGTGCCGCCCGTGATCTTGCGCGGACTCGATCCGACGGCGCGCTATCAGATCGAGGGCATCGACGCGGTGCGCAGCGGGGCTGCGTGGATGGCGGACGGGCTGCGGGTGCGGCTGGAGGATTTTGAGAGTACCGTGCGCCGGATTACGCGCGTATGAATACGCGCGTGGTGTAGGGACGACCACATTGGGTCTTGGGCGTCAAGTTAAGGGTTTATTCTCTGGTTTTGCCTCAATCCCCACCCCCTAGCCCCCTCCCCATTGCATGGCTGAGGGGGGATATTCGGCGCGGGAACGTCCCTGTTTATGGACGATCCACGTTGGGATAACGGGGGGGGATATTCGGCGCGGGGGCAAATTTGGTTGCAAAAGAAACCCGAGCGCCAAATACCCCCCAAAACACGAAACCCCGTGTGGGGTGCGCCCCAATGGCGGTGGTTTTCGTTCGTCGCATACGACGTGTGTCTCATCAACGCAAATGGTGGTGGGGATTAGGCGCTTGTCATGACGGTTGATGACCGTTGATAGTCGCGCGCCGAATATCCCCCCATTGATGGC
>JBBRTY010000075.1:0-16322 GCA_038248285.1 Aggregatilineales bacterium
AGTAGTTACGAAACAGAACAAAATAAACAGAGAACCATGAAGACGTGAAGAAAAACAGGAAAATACCCCTCGAAACGTGGATGTAGGGGTGGATGAGGCGCTTGTCAATCGTTCGTTAACATGAAAATTTGCGCGTCGATCCCACCCATTTGCCGCCAGCGGTCATTTCTCCCTTTATTACCGACCGTTTTTCAGCCTGAGCAGTTACGAATCGTGATTTGAAGGGTTAAGCGCGGACATACCGTTTGGCACGCTCACGCAGCAGCGTGACGGCACCGACAGGCGGGGTGATGCTGCCGAGGGCGTTGTGGGGTTTGACCTGGGGTCCGTGAAAATCCGAGCCGCCCGTCATGATCAGATCATGACGTTTGGCGATTGCCCGTAAATTTAAGCGCGTCGTGCCGTCATTGGCAGGGTGTGCGACCTCGACGCCATCCAAGCCCCCAGCGATCAGCGCGGGCATCAAGCTTTGCCAGTCGGACACCAAGGCTGGATGCGCCAACACCGCCACCCCCCCCGCCTCATGGATCAATTCGACCGCTTCTACGGGCGTCATGCGGTCGCGCGCGACATAGGCAGGACCCTCATTGCCAATAAAGCGCGTGAACGCCTCTTTGATATTTTCGACATAGCCCGCTTCGACCATGGCGCGGGCAATATGCGGGCGACCCACCACCCCTTCGGCGATTTCGATCACGCGCGACCACGCCAGCGGCATCCTCATGCCGGCAAGTTTTTCGACCATCTCTTGACCGCGCGTCAAGCGTGACTCGCGAAAAGCCCGCAGCTTGGTTTGAAAAGCGCTGTCCTCGACAGTCACATAATACCCCAGCATATGAACATCGCTTTCGCCTGCCAGCGCGCTCAGTTCAATCGCCGGGATGATGATCGGGCTGCCCACCGCTGCCGCCGCATGTTGGGCTTCGGCAATGCCGTCGGTGGTGTCGTGATCGCAGATGGCGATCATGGCAAAACCACGCGCCAAAGCAACAACTTCCGATGGGGTATACTGCCCATCGGAAGCATTGGTATGAACGTGAAGATCGATTCTCACAATCGTGCCGTCAACCCATCCACAGCAAGGCAACCGACCGATTACGCCCCAACGTTGCGCTGTTCAACGGTGAAACGCACAGCAGTGCGTTCATTGCCTTCAATATCCACCTCTTTGAAAGAGGGGATACAGATGATATCGATGTTGTCTTGTTCAAGATAAGTCCGGGCAATCGCCAGTGCTTTTACCGCTTGATTGACTGCACCTGCACCAATGGCTTGAACTTCCGCAAAATGACGTTCGCGCATCACTGCTGCAATCGCCCCTGCCACGGCGGTAGAACGCGACTTGGCGGACACTTTAATTATATCGTGCTTATCCGAATTCTGTACGCCATCCCGATAAACCGGGGCAACATTATTATCATCGTAGTCTACATTATCTTCGTATGGATTAAGCATCACATTCTCCGGATACTGGTAAATCGTGTTACTTTAAGGTGATAGTCCGCAACTGCTAAGGCGGTATGACTTTTTATATTGCCGCCTGTCCAAAAGCATAACTATTGAGGTTCTCGCTTGCACGGGTTACTTGCCGGGTTTCCCCCGGAACCAATGGCGGGTCCGCTTGGGCTAGACCTTCATAGGTCGCCTATCTTGGATCGTCGTGGGCAGGTCGGGGATCATTTTGATATCCCTTTCTCTGACTGCTTCGTCGGATGTTGATTCCGCCCCTTTGGTAGAGCGATGATAGTGGTACCTTTGATTGCTTAAAAATGCTGGACGGCTAAAGCCGTAAAGCACCTCATCTAAAGCCCTGAAGCGTATAGCTTTCGCAAACTAAAACTCTGCTTCTGTAACTATCTCAAATTCTACACAGTTTATAACAATCTGTCTATCGGATATTGGGTATTTAATGCGAATTGTCATGAAATTCGTGAAAGTCGTCGCTTTTTTGTAACATCGTGCCCGTGTCTCCCCCAGTAGCGGGCGTAGGCAACGATGAAGTTATTTTGCGCTTTTCGTACACATTTACGGATAAATCCCCAGTGAATTGAATGACAATGTCCTAACCCTTTGCCTGATGGCAAGGGATAATAACAGCATAGTGTCTGATAATTTCTCATAGCGATAGGTAAACTACTCATCATGCGTAACTTCGTCTCGCAAAACGTCCAAAATATGCGTCCGTCGGGCATTCGTCGGTATTTCGATATCGCGGCGACGATGGAAAATGTCATTACCCTTGGGATCGGTGAACCGAATTTCACCACGCCCGCGCATATTACGGAAAAAGGCGTCGCAGCCTTGCAAGCGGGACGAACCGCCTATACCTCGAACGCGGGCATGATCGAACTGCGGCGCGCCATTGCCGGTTATATTGAACGCCTATATGGGCTGGTGTATCGCCCCGAAGATCAAGTGTTGGTCACGGTGGGGGTCAGCGAAGGGTTATGGCTGGCATTGAAGGCGATCCTTGATCCGGGCGATGAGGTGCTGGTGGTGCAGCCGTGTTTCGTCGCCAATAGTGCCGCTGTCGAGATGGCAGGGGGGGTCTCGGTGCCGGTGGATGCCGTCGTCGAAAACGAATTTCAGGTGACGGGTGCCGACCTTGAAGCCAAGATCACGCCGCGCACCAAAGCCATCTTGATCAGCTATCCCAACAACCCAACGGGCGCGATTTTGACCGACGAGCATCTGCACCAAGTCGCCGCTGTCGCCGAAAAATATGATCTGGTCGTCATCTCCGATGAAATTTACGAGCGCCTCATCTATAACGATGTGACTCACACTTGTTTTGCAGCGCTGCCCGGCATGTTTGAGCGCACCATCGTCCTCAGCGGCATGAGCAAATCGTTCGCCATGACCGGCTGGCGTATCGGGTATGTGACCGCGCCCGAAGCGATGATGGTGGCGATGCACAAATTGCACCAATACTTGATCATGTCTGCCCCGACGGTGGCACAGATCGCCTCGATTGAAGCCTTGTTGTATGGGGATGAGGATGTCGAGATGATGCGCGGGGTGTACGATCAGCGTCGCCGCTTGATCGTGGACGGCTTTAACGACATGGGCTTGACCTGTTTTGAGCCACGCGGCGCGTTCTACGCCTTCCCGTCTATCGCCGTCACCGACATGAGCGATGAGGATTTTTGTGAGTCGCTATTGCGTGAAGAGCAGGTCGCGGTCGTGCCGGGCAGTGCCTTTGGGGACAGCGGACGCGGGTTTGTGCGTGCCAGCTATACCAACAGCACCGAGAACATCGAAAAAGCGCTCGAACGGATGCGCCGCTTCATGATCCGGCACGGGTGAAAGCACGAATAGTCACAAAGTCGCGGCGATTTTGCGCGCGGCTGCCCGCCCCTGTCGCACCTGTTGATCGAAGCGTTGGGCGCGATAGTCACTGCCGGCGATCACGATAGAGGGTGCTACTGCGGCATCGAGCGCCGCCATCGCCGTGAGGTGTTCGGGGAGGGCGCGTGTGAGCGGGTCGGCTTCTGCCCAATAGCGTGCCCACGCCACGACCGGTTGCGCCGGAATCAGCGCCTGTGTCGCCGCCAAGGCATCGGCAGGAGTCGGGATCGCGCTATTGAGCCGCACCCCCGCCCGCACCAAGACGTGATCCGCTGGCACGCGCTCCGGCAGGTGATACGCCTCCAAAAATTTGAAATGCGGCGGCGGGTCGGGCAAGGCGTTTGCCTTAAGGTCGGCACGGCGATACCCCAACGACACGCGCACCACTGGATCGTACTCATAGCCATCCAAGTCGGCGACGGCATCGGGCGCGGTTGCCCACAACATATGCCCGATATAGCGCGCGGGCGCGGTCACGATCACCGCACGGGCTTCGAGCAACAAACCGTTTTCGAGACAGATGCCACAGCGTCGGGCGGGATCGGCGGCGGTTAAACCACTACTGCTCAGCGCCATCCGCATGGCGGGATTGGCGGCAGTTAAACCAATACTGCTCACCGCCATGCGCATCATGAGGGTGGCGTGAATGCGCGCCGCCAACGCCTCAATGATCGTTTCGGTGCCATCGCGGAAGATCACCAAGTCGCCATCGCGATAGGTGCCGATCTTGACCAGCGCCTCCGCCAGCCCCAACTCGGCAAGGAATTCCCAATCATCGTATTTTTCGAGGATGAAGGCGGCTCCATCTAGGATGAAACCGCCCTCGCGATGGGTGATGATGCTGCCGCCCAAACGCGGCTTGACCTCGATCAAGGTCATGCTCACGCCCAGTCGTTCCAGTTCCCACGCGGCGGACAAGCCCGTCAGTCCGCCACCTACGATCACCACATCGCTCATCATCTGCCGACTACGCTCCGTACTTGACGAGGCGTAGCGCGTGCCCCAACGCCAGCGGCATCAGATCAGCGGCGGGGAACTGCCCCAATCCGCCCATCATCGCCTCACGCTCGCCAAAGACTTGGGCGCGGTCGGGCAGATGGGTGGCGGGTGCCCACAACAGCGTCGGCACGGGGTGCCACGAGTGTGCCTTGAGCTTGGCGGGGGTGGAGTGATCGCCCGTGATGATCAAGACGGCGGGATTCAAGCCGATGAGCGTCGGCAATGCCTGATCGACGGCTTCGATCACGGCGGCTTTGGCATCAAACTTGCCATCTTCGCCCCGGCTGTCGGTCGGCTTGACATGGCAGAAGATGAAGTCGTAGTCGTCATAAACGCGGGCGACGGTGTTGAACTCGTCTTGAATGCTGTCATCGTGGTGGGTCTCGATGGTCTCCATCCCGACGAGGCGCGAGACGCCCTTATACATCGGGTAGACCGCCACACAGGCGGCTTTCAGTTTATACACGTCGGCATACTTGGGCAGGTTGGGGTCTTTGGCGAACCCACGCAGGGTACACATGTTGGCGGGGGCATGATCGCGCAATGCTTCCCGCGCTGCCGCCAGCCATTGATTGACCAAGCCCGCAGTGCGTTCCGCCGCCGGGGTTTGGGCGCGGGCGGGCAAGGTGGGGACGCCCGTCTGTTGCGGGTCGGTATCGTCGATTTCGTCGCTGAGGTCATCGCCGCTGAGGACCATCGCAAAGCGATAATCTTCGCCCACGCGCATCTTGATGTTTAAGCCGTCAATGTGGATGCCCTGCAAAATTTCGACACGCTTGGCACCTTCTTCGGTCGGGATGCGTCCGGCGCGGCGGTCGGTGATCTTGCCGTCGGCGTCCACCGTGCAGAAGTTGCCGCGCACAGCTACAGCGCCGTCGCCGACTTCCAAGCCGATGCCGATGGCTTCTAGCACACCACGTCCGATGTCGTACACCAATGGGTCATAGCCGAATAAACCGAGGTGGGCGGGTCCACTGCCGGGGGCGATGCCGCGCGCGACGGGGATGCTTAAGCCGCTGGTGCCTTCACGGGCGAGGTGATCCATGTTTGGGGTATTCGCTGCTTCTAGCTCGGTCAAGCCGCCTTGTTCCATCGGTAGACCGCCCAAGCCGTCCATCACCAGCATGATGATCTTGCCGCCTTCGTTCACGGTCAGGCGGCGCATCAAGTCAAAGTTAGCCATGTGTTCTTTTCTCCGCAGATATGTAGACACAACGGACACGACTATAGCGCAGGGCGGGCGAATCAACCACTATGGAGCCGCCCATCACAGGGCTGTTGCAAAGTCGAAAGAGGACAAATTCAATGAATAGCAGATTTGACAATGGGTTTATCCTCGGCAGGGGCATGATGTATCATGCCCCTACATGTCCATCCTGACCTGTTATCATCCGTCTGACAGGTTTCATGCGTAAGCCCTACTAACCCCCAACCCCAACATTGCGCCTTTCGTCACTTCGCGCTTTAATAGAGCGCAGTAGTGAACGTAGGGCGAATCAAATCCATGACCCAAACCACACCTCCTCAATTTGTTGATGACGCGGGCGTCTTGGCACCCGTACCACCGATTTTCAAATCCCCCCCGCGCTCGGCGGCGTCCGAGGCGGCGCGTCCGCTGGAAGGGCGACGCGGGCTGCTGGCACATCTCGATCTGCCGATGCTCTTGGTGGTCATGATGCTGACCGCCATCGGTAGTTTGATGATCTATAGCACCACTTTCGATTGGTCGTATCAAGAATTTGGCAGCGATACCGCCATCTTCGGCATCCACGTCCGTAACTTGATCATCGGCGCGGGCGTGCTGCTGCTCACGGCGCTGCTGCCCTATCGCTTGTGGAAACGCTTCTCGGTGGTGCTGCTGTTGGCGACGGTCGGCGCGTTGATCGCCGTCCTCATCTTTTCCGACGCCACCTTCGGCGCGCGCCGCGCCTTCATCGAAGGCTCGTATCAGCCGGGCGAACTGGCAGAACTGATCGTCATCGTGTATTTGGCGGCGTGGCTCAGTTCCAAAAATACCAAAGTTGCCAGCATCGCCTTTGGCTTGATCCCGTTTGCGGTGTTGGTGGGCGGCGTCGGCATCTTGGTCATCCTTCAACCCGACCTCAGCACCGCCGTCACGATTTTTGTGGTGGCGGCATTGATGTATTTCTTGGCGGGTGCCAACATCTGGCACTTGGCATCGGTGGCGGGCTTTATGGGCAGCGCGGGCTATATCCTGAGCCAGCAGTTTGACTATGCCCAAGGGCGCGTAAGTTCCTACATCGCCGGTTTGACCGACCTGACGCAGACCAACTACCACGCCCAACAAGCGATCATCGCCTTCCGCAATGGCGGCTTAAGCGGCGTCGGCTTGGGGCAGGGACGGCAAAAATTTGGCAATTTGCCGACGGCGCACACCGATAGCATCTTCGCAGTGATCGGCGAAGAGTTGGGCATGATCGGCGCGCTGTTCGTGATTTTGCTCTTCGTCTTCTTGGCGATTCGCGGTTTCCAGATCGCGCGCAAAGCCCGCGACCCGTTCGGCGCGCTGTTGGCATCGGGCGTCACGCTCTTGGTATTGACCAAAGCGCTCTTGAACATCGCCGTCATGCTCAATTTGCTGCCGTCTACGGGGGTCGCCTTGCCGTTTATCAGTTATGGCGGTTCGTCGCTGGTCACGATGGCGGCGGCGATTGGGTTGCTGTTAAGCGTGGCGCGCGCGACTTCGGTCGAAAACTCGCCGGAAAGGGGCAACAGTCGTGCAAATTCTGATCGCGGCTGGCGGAACCGGTGGACACGTCTATCCGGCGATAGCCATCGCTGAAGCGGCGGTAGACAGCGACGGGGCGACGATCCTGCGCTTTATCGGCAGTGTCGATGGTTTTGAGCGTCCCCTAATCGAGAAAGCGCCCGTCGCCTTCATCGATTATAATGAAGTGCAAGCGGGACCGATCAACGGCGTGGGCGCGGTGCGCGGTGCGATCAGCGTGATCAAGATCGGCATCGGCACGCTGCAAGCGCTGGCGCTGATGATGCGTCAACGCCCCGATGCCCTGTTGATGACCGGCGGATGGGTGTGTGTGCCCGCGGGAATCGCGGCGTGGATGCTGCGGGTGCCCAGTTTGATTTATCTGCCCGATATTGAGCCGGGCTTGACGATCAAGGCGTTGCGGCATTTGGCGACGCGCGTCGCCGTCACTGCCGAAGCCTCATACCCATATTTTCGGGCGGGGCAAGCGGTCGCGACGGGCTACCCTGTGCGCAAAGCCTTGTTAAGCGCCACCCGCGCGGGTGGGCAAGCGCGTTTCGGACTCGATCCAGCGCGCCAGACGTTGCTGGTCTTTGGCGGTAGTCGCGGGGCACGCACCATCAACCGCGCGGTGATCGCCGTCTTGCCCGACCTGTTGGCGGACGGCGTACAGGTGATCCATGTGACCGGTGCGCTGGATTGGCAAGAGGTCAGCGAGCAGGTGGATGCGCTGGGGCTGGCGGCAGCACTGCGCGGGCGCTATCACAATTATGAATATCTACACGACGATATGGCATTGGCGTTGGCGGCGGCGGATTTGGTGGTGAGCCGGTCGGGGGCGAGTGTTTTGGGAGAATTGCCCCTGTTTGGGTTGCCCGCCATCCTCGTCCCTTATCCTTATGCGTGGCGTTACCAAAAAGTGAACGCTGATTATTTGGTCGATCACGGGGCGGCGTTGTTGCTCCAAGACGCCCGCATGAATGAGGCACTGCTGCCGATGATTCGTCAGGTTTTGGGGGATAGCGTAACCCAACATCGGATGGCGACGGCGGCACTGGCATTGGCACACCCAGATGGGGCAGGGCACGCGGCGCGCGAGTTGTTACAATTGGCAAAAAAGGGATGATCAGACGATGGTACAACTTTCTGCGGTGATGTGGACGATGGCGCTGTTCTTCGGCATCATCGGCTATTGGCGTGGGTGGAATAAAGAGATCATCTCGACAGCCGGGATCGTCTTGGCGCTGTTCGCGCTGTTTCAATTTGATACGCTACTGCGCGGGGTGTTGTTGGCAAATGTGCCGCGTGACCAAGCCTTTTTTGTGCAAGCGGTCTTTTTCATCGTCATCGTCTATTTCGCCTATCAAGAACGGGCAGTGATCGGCGGGGATCGCGGGGGGCGGCGGAACAACAATGATGGACGCGACGACCTGCAAAATAAAGTTTTGGGGGCGCTTCTTGGTTTCGCTAATGGCTATTTGATTTGGGGATCGTTGTGGTACTTCCTCGACATCAACGAGTACCCGCTGGCACCCAACATCATCGCCCCGTCGCCCGGGTCGCCCAGCGATCAAGCGCGCAATATTTTGCCGCTGGTCTTGCTGGGGGGCGGACCGGCGGGCAATGGTGATTTGCTGGCGGTGGCGGTGATCGTGCTGTTCGTGTTCGTGCTGATTATCATTTAGGGATTTCAGGGCGAGGGGATCATGAGAAGAGTAATCGTCTATCAAGACGAAGACGGCATGTGGATTACCGAGGTGCCCAGTTTGAGCGGTTGTGGCAGCGAAGGTCATACGCGCGAAGAAGCGTTAGCAAACACCAAAGACGCTATTCAATTGTGGATTGATAGCGCCCTTGAAGATGGCGAACCCGTTCCCGATGATTTTCCGGTATTCGTGGAAGATCTCGTGGTGTGAGCAAAATCCCGCGCATCGCCGCCCGTGAATGTATTCGGGTACTGAGCGGTGTTGGATTTTATGTCGCACGGCAAAGTGGTAGCCACATCATTATGAAACGCTACGATCCCAAAGCAACAACGATTGTACCAAATCATGATGAACTCGCTGTCGGGACTCTTCGCCGTATCATAAGTGATGCTGGCTTGACCGTGGATGAATTCATCAGCCTTTTGCGAGGCTAACAGTCCGTCCAGAAAGAAAATTTGGTTATCACCCTAGCGGACGCGCAACGGTTGGTTTTGCTGGGCGGGCAATGGCGATTGGCTGGCGGTGGCGGTGATCGTGCTGATTATCATTTAATGTCACTGCTCAGGCTGAAAAACGGTCGGTAATAAAGGGAGGAATGACCGTTGGCGGCAAATGGGTGGATATTCGGCGCGCGAACTTTCGTGTTAACGAACGATTGACAAGCGCCTAATCCACCCCTGCATCCACGTTTCGAGGGGTATTTTCCTGTTTTTCTTCACGTCTTCATGCCTCCCTATTTATTTTATTCTGTTTCTATACCTGAGCAGTTACCAAAACTCGTAATGACACAGGGGGGAGTGCGGTTCAAACGGGCGGACATACGGCGTGGGAACGTGGAGGGTTGGCAAAGTCTCGACAAGCGCCTAGTCGGCACCCTACGACGCACCCCGTTGCGGGCACCGATCAAAGGCGGGGATCACGATTGTTGTTAGGCGTCGCCAACCTGAATGGTTTCCCCGTCGGGAATCGTAGGGTGCGGACTAGGCGCGCGCGGATCGTTTCCTGACTCTCCCGGTTGTGCGCCGTATGTCCACCCGTTTGAACCCCCTGCGTCAGAGGCTTAACGCTGGTGTTTTGTTTTTACCAAAGTGAAATGCACCCAATCCTAAGCCACTGTTTGGTTGCGCGCGCAAGACCCACTATAATAGGCATCATCAGCATCTCAGGTTGGGATCAGTATCACCGTCTTCATGAACATGGATCGTGTGCGACCAGTTTTTTATACTTATCTATAGAAACAAACGGAGCGTAAACCTTGCGCCGCCTGCTCATTCCATTGCTCGTCTTATGTTTGTTCGCGCTTCGCCTAGAGGCGCAAACGGCGTCTCCCGAATTTGGCGATCCGCCGGTATTATCGCGGATCGAAGTCTCCGCGCCGGATCGTTTCGGGCAGGTGACGATGACGGGCGCGGCGGGTGCCGTTTTCCCGAACGCTTATGTGATCGTCCGCAACCTCTACAGCGGCGATACCGTCTATACCCGCGCCGGCGTGACCGGGGCCTTTAGCGCCCAACTGATCGGCACGGTCAACACCCCGTACTGGATCAGCCCCTCTGCCCAACAAACCCCCGTCGATAGGCGGGCGGACAATGGGTCTGTGCCGGGGGGACCCGGTGCGATTTTGTATCCCACCGCCAGCGTCAACAGCGCGCCCGAAGCAATCACGCGCCTTGCCATTGATGGGGATCGGAGCGAATGGATTAACTATCCCCAAGCCCAACGCTTCGCGGTCACAGTGGGCGATATCACGGTGCTGCGCAACAACGAATCGCTCTACCTCACGCTCACCCGCCCCAATATCGCCTCGATTGCGCTGGGCGTTTCTGGGCAGCAAATCAACCTCAACTTGACGATTGATGGCGTCACCTACCAATTGCGTTTCGATCCCGTTGCCGAGACCGCCGCGCAACTCGTCCGCGTGAACCCCAATACGCGCGAACTCGACCCCCTGATCCTTGCCCGGCGCGTCGGCACGGATTTAGAAGTACGGGTGCCCCTCAATTTCACCCAACGGACGGATATCGTGCAACTGGAGTCGCTGTCGTGGCTAGATGCCAGCGGTAGCGAGATCGTCACGGCGTTTGTCGGCGAACTGATCCCCAAAATCGATGAGATCGACGGTATTGTGCGGGTGGCGTCGCGACTTGGGAATGATATTGAGCGCTTCACGGTCGGCGGATCGCTCAATGCCGATGGCACCTCTAACACACGCGCGTTGTGGGATGCACAAGGACGCACGGGCACTATCAACCTTGCGGCGGGCGATGAATGGTCATTGGAATTGGATGTGGCGTTGCAAGGCGTGGCATTGGCGGCGGAAACCCAAATCGTCGCTGAACTCTCGTATCAGCCCATCACCCAACAACGGGAGGGTGAATTGCGCGCGACCAGTGGCGGCTTAAGCAACAACGGTTGGTCGCATATCTTGACGCCCTCAGGGATTCCGGTCGATGGACAATCAAGCTCGGTCTTGATCGGCAGCGCGATCACCGAAGCCTACCAAGTGGTGCGGCGGACGGATACCGTCAGCTATCCGATTGATTTTGTCGGGCAGATTCCGCGCGATTTGCCGCCCGGCTTGTATGTCCCGGTATTGCGCGGCTATCTGCAAACCGGGGATCAGCGCATCCGCTGGGATCAACCAGAGGGGATCACCTTAACGCGCTTGCCCCTAGTGGTCAGCGTGGGTGGTATCACCGAAGCCGTCTTGCCGATGGCGTTATTTATTGATGATCCCGTCGATGGCAATCGGGGCACCTTGCCCGAAGGCTTTAGCGATACCGCTGGATTAAGCAATCGGGTGCGTTTTAACAGCCCGCTGCTGGTGTTGCCTCCCTTCACCAACACGGCTCCGCGCGAACCGATTCGCTACGCCCTAGAACCTTACCTGCCTAACTTGATGCCCAATCTTTATGATGTCAGTGGGACGCCGCTCATCCCTTTCGATCTGCCTGGGGGGCGCTTAAGCGTGATTATTGAAGCACCGGATGGGCAAACCACCGATCTGGGTGTGGCGTCGTTCCTTCAGAACCAATTGTCTACGACTGCCGATGACGAGCAAGCCGTGTTTGGCGTCTCCAGCCCGGTCGATACCTTCCGCCTAACCACGTTAGAGCCACGCTTCACCGATCATATTTTTAGCGCGTATGGCGATCACACCATCACCCTAACGGCAACGGTGCCGGATGCGTGGGGGCGGTCGTATCAGGGTGGCGGTGTGTATCACGTCTTGATCGCCGAACCGATTGATCTGACCCCCGGCGTGCTGCCGGGGACGCCGTTTGTAGTGGGCGACGCCTTCAACGCGGGCGTCAAAATCAGCCCGGCATTTGCGGCAACGGTGACGATGCGCATGCGCTTCTATCCTGTCAGCGGCGCGCCTATGATCGAGCAAGTGATCGAAGGCATCGCCAATGATAACGGCTATTTCCAACCGGGGGACGCGGCGTTTATCTTCCCCGAAGCGGGCGAATATGTGATCGATTATGAAGCCCGTTACCAAAATATCGATAATACTTTGTGGGCGACTGCCCTGCGCAGTGCGGGCGTGGTTGCCCCTGCCAGCACCCCCCTTGGCGACTCTGTGATCGCGCATGGGGCGCGGGGGGCACAAGCGGTCGAACCGCGTCCGGCGTGGTTCAATCTAGCGCGCTATGCCCAACTGGTGGGGGTCGATGTTGATGCGTTGCGCCTCACCATGCCTTATTATTCTGGCGATGTTTTGTGGACGACGGACGGCGTGGAAGGTGTGCTGCAACCGGTCATCACCTTACAAGACCAAGCCGGTGCCTATGCCGATCAGGTGTTGGCTGCTGCCAGCGCAGACGGGGAGGGCGCACGTTCGGATGCGGCACGAACCGCCATCGCGCGCGATGAGATTCCGATCACAGGCAGGGGCAATTACTTCTATATCAGCGCGACCCGTCCCAATGTGACGGTGCGGCAGTTTGTCAGCGCGGGCGACAGCAACAATTTGGCGACCGCGTGGAACAATGACGACCCGCTCAATCGTCAAATCGGCGCGGGCATCAATGGGGTTGTGCCCGACGATATCGTCTTCTTGTTCGGCGGCGCGGTCTTGCACGGCATGGGCGAAGACGAAACATCGGGTGATGCGCCCACGACAGCGGGCTATGCGGCGGCGGCAATCGTCATCAGTGCCGAAGCTGTCCCCGGCGAACGGATCTATCCGCCCGGTCGGGGCAGTGACGGCGGCGCAGATGGCGGGACTTTGGTGACCTACCTCGATATCGATTATGACATGGTGATCGTGCCGACCGGACTAGAACCGGGGGATGTGTTCGCCGTTGGCGAGGCGCTCACCTTCTCTGGACAAGTCGCGCCGACACTGCCCGCGACGGTGCGGGTTACCTATACCAGCCCGTCGGGGGTCGCACAGACATTTGAAAATACCGCCAACTCCTTCGGCTATTTCTTCGACCCAACGGCGCGCCTCGTCATCACCGAAGCGGGGGTGTGGACAGCACAGGTCACGGTCAGCTATGCGGGCAGAACCTCGGCAGGCGTGATCGAAGCCCCCGGCATCAGTGGCGGCATCCTCGGTCTGGAAGATGGGCGCTTTGAATTTTATGCCCTCACGAACGAGGCTCAGGCAGAATCAATCTCGTGGAACAACGCGACTACCGACGCCCTGATCGCCATTGGGTTGCCCTACAATTTCAATTTCACCCTGCCGGTCGGTTGGACGAATATCGACGCCAAGTTGATCATGACCACGCCCGGTTATGTCTTGGTGGAGACGCCGTTGCGCGTCAGTGGGCGAAGTTTCTCCTATCAATATAGCGCTACGGAGTTGGGGCGACAGGTGTCCATCCTTGAAACTGACACCCGCACGCGCGGCAGTTGGGTGTCGGACGTGCGCACGTTGACGTTTGTGGCGGTCGGCACCGATGCCCAAGGACAACCGGCGCTGCGTAGCCGCACCTTTACCCTCTTTCATGATCGGTTGGTGACTTCCCCATGAGACCCTCTGCGCGCAGATTACCCGCCCAGCGATTAACCCTGATCGGCGTTTTGATAAGCGTCTTGGTGCTATTTTGGGTGCTGCTGGTCGCCCCCCAACCGACAGCGACGGCGCAGTTTAACAACACGCCCACGCCGCTACCGTTGTATGCTTTGCCCGATGCCCGCGCCTTTCGCGCCAGTGGCAGCAGCAGTATCGCCCTGCATCCCGATGGACGAACGGTCGCCACTGCCAACATGATCAACGACTCCGTCACCATCGCGATCCCGACTTTTGACCGGATCATCGCCGAAGTGACGGTCGGGCGCGACCCGCGCGGCGTGGCGATCACCCCCAATGGCATATGGGCAATCGTCACCAATCGCATCAACGGCACACTCTCAGTCGTCACCATCGACGAACCAGCGGTCGTGGCGACGATCCCACTGGGCGGCATTTGGCCCTATGGTGTATTGACATTGAATGACACGACGGCGGTCGTGTCCTTGTTGGGGAGCGATCAAATCGCGGTGGTCGATCTCGTCAATAGGGCGGTGCTATCGCTGATCGCGGTCCCGGACGCGCCCGCAGGGCTGGCGGTATGGGGGGATTTTCTGTACGTCACCCACTTTTGGAGCGGCAACGTCAGCATGATCTATCTGCCCACCGGCAGGGTGTATGCGACGGTGCCGACAGGCAGCGATACCGGACTGACGCAATCGTTCGAGATCGATATCACGCGCGGCATCGCTTATCTGACGCAAACCCGCCTGAATACCCAAAATCCGGCGCTTACCTATGACACTGTGGTGTTTCCGGTGGTCAATGTCCTGAATTTGCGTGATTTGAGCCTGATCCGGTCGGGGCGGATCACGCTCGACACCGCCGATCAAGCCGTCAATATGCCGTTCGCCAGTGCGTTGGATCGCTTCGCCCAACGGTTATACATCGCCAACGCGGGCAGTGACAGTATTTCGGTGATCGATGTCAATACCGGGGAGGCACGGGCGCATATCGCAGTGGGTGCCAATCCGCGCAGCGTGCTGCTCAACAACGACAACAGTAAATTGTATGTCCACAATGCCCTCGAAGGCACGCTGACGACGATTGACACCAACGCTTTAGCGGTGATTTCGGTACTGCCTCTGATCGACCTACGCCTGTCGCTCGATCTCTTGATCGGTGCGCAATTGTTCAACAATGCCTCGGACAGCCGCCTGAGTACGAACGATTCGCTGAGCTGTGCCACATGTCACTTTGACGGGATGTCGGACGGGCGAGTGTGGCTCAATTTCCCCGAAGGTCCGCGCAATACCCCGCTGTTGTATAAATTACCGGAGACGGTGCCTTACAATTGGTCAGCGACGTGGGATGAACTGTCCGATGTCGAGCTAAAGATTCGGGCGTTGCAGGGGGGCACGGGTTTGGTAGAAAACGGGTTGTTGCAACCCGCGCAAGGATCGCCCCATGTCGGGCTATCGCTCGATCTGGATTTGCTGACCGCCTATATCACCAGCATCCAAGCACCGCCGCCCGTCGCCACTGATCACCCTTTGCGGGCGCGAGGCGAAGCGGTGTTTGCCGAGCAAGCGTGCGCGTCGTGCCATGTCGGACCAGCGGGCACCGATTTGCAACAATACGATGTCAGCACGGGAACCGGCGCAACCGAAAAGGGGGGGATGATGTTTGACACCCCCACATTGCGGTGGTTATGGCTGAGCGCACCCTATCTGCATGATGGTTCCGCCACTACTTTGAACCAATTGTTCGCCATGACGGGCACCCATCAACTAATTTATGAGGTCGCGCCCGAAGATATCGATGCGTTGATCGCCTATTTGCTGAGTTTTGCGATGGATTAACGCCCCGATCACTTTAGGTTTAACGCTTGCTAAACCGAGTCTGGATTGATATATTGATGATGGGCATCATCAAAATTGGGGGACGACCTCTTGTTGGCGTTGGCACGAGGACGCGCGGGAGTCCGCATTCGTTTGCCCGAAGCTTTGCACACCTTGCCCGATACCTCGTTTCGGACGGTGGACTTGGTGTACAACCGCGCGCGGCGCGGCTATGCGTGGCATCTGGCGATTGAGGACGGACAGACGGTTGCAGCGACGACGGCACAAGGGATCGCCGCCCTTGATCTGGGTGAAATTCATCCCGCGACCATGACGGATGGACAGGAAGCCGTGATCGTGTCTTGCCGCAAGTTGCGCAGTGACCGACAACATGGCTTCAAACAATTGGCAAAGTTTCAAACGGCACAAGCCGCGCTGATGAAAAAGTCGCGCCAGTGGTGGCGTCTCCAAAAACGGAAGAATCGGTTTCTTGCGAAACAGGCGTTGCGCCGCCGCGACAGTGAACACAAGATCAGCCCTGCCGTCGTGCAGTGGGCAGTCGATCATCAGATCGGCACATTGGTAATCGGGGATGTGCGCCCTCAGCCAGCAGAAAATCAGCAGTTGGTCGCACGGGAAACTGCGTCGTTACCTAAACGACAAAGCCGAGCGACACGGCATCACGGTCAATGATAAAATCGACGAACGGTACAGTTCGCAAACCTGCCCATCGTGTG
>JBBRTY010000076.1:0-16271 GCA_038248285.1 Aggregatilineales bacterium
AGCCTCCCCAACGGCACCCGCACCTACGGCACCCGCACCTACGGCACCCACACCTACGGCGACTGCGCCCAGTGCTGACATTACCACCCCTGCACCGCCCACCAGCAAGGAAGAATCGGCATGAAAAACATCCTCGTGACGGGGGGTGCCGGTTTTATCGGTAGCGCCTTTGTGCGCGGCATGGTGGAACGGCACCCAGACTACACCATCGTCGTCTATGACAAGATGACCTATGCCGGCAATCGTGACAATCTACTGCCCGTCCACGACGAGCCGAATTGTCGCTTTGAACAAGGTGACATCGCCCACCGCGAGACCGTGCGCCGCGTTTTGAACGAACACAACATCGACACCATCGTCAATTTCGCCGCCGAAAGCCATGTGGATCGCAGCATCTTGGACGCCGACGCCTTCATGCACACCAATTCCATCGGGGTCTACATCTTGTTGGATGAGGGGCGCAAGCACAACATCGGGCGCTTCTTGCAAGTGTCCACCGATGAGGTGTACGGGTCGGTCGAAATGGGGTTCTCGCTCGAAACGGACTCGTTGGCACCGCGCAACCCCTATTCGGCAGCGAAGGCGGGCGGCGAATTGATGGCGCAGGCGTATTACGAAACGTACGGCATGGACATTGTGATTACGCGCGGCAGCAACACCTTCGGACCCTACCAGTATCCCGAAAAACTACTGCCCTTTTTCATCACTGAAGCGCTTGACGACCGCCCCCTGCCTTTGTATGGCGACGGCAAGCAAATTCGCGACTGGCTTTATGTCGATGACCACGCCAGCGGCATCGAAACCGTACTGCATCACGGCATCACGGGCGAAACCTATAACATCGCGGGCGAAGATCTACGCCACAATATCGATGTCGTACAAGCCATGTTGCGCGCTGTCAACAAGCCCGATGCGCTCATTAAACATGTCCCCGACCGCGAAGGGCATGATCTACGCTATGCCATGAACAGCGACAAAGCGCGGGCATTGGGTTGGGAGCGCCAATACGACTTTGAAAAAGGCTTGGAGCAGATGGTGCGCTGGTATGTCGATAACGAGTGGTGGTGGCGTAAAATCAAGACGGGCGAGTATCTCGAATACTACCAACGGCAATACGCGGCGCGTTTAGCCGCTGCCGAATAACACGCCATGATCAACGGTTCAAATCGGAACTTCCCCCCCATGTCCTCCCAACCCCCGGTGCGCGGCAACGGATTTTCGCTACGGGGTATCGCCTGTGGGTGCCTAGCAGTCTTGGCAGTCGGGGGCTTTGTCCTCGTGCTGGCGTTGATCTTGTTTTTGCCGCGTCTGCCCAACATCGTGGCGCAGATCGCGGGGTTACAATCACAAGGCGAAACCGCACAAGTTTTCGCCAATGTCACGCCCGTCGCGACAGTCATTCTAAACAACATCGTCACCCCTGACGCGGTGATGGTGCAGGTCGGCACCTACGGTCAAAGCACGCTTAACAACACCCGCCCGCAATTGTACGAATTCACATTAGGACAAAATGCCAACGGAGCCAGCGTGTTACGTGCCGAAGTGAGCGAACAAGGCGTACAAGACTTGTGCCGCCAGCGTTCCCCCGTCTGTGCGGGCACCTCCCCCGATTTACGGGTGCGCAATGTCCAAATCGATCTGCGCCCCGGTGGAGCGATTGTGAATGCGGATGTCACCTTGCCCGAACTGGGCGGATTTTCCCAACGGGTGGGGGTGGTTTTGCAGTGGAATTCGGGAACGCGGCGCGTCGAGGTCGCTGGTATCGACCTCAACGGAATCCTGTACAATCAGGTCCCTGCCAATCTGCCGATCCGGTTCGACGAAATCGAACAAATCGCCAATGACGCCCTCACGCAGACCATCGCACAGATCAATGGGCAGCAATACCGGTTGACCGATCTCACGATCACCGAAAACGGGTTAAGCGTGACACTGCAATGAAAACATGGCAATGAAATCATCAATCGCGTCCGGGGCATGATGTCTGTACACCAATTCGCCCGTTTCAAAATCACCGAAACCGAATGGCAGCTTGTCCATGATGAGATGTATGCGGCGTTGATCGCTGTCGCCCAAGCGCGCCAAACGATCACCTATTCAGAGCTATCATTACGCATCCCCAGTGTGCATCTTCATCCGGGCTCGTATACTTTTATGCGTATTTTGGGCGCAATTTGCGAAGCCGAAGAAGCCGCCGGGCACGGCATGATCTGTGCCTTGGTGGTCAGCAAAGCGACCGGCATCCCGGGTGGGGGGTATTTCCGCGCGGCGGCACTACGCGGGCGCGATACCGACGATCTGCAACACTATTGGGAAGAAGAAGTGGAGCGCGTTTTTGCGGCGTGGGCGGTCAACCCATGAATCGCTTTGATATCGCCAGCCTGCTCCGTTTTCGACCTGCGCAGTTTCTGTGTGAGCGCTGTTGTGCGCTCCTGTATGATATGAACGGCAGATGCGCGGTATGTGGGGTGGAATATATCCTCACCGATGATTTCCCAAGTTTTCACGATTATTTTCGCAAACGCCATCTGACGATCCAGTTTCGCAATCTAATCGAACATAGCCAGCGCTTGGCGCTCATCGCCCGCCAAATGCACGACTCCAATGGCGGGCAGTTGTCCTCGGTATACCCGCCCATGCGGGGATTGCTGGCGTCGCTGCAAAATGCCGAGCAGTTTGTCCATTTCACCACCTATGGCATGAGCGCATTATTGCTGGGCGCGCTCAAGTTGACGGCACAACGCATCCCCGTGCGCGGGATTGTGTCGGGCGTCAAAACCGAGGTGATGATGCGTGAGATGACCGATTATCAAGACGAAGCCCCCAATTTATCGCTGCGCGTCTTTAGCAGTGATGATGGCTATGTGCCCCACCAAAAATTAATCGTGCTCGACGGGCTGATGGCGTTCAAAGGCTCCGCCAATATGACCGATTTTGGCTGGCGTAAAGCCGCACATGGGCATGAGCTGATCGAAGTCGTCACCGACGTGGGCGAAGTCATAGAGATGAACAACCGTTTCTTCAGCCCTGTTTGGGCGGGGGATCGCGCTGGCGAACGCATCTTGATGACGATCTATTGAGCCTGTTGAAGGAGTTCTAACTATGCGGATATTCATTACCGGAGCCGGCGGTAAATTGGGGTCAAGCCTCAGCGCGCGCCTATCCGCTCATCACGAGGTCGTCGGTGCTGACCACAACATGTTAGACATCACCGACTTCCAAACCACACGCCAACAGATCGGCGATGCCCAGCCCGACCTCGTGCTGCACGCTGCCGCATGGACGCAAGTGGACGCCTGTGCCCTTGACCCCGATCAAGCGTTGCGCGTCAATGGGCTAGGGGCGCAAAATGTCGCCCTCGCCGCTGCCAGCGCGGGCGCGGCGGTCGTCTACATCAGCAGTAATGAGGTCTTTAATGGCAAAACCCAACACCCCTATCATGAATATGCGTCCCCCCACCCGATCAATGCCTATGGCATGAGCAAATGGGTGGGCGAACAAACCACCATGCGCGCCACCAATCGGCATTATATCGTCCGCACGGCGTGGTTGTTCGCGCATGGTGGGCGCAATTTTGTGCATGTGGTGTTGCAAGCCGCCGCCGAAGGTCGCCCCCTGCGCATCGTCACCAACGAGATCGCCAATCCGACTTACAACGATGACCTTGCCGACGCAGTGGCGGCATTGATCGAAACCGAGCGCTATGGCACCTATCATTTGGTCAACGAGGGCTTTTGTTCGCGCCTGACGCTTGCCCGGTATATCCTCGAACGCGCCGGCAAAAACATGGACATTAGCGGCATCACCAGTCACCAATGGGCACGGGCGTCGCACCCGCCAGAATTCACCCCGCTGGCAAATCTTGCCGGGGCGCTGGTCGGCATTCGTTTGCGCGCTTGGCAGAGCGCGGTCGATGCGTTTTTAGAGCGGGAAGGCTTCCCAACAGCATGACCACCGCTCATCCGCCCCTGCTTTCCATCGTCATACCCAATTGGAATGGCATCCGCTTCTTGGCAACCTGTTTTGACTCGCTGGCGGCGCAAACTTATACTCATTTAGAGGTCATTCTCGTGGATAATGCTTCTAGCGATGGCTCACAGGGGATGATCGAGCGTGACTATTCATGGGTGCAATTGATGGCACTGCCGGAGAATCTCGGCTTTACCGGCGCGTGTAACGCCGGCATCGCTGCCGCTACGGGGGATTACATCTGCTTGTTGAACAATGACACCGAAGTCGATGCGGAGTGGACAGCGGCGATCATAGATGCGTTTGAACGGCACCCCCAAATCGGCAGTGTCGCCAGCAAAATGCTCTTGTTCGACAAGCGCGATCATATCCACACCGCTGGTGATTATTTCACCATTGATGGGCGGGCAGGCAACCGAGGCGTCTGGGAACTGGACGCCGGACAGTATGACCGCGAAGAGTTTGTTTTTAGCGGGTGTGGCGGCTCGGTCGTCTATAAACGGGCGTTGTTAGACGATGTGGGCGTGTTGGATGATGACTTTTTCTTCTCAATGGAAGATGTCGATTTGGGCTGGCGCGCTCAGCTTGGCGGGTGGCAGTGTCTTTACACACCCAAAGCAATCGTGTACCATCATTTATCGGCAACGGGGGGTGGCGTCACAGCCAGCTATTATGTCGGTCGCAACACCATTTTTGTACTGGTCAAAGATTACCCCTTATGGCAAAAATACGGTTGGCAGGTTTTGGAGACACAAATAAAAATAGTTTGGCAGGCACTACAGGCGTGGCGTGGTGAAGCAGCCCGTGCCCGTCTGCGCGGCATCCTCGCAGGGGTCTTGGGAATCCCGCTGATGTTGCGCAAACGACGCCAGATCATGGCACAGCGTCGCGTTAGCGATGCCGATATTGAAATGATATTGACGCGGGATCGTTGATTTTCAACTTTGAACCATTTCATGCTATGTCCATCGGGAATGCCGAAACGCTTGGAAATGTCTATGTTGCAAATTGAGTCCTCCGCCCACCACGCTGCACGGAGAAAGTCGTAGTGACAGTTCGCCCATTTCTATCCATTATTATTCCTGCTCACAACGAGGAATATCGTTTACCGCCGAGTCTCGCCAAGATCGACGTTTTTTTGCGATCCCAGTCCTATGAGACGGAAGTGATCGTTGTCGAAAACGGCAGCCATGATCGCACCGAAGAAGTGACCCGTGCCTTCGCCGCCGATCACCCTTATGTCAAACTGATGGTCGTCCATACGCGCGGCAAAGGCTTGGCGGTCAAAGCGGGGATGCTTGCCGCGACCGGTGAATATCGCTTTATTTGCGACACTGATTTGTCCATGCCGATTGACGAGATCGTCAAATTCTTGCCCCCTTTTGGCGAAGGCTATGACCTGCATATCGGCACCCGTGAGGGCAAAGGCGCACAGCGCATCGGCGAACCAGAATACCGCCATATCATGGGGCGCATCAACAATATCATCATCAAAGTGTTTGCCATCCCACAATTTGAAGATACCCAATGCGGCTTCAAGATGTTCCACCGCGTCGCCGCCGAAGATTTGTTCCAAGTGCAACGGATGTCCGGCATTGGCTTTGATGTCGAGATTCTTTTTATCGCCCTCAAGCGCGGCTATCGTGTGCGCGAGGTGCCAATCACTTGGTATTTCGACGCCGACAGCCGCATGAAACTGATCCAAGATTCGCTCAAGATGCTGCGCGAGATCGGCGAAATCCGCCGCAACTGGCGACAGGGATTCTATGCCAAACCAACTGACCGCCGGTCTTGAACTGGAACAAGACCTGTGGGCGCAAGGTTACAAGCGCGTGATCGGGATCGATGAAGCGGGGCGCGGGGCATGGGCGGGCCCGGTCATGGCGGGCGCGGTCTGCTTGCCGCCGGATGTGCGCGATCTCCGCAAAATCCTTGTGGGGGTGCGCGATAGCAAGCAAATGACCGCCCGTGCGCGCGTCAACTTGATCGACCATATCAAAGCGACAGCATTGGCATGGGGCGTTGGGGCGGCATCGGCAAGCGAGATCGATACCATCGGCATCGTCCCCGCGACTTGTATCGCCATGCAGCGCGCAGTGGCGCTATTGCGCGCGCAATTCCCCGATGTCACGCCCGACTTTCTGTTGATGGACTCGATCCGCTGCACGATATTCGAGATCGGCACCCTACCATCGCGCGCTATCGTCAAGGGGGATCGCCTCAGCCTGAGCATCGCCGCCGCCAGCGTGCTGGCAAAAGTGACGCGCGATCAGGTCATGATCGAGGCTGACACCACGCACCCGCATTATGGTTTTGCCATCCACAAAGGTTACGGGGTGCCCAAACATGCCCAAGCCTTGCGCGAGCATGGCGGCACGCCCTTTCACCGACACAGCTTTGCCCCCCTGCGTGCCCTTAAAAACACCCCCCTACCGGACATAAAACCATAATGAAACTAGCGCTGATACACGACTGGCTCAACCAACGCGGCGGCGCAGAAGATGTCCTGGAAGCCTTGGTCGCACTATACCCTGCCAGCCCGATCACGACCAGCATCTATGCCCCCGACCTGATGCCGACAAGCTACCGCGATTGGGATATCCGTCCCTTGTGGCTAGACCGGATGCCCGGCATTCATCGCCATCACACCTACTATCTGCCCCTTTACCCGCTGGCATGGGGGGCTTGCCAAATCCGCGATGTAGAGGTCATCCTCAGCAACAAAAGCGGCTTTTGTCATGGCGTGCGCAAAGATGCCCACACCCTGCACATCTGCTATTGCCTCGCCCCCACCCGCTACGTATGGCAGTTAGACGCCTATATCGAGCGGGAAGGCTTTGGCACAGCGGCACAGATGGGGTTGCGTCCGCTGGCGGCACTTCTTAAGAAATGGGATTATGCCGCCGCCCAACGAGTGGATCACTTCATCGCGATCTCTACCGAAATCCAGCACCGGATCAAGACTTTCTATGACCGCGACTCGGTGATCATCTATCCGCCCGTCGATACTGCCCGCTTTCAACCCGCCCCCACCCATGACGATTATTTCTTAGTCGTCTCGCGCTTGATCCCCTATAAGCGCATCGATCTTGCCGTCGAAGCCGCGACGCGCTTGGGGCTACCGCTCAAAATCGCCGGCAAAGGGCGGGATATCGATAAGTTGCGCGCCGCCGCCGGTCCGACCGTCGAATTTTTGGGCTATGTACCCGATGACGCCCTGCCCGACCTGATGGCGCGTTGCCAAGCCTTTTTATTCCCCGGCTTAGAAGACTTTGGCATCACCCCAGTACAGGCACAAGCCGCCGGACGCCCCGTGATCGCCTATGGCGGGGGGGGTGCGCTTGACACCGTGATCCCCGGCAAAACGGGGGTGCTGTTCTCGGACATGACCGTGGACAGTCTAGCAGTGGCGATGGCAAATTTTGACGCCGATTCTTTCGACAGCGCCGCTATCCGCGCCCATGCTGCCCAATTTGACGCGAGCATCTTTAACCGTGTGATCACCGCCTATGTCGAAACCGCATGGGAAAAACAAAAAGCTCAACAGGAAGGCACGCAGGCACGAAGAAAATCCTAAACACCCCCGCCTCCCTTCGCAGAGTTGCCACAACCCCTTTGCAATCGTTTTTCGTAACTACACAGCTACCCCTCATCCCCCGACCCCTTCTCCCACAAGAGGAGCAGGGGAGAAACGCAGTAGAAAGTCCCTCGCCCCGCCGCTTCGCTTATGGAGAGGGATTGCCGCTTCGCTTTGGGTGAGGGGTGTGTAGTTACCGTTTTTCTTTTCCTGTCCCCCTACGTTATAATGCCCATATGGTGCTGGATATGAGGGAACCTTTATGCTGGAATTACTCAATCTTTGGCGTATTCTTCGGCGCTGGTGGTGGATCGGCATCATTCCGGTGATCATCACCGTCGCCTTGACCTTGCCCAGTGTATTGTCACGAACCCCTAGCGCCGGGGGATTCACCAAACGTATTGATTACACCGCCGCGCAGTCGCTCGAAGCATTGCCGCGCACTGATGGCGATTATCAAGATATCTGGCGGTCGTCGGAACTGACGGTCAATGCCTTCACCGACTGGCTGCGCGGCAGCCGCTTCAAAGAAGAAGTGATCAGCCTCCTTGACGGGCAAGGTGTGACTGTCGAAGCGGGCGGCATCGGTATCGCCGCCGACAACGCCAGCAGCATCGGGCGCATCGAGCTGAGTTATGCCGATGGTGCCCTCCTCGAAAACATTAGCGACGCAGTGATCGAAGTCCTTTCCACCCGCAGTCAAACGTATTTCGCCCAATTAGGCGATACCCCTGCATCCGTGTCTATCTTGAATGAATCGCCCGTCACCGCGACTCCACCACCGCTGGCGGATCGTTTTGGTTCGCTGGTGCGCATCGGTTTGGGGGTGCTGGCGGGGATCGTCCTAATGGCAGCGGCACATTTCCTCGATCCGTTTCTGCGTTCTCGGCGTGATCTCGAAGTCGATGGCTTGCGAGTCGTCGGTCTGATCCCGCGTCAATAAGCCATGCGTTTACACGATTGGATCGTCCTTCTGTCCTGCGTAACGATTCTGGGGAGCGGGCGCTCCGTCGCGCAAACAAGCTTCGCCCCCCTCTACTGGTCAGAAGCCGATCTCGCCTTCATTCTGCCCGAAGGCTGGACGCGCGCTGAGCCGTTTCGACCCCAAGGGATCACCCTCAGCCGTGAAACCAGTCACATCGACCTGCTGATCCTCGAAGAAGTCAGTACCGACCTCATCCGCCGCCAAACGCTCGAAGGCATGATAAACGCGCGCGGACTGATGCCGCTCCAGTACACTATGCAGACACACTTTGGGCAAGACGGTCTGAAAATCGACGCCGTTGACAGGCTACGGGTGACGCTCGGCATCGGCATTATCGCCCTGCTCCCCGATGACCGCGCGCTGCTGCTGGTGGGGATCGCCCCTAGCGGCGATCTGCTGCTGAATGCGGCGCTCACTTTCTTGTTAGACAGCCTAACATTGAGCGCCTCTGTACCCCCCACCCTGCCTAGTTACGGCTGGCTGTGGTCGTCTAGCCTTATTGACGAAACCTTCGTGATCAGCGCTTGGGCACGAGGGCGTGCCGATCGCCTGTATGGGCTGGACACAACGCGCGGCGTGGTTGTTTTTGACGCGACAGATGGAGCTTACACCAGCCTGATCGAATTCAACGATCCTGCTCAAGCAACAGGCATCGCCGCCGATCAAAACGGCGTGGTTTACATCAGTGATCGCGCCTGTCGGTGCATCCGACGCTTAAACGAAGCCGGCAGATGGCTTGACCCTATCGGCAAGTTCAGCGGGGGCGCGCCGCATAGTGTCGCCGCCGCGCCCGCTGGTATTGTCTATGCCGTCGATGGGAGCGGCAACGCCTATGTGTTGGATATTTTGACCGACGCGGACGAAACCTCTGTCAACCTAAATTTCAATACAGCGACAGTCCCGCTCATCAGCGTCGATCCATCAGGGACGGTGTGGGTCTTGGAATGGCTGCGTTCTTTAATGACAGGGGAGGTCAGTGCCGCGATCTCGGTATTAGAGACCGCACCCGACGAAAACGGCAAACAAAATGCCGAGCTAGGCTGGCGCTTACAATTTTGGATCGATGCCATTCATCCCGATGGCACGACCGGCTTTGCGGTCGCCGAGGATCGCATCGTGATCGCGAGCAGAGCGGGCAGCATTGCCAGCTTCACCCTGCAAGGGGTTCCAATACCCGCTATCGCCACAGCGGGCAGCCTTAGCCTCGTCTATGGTCAAGACACACTCTACAGCTTCGACAATGCCTTCACGCTATGGGCATGGAGCCGCCGTGCCGAACCAGATCGTTACGGCGGGCAGCAACTTGCTGATGATGTACCCGTATTCGGTCGGCTAACGTCAGAAATTCCCACACAAGAATGGGCGTTTATGGGGCAATCGGGCGAGACGATCTGTCTCTATGCCGCCGATTTGCGCCGCACCAATGCAGTCGCCATCGGGGTTGACGCGGCACTTCGCCTATTTGCACCCGATGGCGTCGAAATCGGCTACAACGATGATCATCTCGATAGCGGGTTATTCGGGATTTATGACGCCGCCTTGTGCCCCACCATGCTGCCCCAAACGGGCACCTATCGCTTGCAAGTGGAACAACGGCAGGGGGACGGCGTGTATGGGCTGGTGCTGCGCCGCGATGCCCCATTAGCGCTAGGGGTGCAAAACGTGGTTCAGGTCGAGGGCGAAATTCGCGACCTTGCCCCCCAAGAACGGTGGACCTTCAGCGGGCGCGCCGGACAAACGCTCACGCTGACGATGATCGCCACCAGTGGCGATCTCGACGCCTTGTTGTCGCTTTACGATGCCAATGGAACCTTTATCGCCAGCAATGATGACGCAACGGATACCGATCTCGGCATCAATGCCCAAATCGCCCAAGTGCAATTGCCCGCAGACGGCACCTATACCCTGCAAGCCGGTCGATGGGAAGGCACCGGGCGCTACCGCCTCATCATCGCGGTGATCGCTTCCTAATCCCTAGAATGCTTACCTGTTTTGGGGGGCATCGTTTGGGGCGCGGCGGGTTTCGTTGCGCAAGAAATACAATGCCATCGCCAAGATACCGACGCTGAACAAGCCCCCGATGCTAAAACCGACGAAAATAGCTTGATAAATCGTGTTGTTCTGTGCCAAGCTGTTCAGAGTCATCAAGACAATGCTGGCGATCACGCCAAGCGCCCCTACCAGCAAGGGGGACAAGATTTGCCGCCGAATCAACAGATACATCGCCACAAGGACGACGCCGAAAATAAAAAAAAGCACCCAGCTCGTCACATTGCCCACACTATCTCCCTCTCTGTAGGGACACGCAAGCGCATGTCCGCTGTGTTATTTATGCACTGCTTAGTCTAGCGTCCGCAACACCGCGCGCACCGGCGAAGCACATGCCAAATCGAGTTTCAATGGCAAGGCACTTAAATCATAAACGCCGTCCGGCACATCCCGCAAACACAGGTTCTCCAAATTCATAATCTGATGGCGACCCAGTGCTTGATGCCCCGGCAACAGCGTACTATCAGCATGATCGAAAGACGGCACATCTAAGCCGATCAAGAGGATGCCGCGTGCCGCCAACGCCTCGATCAACGCCACACTCGGATACGGAAAATCCGTGCGCCATACATCATCCGCCCACTCACTAGCACAAGTATGGATCAAAATGCGCGGCACCCCTGCCACCAAATGGGCTTCGCCCACATCCTCTAGCGTGATCTCGCCCGATGAGTTGGCGACGGAGATCACCTGTGCCTGCCCAATATACGGCTCCAACGCCAGTTGTGACGGGTGCCGTCCTGCGGGCAAATAATGATAAGGTGCATCAGCATGGGTACCCACATGCGGCGTCGTGGTGATCGTCACCAGATTGACCGATGCCCCGTCGCTGATGCGCGACAGCGGCACCGCCTGATAAGGAGTGTCGCCGGGAAAGACCGCCGTCGTCGGTGAAACCATGCGGGTAATGTCGTAAATCATGACCGCCTGCCCCTAGTCCGCACCGATCAAGTGAAAATCGCCGGTCGAGGTGCGAACATCCACTTGTAAGCGCGGAGTCACCGCATCGGCATAGGCGCTGTTGGTATAGGTGATCTGATCCAGTTGTTGAAATTGCGGATCGATCGTCACCGCTACCCCGCTGGCGGTGCGATAGATAATTTGAGAAGGGACGGTCATGGGCACAGCAAGACGGACATTGCCTGTGCGCGTGGTGATGTTGACGAGCAGATCTTGGGTCAAGTTGTTTTCCAAGCCATTGAAAACGAGTTCGACATCGCCACCAAAGGTGGTGATCGTCCATAAGTTAAGATGGAAGTTCAACACATCATGCGCCGTCACCCCGCCATTTTGCAACCTGATCGTGATCTGCCCACCATCCGCTTCGGGGTTTGGCATAGGGTACCGCAACGCAATATTGCCAGCAGCCCCTTGCACTGTCATGCCGCGTAACCGTAAACCACTCAAATCAAAGTTGCCATTGGCAGCACCATTTTGCACGTTCAACACGATGGGCTGTGCCCGCCCTAGTGCGATATCCCATATATTCTCGGCATTCGGGATCACATCGGCGTTGGCTTGTGCTTGCGTCAGGGTAATGCTATCCCCTCCAACCGTCGAAGTCGTACGCCATGCCCCCACGTTGGTCGTGGTCGTCCCGTTCAGGCTTGCCCCATCTTGGGCACGCACCGTCATATTGCCCGCGCTGGCAGTCAAGGTAATCGTGGTGAGGTCATCATTGGGGAATGGGATCGCAAACGTCTCAGTGCTGGATCCGCCCGCACTGCGACACCCTGCCACTAAAAATGCCAACAGGAATAAGGTTCCCGTTACTCTAAAAAGACGATTCAAATTGTGTTTCATCGCGATAATCCCTCTCACTAGCTTGCAAATCGTTCAAAACTGATGGTACGCGAAGAGATATTTTAGAAAGATGGACACAATTTTCAAAGTTCGTGCCGTCCGCTAAAAACACCCCAATTGGTAAGATACACCGTGCCAAGTATAATGCGCGCTTACAGATTAAAGATCACCAATTATTGAGGCTTTAAATATGACACATCCTTTTGATCTCACCGGCAAAGTCGCCATCGTCACCGGGGCATCACGCGGAATCGGGCAAGCGATTACCGAAACGCTCGCCAACGCGGGCGCGAAAATAATCATCACCAGCCGTAAGCAAGAAAATCTTGACCCCGTTGCCGAATCCTTACGGGCACAAGGCGCGGAGGTTACGGCGATTGTCGCGCATAATGGCGATAAAGCCGCGCTCCAAGCCATGGTGCAAAGCGCGCTGGCAACTTATGGACGCATCGACATTTTGGTGAACAATGCCGCCACCAACCCGCATTTTGGCCCCATCCTTGATTCCGAAGATGGCATGTGGGCAAAAACCATCGAAGTCAACATCATGGGTAATTTTTGGTTGACACAGGCGGTCGTCCCTGCCATGCGTGCCGTCGGCGGGGGCAAGATCATCAATATCACCTCGGTCAACGGTATCCGTCCGGGGGCGTGGCAAGGTATTTATAGCATGACCAAAGCCGCTGTCATCAGCCTCACCCAAACGTTGGCGATGGAGTTATCGGCGGACAACATCCATGTCAACGCGGTCGCGCCCGGCTTGGTGCGCACCAAGTTTGCGCGGACATTGTGGGAAAACGAGACACTTCTGAAGTCCGTCACCGACCGCACGCCCTTAAATCGTATCGGCGAACCAGAGGATATCGCTGGTATCGTCTGTTATTTGGCGTCCCCAGCTTCTAACTTTACGACGGGACAAGTTTTTGTGGTAGATGGTGGGCTATCCATCCCAATGTTGTAAAATAGAATTGCTAAAATCACCATAAGGCAAAGCATAGGGGGAGATTCCCCCCCAAATCTTGATCCCTAAACCCCAATCCCCTAAATCTAAAGGAGCGTGAAAACAAGCAATGCGTTTGGAGCTGTATACCGAAAAAACCATCGCACAATCCCTGACCGCGCTCAATGAACGGATGCAGGTCAAAGGCACCAGCAGCCGCCCCGGTTTCGACGGTTGGGTTGAGAAAAACGGCGCATTCGCGCTCAGCATCACCACCCCAGTGATCGGCGGATTTCAGCGCCGCACGACTTTGCACGGAAAGATGGAACGGCGGGACGGTTGCACGGTGATCGATGCCACCGTCCCCAGTGGTGCCAGCAAGCAAGGCATCATCGCCATGTTGGGCGGGGTTGCGCTCATGGTTTTGGGCATGATCGGCAGTGGCAACGTACTATTCGCGTTGGCGCTCTTGCCGTTGGGCGCATACCTGTATATCCCCATGCGCGGTGATTATGAGAACAGCAGCATCTTGATCAACGATTTGCAAAAAACCTTAAAAGCCAAAGACACGCCCCCCAAGCGCCCGACGGCTGATGCCCAACCACGCCGCGCGACTGTTGAATCCGCCGTAAAGCCGCGCCCCACCGCGACCACCCCCGCCTTGCCAAAACGTACCACCGCCGAGACCCCCTTAAAATCGCGCTCGGCATCTGTTGATAGCACCCCCAAACCACGTCCCAAAGGTTAAAATCTGATGACTGATTCTTTATTGATCGAAAAGCGCGGTGCCGTCACCCTATTGACGATCAACCGCGCCCATGTCCGCAACGCCGTCGATGATATCACCATGGACGCGCTCCGCGCTGCGCTTGTGGCGACTGAGGACGATGGCACCCGTTGTATTGTCTTGACGGGTGCCGGTGGTTCTTTTTCATCGGGAGCCGACTTGAAAAAAGCCGCTGCCGATGGCTTTGGTCCCGACGCCACCTATCGCCTATTGACCGAATGTTACGGACCTACGCTCAAAGCGATCCGCTCCTGTTCGTGGCCCGTGATCGCGGCGGTGGATGGCTACGCCGCTGGCATTGGGTGTGATATGGCGCTGGCGTGTGATCTTCGCTTGGTCAGTGAACGGGGTAAATTTGCGGAGTTGTTCATACGCATCGGCTTGGTGCCCGACGGCGGCGGCACCTATTTGCTGCCCCGCTTGATCGGCACCGGACGCGCCTTAGAGATGATTTTGACAGGTGAAGATGTCGATGCCGCCGAAGCCTATCGCATCGGCTTAGCCAACAAGGTCTACCCGACTGAATCGTTCAGCGCCGAGGTGTGGGCATATGCCGAAAAAATCAGCCAACAAGCCCCCAACGCCTTACGACGGGGCAAAGCGGCATTGCTGGCTTCGCTCAACAGCAGTTATGAGGATGCGCTGGCGCGCGAAGCCGCTCACCAGCGCGATATCCTGATGGCTGAGGACGGCTTGGAAGGTTTCCGCGCTTTTCTCGAAAAACGCCCTCCCCAGTGGACGGGGCGTTAAGTTACTTTGTTAAGCAACTTGTGTTCGGCGCGCAGATAGTCTAGCAGCGCTTCGCTGCCGCGCCGAAGCAAGGTATAGGTCTTATCAAAGGTATTGTCGTAGTAAGGATCGGGCACCTCGTCAATCTTGACCGCTCCCGCTGCTTTCGCATACGCCAAGAATAAATTAATCTCGGCACTACTCCCCCCCGACGCCTTGCGCACAAACGATAGATTCTCGCGATCCATCGCCAGCACATAATCATAGTAATCGAGATCCGACCGCTCAATACGACGGGCACGCCCGTCATAAGCGATCCCCGCTTTGCTCAAGACCATCAATGTCCCCGCGTGCGCTGGTTGATCGACATGATAGCCGCTGGTGCCTGCCGAATCGATCTCAAAGTGATCCGCTAAGCCTTCTTTTTCCACCATATCGCGAAAAATCGCTTCCGCCATTGGCGACCTACAAATATTGCCCATACACAACATTAAAATCTTGATTTTACGCATACTAAACTGCCTTGACCCTTTACTTGGATTCTTCGGAAAGGTCGCTATCAGAAACATCATCCGCATCGTCACCCTCAAGCACCGACTCTATCGTCGCGCCCGACTCCGGGGCAATGGGCGGGGTAACCGCCGTTGTCTCTTCGGCAACCGTTGTTTGTTCATCATCCGCTATCTGTCCAGCGCCCGCTATCTCTTTCGCGGCAGTTTGCGGCACAATTTGCGCCTCGGTCAGGGTAGGTTCCCCGCTGACGGGAGCCGCTGTCGATTGCAGTAAGGTCTCGTTGGCAATGGCGTCAGTGATGTCGGAACGGGTCATCGTGATTTTGCCATCGATGAACGCCCCTTCTTCGGTCGTCAATGCCTGTGCGTGGATATCCCCCCAAATGCGCCCTGTGCGTAGGATTTGCACCTTCTTGCCGCTGACATTGCCGCGCACCGCGCCCGCAATCGAGATATTGCGCGCATTGATATCTGCGGTGATCCGCGCGGTTTCTCCCACCAAGACATTGCCAGAAATTTCCAACGTCCCCGTGAAGGTGCCATCCAAGCGGACATTGGCGCTACTACGCAAATGCCCTTCCATAATGCTGTTGGCACCCAACACCGTCTCAAAACCAACAGGTTGCTGGGCGGAGACCGTCACGGATGGGGTACGTTCCCCCGTTTGCGAGGGTGAAGGTGGCAGTTCTACTTGTCGCCGATTGCTAAAAAATGACATATCGATGTCCTCTTGACCCACACATTCTGAATAGAAAGATTATGGTTGAATAGCAAGCCAGTGTGACACTCCGCAACCGCTAAAGCGGCGCGGCTTCTTATGGAGTCGTGTCTCTGGCGAGACTTTCGGCTCCAAATAGCCACGTCACTGACAGCAAGCGATCACGATTCTCGCTTTCACGAGCTACTTGCCGGGTGTCCCC
>JBBRTY010000077.1:0-16171 GCA_038248285.1 Aggregatilineales bacterium
AAGCGGCTGTTTTGGTCATGTCTCATTTGGATAACCGCACCCGTTCCCGTCGTTCCAAGCTTAAAAGGCAACGTGGTCTCTAATGTGACATTGGCGTACTACACAGCTACCCCTCATCCCCCGACCCCTTCTCCCACAAGAGGAGAAGGGGAGAAACACGATAGAAAGTCCCTCGCCCCTTATAGGAGAGGGATTTAGGGTGAGGGGTGTGTAGTTACACATTTTGATTGACAAATGTCGCTCAACGAAGATACTAACTTCGCGTTCCGAAATCATCATGAGGCGTATTCTATGCCCGCATCTTTTAGTTCCTTCTCGCAAGGTGATCTGCTCTCCATTTTGACCCACGCCCCCGCCAGCGCTGTGATCGATCTGGCAGAAGCGCTCTTGCCTCAGTTAGAATCGGTGGTTGTGTTAGAGAACCGAACGGGTCTTATTATGTTACCCTACACAGATACGGCTCAAGGGACATTGTTTCACCTTGGCGAAATCCAAGTTGCCGAAGCCCGTGTCCGTGTAGGCGCATCGGTCGAAGGGTATGGCATGGTCGCAGGGCGCGATCTCTTGTTTGCGCTGGCAGTTGCTGTCCTTGACGCCGCAGTCACCGCCAACCAAGTTCCGACCGTTATTGCTGAAATCTACACCTTCGCAACCGAGCAACACGCTTTGCAAACTGCCGCGGATGAAGACCTGCTCCGTCAAGTTGGGGCAACGCGCGTCGAAATGGAGACCTTCCAATGAGCCAATCGACATTCAATCCATTGATACCTCTCGGCGATGTGCCCCCCTACACCCCCGAAGAAGCCTTGACCCGCCAAACCTTTCTAGCATTAATGTGGTCGCTCAGCTACCCCGGTCGTGCTTATACGCTACCTACTGGGGGCACCGCTGCTTTCCACGCTATCGTGGATACGCTGGTCGATTTGGAAACTTCCTACTACACATCAGCGGCAGATCTATCAGATTATCTTTCGCGTTCAGGCGCGCGCGCCTTCCCCTCCGACCGTGCCGAATATCATTTTTACCCCACCCTGACCACAGACTTGCTAGAAATTATCAAGACTGCCAGCACGGGGAGCTTGCTGTACCCCGATCAAAGCGCAACTCTGTTCATTGGCTGCCGCTTCGGTCAAGGTGAAACATACACCTTAAGCGGTCCCGGCATCCCCCCCAACACAACCCAAACGCTCACCATCGACGGCATACACGCAGCCTTTTGGACACTCCGCCAAAGTGTCGCGCGATATCCGCGCGGTTGGGACATCTACCTCATTGATGACGATCAGGTCGTGGGTTTGCCGCGTACCACGAGCATTTTGTAACGAAAAGGCGAAAAGATCATGGCTTATGTGGCAACCAAAGGCGGCGAAGAAGCGATCCAAGAATCGGAACGCCTGTATCACCAACTCAAAGGCGATGTTACCCGCGAGGCAGTCGATATCATCATCGAAACCATGCCTTACCTCGTGGATCGCGTGATGGGTGAGGCTTCCCTGTATTCTGAAGAATTGGCGGCACTAGCGATTGCCCAATCGGGCGGTGAGTTGTACGAAGCGATTTTGCTGTTACGCGCTTATCGTTCCACCCAACCACGCCTTGCCTATGCCCAACCGCTCAAACTCGAAGACACGCTCATCGTCCGGCGCATCTCTGCGTCATTCAAAGATATCCCCGGCGGGCAAATCTTGGGTCCCTCGTTGGATTACAGCCATCGTCTGCTGAATCTAGCAGTTTTGGAAGATGATTACGAACCCGACTTCAACGAAGCCAAACGTGCAGAAACCCCTGCTGCACGCAACTACCCAATGGTCGCGGATTGGCTACGTCAACAAGGAATGCTGCCCACCGTAACGACAGAAGCCGACATGCCCATCGAGGGTGCCGACATCCCTGATGTCACGCGCGATGCCCTCGCCGTGCCCGCCCCGCGCGCGCATCGGTTGCAATCGCTGGCGCGTGCCGACACCGGCGGTGTTTTGGCGCTCGGCTATGCCAGTATGCGGGGTTATGGCTTTGTGCATCCCACCGTCAACGAATTGCGGTTGTCCTATGCTGACGTGAAAGTCAAGCATCCGGTGACAGGTGCGCTATTCAGCCCCGGTCGGGTGCGCACCAGCCAAGCGGAAGTGGTCACCAACGACAAGACCGGCTACAAGATCGGTTTTGCCGCCACTTTTGGCTGGAACGAGGTCAAATTAATCGCCGCCGCGACTCTCGATATTGAAATGAGCAATGTTGGCGGTCACGAGGCGCTTTCTGAAGATTTTGTCCTCTACCACACCGAACCGCTAGAGTCATCTGGTTTCTGCATCCACTTCAAACTGCCCCACTATGTCACCTTCGGCAGCAGCACCGATAATGTCCGCAAGGTCATCAGCACCTTTTATGGTGATGATGCCGCTGGCAAAGAAAGCATAATCGAAGCAACCGCTACCCCCATGGACGATCTCAAAGAGGCAACCACGACATGACCCTCCACAATTTGGTTCATCAAAAGTCAGGCTATAGTTATGGTTTCCTCGATCCGTTTGCCAAGCGCGAGTTGCGCCGCCGGATGCTGAAGGGGATCGCCATCCCCGGTTGCCAGATTCCCTATGCCAGCCGCGAACTCCCGATTGCGCGTGGGTGGGGCACCGGCGGTCTACAAGTGACACTCAGTTTGGCGGGACCCAACGACATCATTAAAGTGATCGATCAAGGGGCGGACGATTCGGTAAATGCCGCCAATTTGCGCCGCTTCATCAAGCGCATGACCGGTGCCGCCACCACGACAGATACCACCCAAGCCACCCTCCTGCAAAGCCGTCACCGCTTCCCAGAAGAACGTCTGCACGAGGGTCAAGCCTTGATCTTGCAAGTGCCCGACCCAGAACCCTTACGTGCTGTCGAATCCGACATGGCAAAATCACGCATTTTGCACGCCGATGCCGATTATGGGCAAATGTGGCTGGTGCTATACGAACAACTGGTGCAATTTGGGCGCTATATGCAAGGTGCCAGTTATCCGGTGATGGTGCATGACCGTTATATCATGTCGCCAAGCCCAATCCCGCGTTGGGACACCCCCATGCTCCATCAATCCGCCCACCTTACGCTCCTCTCCGCCGGACGCGAAAAACGCCTGTACGCCGTACCGCCGTACACCAATGTCTTTCCATTGGAATTTAGCGACATGCCCTTCGAGGTGGAAGATCAACGGACATGGGTCAGCCATTCGACGGGTGTCCGCAATAAATTCATGACCGAAATCCCCCAAGACGATGGCGCATCTAGTTATGAACTGTCGGATACGAGTTACCTTGAAAAAATAGTCAATCAACAACATGGGCACCCCAACACCATCGCCCCGACTTATTATGACGAGGATGGGCAGTTTTATCATGCGGGTTACTTGAAGAGGCGCGATGATGCTGAATCCACCCCAGATCAATAAACGTGTTCCGCTCATCAGTGCGCGCCAATTAAATAAATCCTATGGACGACTTGCTGCCGTTCGTAATGTCGATATTGAAGCCTATAGCGGGGAGGTCTTGGGCGTCGTTGGGGAGTCGGGTTCGGGTAAATCAACGGTCTTGCGTTTGCTCAATCTTGAAGAGGCTGTCGATAGCGGCAGCTACTCTCTCGACATTGATGATCTACGCGGGAAGAATCTATTCGATCTCGACCGATTTGACCGCCGCGCCGTACAAGTTCATCATATTGGCATCGTCTACCAAAATCCGCACCTCGGCTTACGAATGCGTTACAGCAGCAGTGGCAATGTCGCCGAACGGTTGCTGATCACAGGTGAACGCACCTTCGCCACCTTGCGCGAGAAATCCCGCGATGCCCTGAGCGCCTCCGAATTCCCGCTCGACCGCATGGATGACCCGCCGCGCGTGTTGTCTGGGGGGATGCAGCAACGTGTTCAACTCGCCAAAGCGATTGCCCTCAAACCCCGGCTACTGTTGCTAGATGAGCCAACCACCGGATTGGATGTCTCGATCCAAGCCACCGTATTGGACACCTTGAAGCGGATTCAACGCCAGCGCGAAATTACCATGATCATCGTCTCGCACGATCTGGGCGTCATCCGCACGCTTGCGGATCGCGTCATGGTGATGCGCAATGGTCGGGTTGTGGAACAAGGCTTGACCGATCAAATCTTGGAAGACCCCCAAGATCCATATACCCAACAACTTGTCCATGCCAAACTCTAGATCGGACCACACCCCTATGACTCTCCTTGATGTTCGTGACTATGGGAAAACGTTTCACATTCACCATCTTGGGCGCACCATTTCGGTCTTTGCCAACCTGAATTTCACCCTCAGCGCTGGGCAGTTCTTGTTGGTCAGTGGCGCGAATGGCGCAGGTAAATCGACGTTACTCCGCTGCCTCTACCGGAGCTACCTCCCCACCAATGGCGAAGCTTTATATCATAGTCAGCACGGCACCATTGATTTGGCGCGCGCAGCAGATGCGGATATTCTGTTGTTGCGCCAAGAAGAAATCGGCATGGTGTCGCAATTTTTACGTCCCCGTCCCCGTGTTAGTGCCTTGGAATTGGTTGCCGAACCGCTGCTGACGACGATGCCCCACCCTGAAGCGCAAGCACAAGCCGCAGCAATGCTAGACAACTTCGGGTTGAAGCGTGAATTATGGGATGCCTATCCAACCACCTTTTCCGGTGGCGAACAACAAAAAGTCAATTTGGCACGGGCGCTCATCGCCCCACGACGATTGCTGCTTCTGGACGAACCGACAGCCTCGTTGGATGTCGCTACGCGCGATTCGCTGGCAGCACGCATCGCAGAACTCAAAGCGCAGGGCGTCGCCCTCATCGGCGTATTCCATCATCCTGAAGATGTGGCGGATGTGATTGACGACACCATCATCATTGAAACACAAGACTCGCTAGATGGGGTGCTTGAGGATTTAATCGGATGAAATTCAGTGTTATGACCTTCAATGTGCGTAGCTCCTATCATAACGATGGATTTTGAACCGAGAATGGCACCGCCTCGGTTGAATGGCATATCCATTAGCAGCAAAGTGATCACCATCGCCAAGCCGCCTTTTTACCCAAGCGATTATGCACCAGTGTTCGCAGAAGTTGAACCGATATCCATGCTGAAAGGAGTCACGATTGGGCGCAAAATTTGCCGTCTATTATGTTCCGCCCGCCGAAAGTGCCTTGTACCAACGGGGATCACAACTCCTTGGTTATGATGCCCGCACGGGGGAATTTTTGCCCACTGACAATCCAACCCGCGCGGCACTGCCTGAATGGGATGACGCATGGGTGGCACAACCACAAACCTATGGCTTTCATGTCACCACCGGCTACTCGCTGCATTATGACCCTACCCTGTTGCCAGATATCGAGCGCGAGTTGGAAGGCGTCATTAAATGTTTTAGCCCCATGACCGAATTCATACTCATGCCCATTGAAGAACGCATCACCATTTGGAATGATGAAATCATTGTGCTACGGTGCGATCCCAACCCAGCAATGCTGATGCTGCATACCCTCATCACAGCGCGTGTCAATCCCTATGGCAGTGGTTCCAATATCAGTGACAACTATGCCAAGTTAGACCCCACAACATTGCCCCCTGCTTATGTCGAGCGCGTGAAGCGCTACTTCACTCCGTATATGCTCGATGGGTGGGTGCCCCATTTCACGCTGATGATGCCCTATTCAGGCATACAGCAACATGCGCTGCGCGCAGTGTTGAACACGCTGTTCCCGCCTGATCCCATTTCGGTAAAAAGCATCTGCCTATTGGTACGCGCGGATGGCGAAACCCATTATCGTCTGCATCGAGAATTTGAAATAGGTGCCTGACGAAGCAACATTTGCAAATATTACTATAGAGACATATATCCCTTGATTGATTTTCGGCGATTTGCTGCTATCCTAGCGGAATTATCAGCCACTAAAAAGGCGTTGATCCACCTTGATCATCGCCTTTTTCTTTGCGCTGGCTGACAATAGGGCGCTCAATTGGGGACGGGGTGGCGATATCCGCCCAAGCGAATGAACATTTAATGAGAACGTCGCAAGGGGAAAATGCCCTAAAAAATACTATTCCCGCGCACGATTCGTTTAGATATGATCGGCGTCATGTTATAATCTGAAATTGATTCATGCTGTGAGGAGTGCCGTGTGTTAGGTCCGCTGGATTACTTTTTTGGGCTATTCTCCCTCGACATCGGCATCGATCTCGGCACTGCAAACACGCTGGTAAGTGTGCGCGGCAAAGGTATCGTCATTAACGAGCCTTCTTTCGTCGCTATCGAAAAGAAAACCCGTCGCCCCATTGAAGTGGGCGCACGCGCTAAAGAAATGTGGAGCAAAAACCCGAAGGACATCCAAATTGTCCGTCCGGTTCGTGATGGTGTGATCAGCGAATTTGAGATCACCGAAGCTATGCTCAACCATCTTATTCACAAAGCGCACGAACAAAGTTGGGTACCTATCCCGCGCCCGCGTGTAGTAGTCGGTATCCCCAGTGGTGTCACTGAGGTCGAGAAACGCGCTGTATACGATGCCGCCATCCGCGCTGGCGCGCGTGAAGTCTATTTAATCGAGGAGCCAGTCGCAGCTGCGATTGGTGCTGGGCTGCCTGTGCAAGAAACGCGCGGCAGTATGATCGTTGATATTGGTGGTGGAACCACCGAAGTCGCCATTTTCTCGCTTGGTGGGATCGTGATCAGCCGGTCGATCCGCGTTGCAGGTGATGAGATGGATGAAGATGTCGTGCAATATATGCGCGCCAAACATAATCTTCTGATCGGAGAACCCACAGCCGAGCGCATCAAAATCGAAATCGGATCTGCCTACCCCCTCCCCCAAGAAAAAATGACGACTGTCAAAGGGCGGCACTTGGTCAGCGGTCTGCCAGCATCGGTGGAAGTCAGTTCCATCGAAATTCGGGAAGCCATCAGCGGGTCGGTCAGTATAATTATCGATACCATCAAAGATGCTTTAGACGATACCCCGCCAGAACTGGTAGGGGATCTCATGGAGAGCGGGATTTGTCTAGCGGGCGGTGCAGGGCAATTACGCGCGCTGGCAGAACGAGTCACCGAAGAGGTCAATATTCGCTGTTGGGTCGCCGATGATGCGATGACCTGTGTCGCGCGGGGTGCCGGGCGGGTGCTAGAAGATTATAACAACTTACGTCGCCTGTTGGTCGGTCTTGAACGCGGAAGTACCAAACATTGATCCGGAATGCAGTTCATCTAAGCATCCCCACGCCTGAAGGCGGGGGTATCTCGCGCCAATTTCGATGAAGGCGTGCATCGTTCATCACGCCTTTGATGAAGACAAATGGTCTTCAGAGTAGGTACTGTCTATGTCTCTGCGATCCGGATCAGGGCGTGGTGGACGTTCCAACCGCGTCACATTGCTCATCGTCGCCTTGCTGATTGCGGTTGGGCTGATCGGTGCCAGCACCACCGGTTTACTTGCGCCCCTTGAAGATATTTTAACAATCCCTCTCAACGCCGTTTCGGGGGTTTTCAATCGCATCTCATTGGGCGTGACGGACACCTTCACGCGCTTTAATGATGTCCAAACCCTACAAACCAGAATCGCCGATTTAGAAACCGCGTTGGCGTTATATCAATCCGAACTCGTAGAACTTCGCGAAAAAGCCAGTGACTATGACCGCCTCGCCAACTTGCTCGATTATGTACAAGGGGCGCGCGGTCAAGAATTCGTGACTGCCGATGTTATTGGCAACGATCAAAGTGCTGTACTGCGTACTATTATCATCAATCGCGGTTCGCGCGATGGTCTCACCGTTGGGATGCCAGCGGTCACAGGGCAAGGACTGGTCGGCAGAATCATCAATGTCAGTGCAGGTGCCTCGCGCATCCTCCTGATCAGCGATCCATCTAGTTCGGTTAGTGCGCGCCTCCAAACAACCCGTGATGAAGGCGCAGTCATTGGGCAAGCCGCCGGCACTCTCCTCATGGAGTTCATCCCCCTTGATGCCCAAGTGCGCAGTGGTGATTTGGTTATCACATCCGGCTTAGGCGGCAACTTCCCGCCAGATCAAGTCATCGGGCAAGTGACCAATGTTCGGTTTGCGGCGTCCGGCTTATACCAAGTGGCGCAAGTCCGTAGCTTAGTCGATCTCGATACGCTGGAATTTATTTTGGTCGTGATCGACTTCCAACCCGTCGATTTAGGGGCACTCGATGTAGGAGCATCCTAAAGAATGGCAGTAGCGCTTAGCATCCCCATTATGGCGCTGATAGCAGTATTGCAGACCACGATCATGCCTCAGTTTCGGATTCTAGGAGGCGAGCCAGATCTCGCTTTCCTATTTGTTCTCGGTTGGTCGATTCACGGACGCCTTGACCAAACCTTAATCTGGGCATTTGTGGCGGGGATCTGCGCTGATTTATTATCTGCTGCCCCCACAGGAACGAGCGTCGTCGGTCTGCTTTTGATCATATTTTGGGTGGCGGTGCTACGTTCGCAAGTGGTTCGTGTCGGCTTTATCAGCATCATCGGACTCGTGATCATTGGCACCTTCATCCATAAGATCACCTATATGCTGATTCTTACAGGCGTCGGTTTTCAAGTTTCCATCATCACCGGGCTGGTCTATGTCGCTTTGCCGACCGTCGTTTATAACATCTTGTTTATGGTGCCCATCTATCGCATCATGCGTTTTGTCCAGCGTCGTTCCGGTGGTGATTACACCAACACAGTCTAAAATTGAGATTGGACATCCATCAATGCAATGTTCTGCCTTTTCGAGCATCCTAAGCTATGAACCCGATTAATTTGGGGCTTCGGCACGCCGTCAGAAAGATAAACAATGCAGGCAACCAAGATTCCGGATGCCTATGCGTTGTGGTTCTTCTATGTGAGGACATCCCCTAATGCGCGATAACAGCAATTCGCCCTTTACAGGGTGGCGAATGACCTTTTTTCAAGGAGTCATCTTCGCCATCTTTACCTTGTTTGCCGTGCGCAGTTATCAGTTGATGATTATCGAAAATGAAGGTTGGCAATCCGCCGCCAACGAAAATCGCCTTAATGAACTGCCAGTTGCGGCACCGCGTGGCACCATTCGCGATCGAAACGGTCTGCCTTTGGCGGAAAATGTACCTGCCTTTAATGTGCGTATCGTCCCCGCCGAACTCCCGCTTGATGAAGAAGCTACCGTCAATATTTACAATCGCCTTTCCGCCTTGACAGGCGTACCACCCACCGCTGCCATCGCCAGAGCCTCCAGCGCGTCCGTGCGCAGTATTGAGGAATTGGTCATTGAGGGCGAAGGTATCGCCCCTTTTCGCCCCGTCGTCATCGCCTATGACGTACCCCAACGGGTGGCACAGCAAATCCTTGAAGAGACGATCACCCTGCCCGGTGTTGATGTCGATGTGGCATCGGTGCGTCAATATCCGACAGGCGCGCTCACTTCACAACTGATCGGTTACATGGGGCGTATCCCGGCAGAACGCGAACTCGAACTGATCGCTCAAGGCTATGACCCCGCCTTCGACCGCATTGGCTATGCCGGCTTGGAAGAATACTTTGAGGAGGTCTTAGCAGGCGTACCGGGGCGCGTTGTGCGTGAAGTGGATGTCGCCGGCGAACAAGTGGGCGACTTGGTGGTCTCCACTGCGCCACAACCGGGACGGAGTTTGCGCTTGTCGATAGATGTCGGTTTACAAGCTGCCGCCGAACAAGCGCTCCGCGATGAAATTGATCGCCTCAATGCCACTGAAGGTCGCATCCGCAGCCAAACCGGTGTCGTCGCAGCAATGAACCCGATGACCGGAGAAGTCTTGGCGTTGGTCAGTTATCCGAGCTATGACAACAGTCGTTTCGCCCGTTCTATCGACGTAGACTACTATTTGGATTTAGCGGCAGACCCCCTCAAACCTTTGGTGAATCATGTTACCCAATCCCTCTATCCACCCGGCTCGATCTGGAAGTTAATCACTGCTGTGGGCGTTTTACAAGAAGATGTGATCAACCCTCGCTCTTTCCTCAATGACCCGGGCGACCTGCTATTGCCCAATCGTTATGCACCGAATGATCAGTCCGCAGCGCAGCGTTTTGTCTGCTGGAACCGCAACGGACACGGCAATCTCGATATGATCGGTGCCATTGCGCAAAGCTGCGACGTCTATTTTTATCAGGTCGGTGGAGGCAATCCCGAGATCTCGCAATCCATCCTGCGTCCCGGAGGTTTAGGGATTAATGACCTTTTCCGTTATGCCACCCTATTCGGGATCGGTTCCAAATTAGGGATCGAGCAATCTTTTGAAAACGCGGGCAGAATGCCGGATCAAGATTGGAAACGTCGTAATTACGGGGAAAACTGGTCCACAGGCGACACCTATAATGCCGCCTTTGGTCAGGGCTATGTCAATGTCACCCCGATTCAACTTTTAAATTCAGTCGCCTCAATGGTCAATGGCGGCACCTTACATCAACCCAGCGTAGTGCGGGATGTCTTAAACGCCGATGGTGAAGTGGTGGATGCCTTTGCGCCAACTGTCTTACGCACGGTCAACCTCGATACTATTGCTCCCGACGAAACCATCCGCTTGCTCTATGTCGAAGACATGATCATGCGAGGCGAAGATAGCCTCGCCTGCCGTTGCGAAGAAACCAGCGACTTTTATAATGCTACCCGCTGTGATCCCGATAATTATATCGGGCAAGTGGATGTAAACCCTGCTCAGTTTGAGGAAACATGGCGACCTTACAGTGTCTATGTCCCCAATAATTACGGATTCTTCGACCGCTTTTGCAGTGAGCTTCGCTTTGACAGTAGCTATAAGCCTCCCTTCGCCAGCAGCGAGAACCTCGGCATCATCAGACAAGCGATGCGCTTTACCGTGACCAACGGTACTGCCCAAGCAGCCAATCTCGGTTATGTCGAGGTTGCGGGCAAAACTGGAACAGCCGAGTATTGCGATGAAGTCGCCCGCCCATTAGGTTTATGTCGCGCAGGTAACTGGCCCGCACATGCTTGGTTTACCGGTTATGCGCCGTATGAAAACCCAGAAATCCTTGTCATTGCCTTCGTTTATAATGGGGGTGAAGGATCGGCAGTTGCCTTACCGGTGGTGGTAGAAACCATCGAAGCCTATTTCCGCTTACAAAACGAACGCGGCATTAATGCCGTTCAAATCGGGCAAGCCACCGGATAGAGTACCTATTCTTCATCACCAGCACGCTAGGAACGCATCCACAATGAGTGAGCAACAAACGAACGCAAGCGTCGTGCCCCCCCCTATCATCTTGGACCAGCAAACCCGCCGCTGGTTGCCAGCGATCATCGCAGCGATCATCGCCTTTGCCATGTTCATCATCCTTGGCGCAACACCGCCGATTCGGGCGGCAGGCATGGCAATGGCGGTTGTGGGCATGGCGTTAGCGTTACACCCAATGGGGACTGGTCTAGCCTTCGTGGGAGGCTTAGCGTTGGCATTTAGCCCCTCCTTTTGGATACAAACAGGCGGATTAGAATCGCTCGACCCACTTGAAGTTGGGATCGGGCTAGGTGTCGCACTGGCACTCGCAGGGATAGTCTATGTCGTCCGAAAACATCCACAGGACGTCACCCTTGCAACAATACTCTTCATCGCCCTCTTTGCCTTATTTTTCCTTTTAGGGGTGGGCACCCCGCGTAGCTTGCGTTTAACGACCTTGTTGGCAGCATGGTTTGTCTTTCTCCTAACCGAAGGTACTTTGCTTAGCAATCCGCGCCCAGATGTCATGCAACCCGAAAAGCTTGGGATCCAACATACTTGGGGACTCCTCCTACTATTGGGACTAGGCGTGATGAATAATCCCTTGTTCACCTTATTCGTTCCTGCAACGGCGTTGGGCTTGTTTCTCACCCGTGCCCGTTTGCCCATCTGGTACTGGCTTGGACTCGTGCTGGTCGCGATTATGGGTGCTTATTCCATCACCATAACGTATATTGCGCCAGAATGGTGGAGTTTCCCCTCTGAGCAAACCCCCAATGTCGTCGGGCATGTCCCCTTCTTGATCGCATCAGCTTGGCGAGACCCAGAGCGGTGGCTGCGCTTAATCGACCTCATTGTTGGGCAGTTCACCCCCATTGGATTGGCGCTCGGCATCTTGGGGTTGGCACGTTTATCGCGCTGGCACCCCCCTACTGGGGTCGTTACGATGGTTGCCTACGGAAGTTATGCCTTCTTTGGGTTAATCTATTTTGGAGATGATGCGCCGGTATTGTTGCTGCCACTCCTGATGATTCAAATTTATTGGATGACGTATGCTGCTTATACTTTCGCCTCATGGCTAGGGGGAGCATTCCATATCACTCCACGCCTCTCATTATGGGGGGCAACAGCAGCATTTAGTTTGCTACCCCTGTTTATGTTGGCGCGCATTATGGGCTTTCTTTAGTTGAAGTGCGCCTTCAAAAGGGCAACGTCAGCGGTATCCGATGATTTGTCTTGCACAAAGGCAGTAGCGAAGAATCTATTTTGCATATAGCATTGTCCTAGAAACGCATCTACTACACAGGATATAGGCACGGACATGCAAGAACAGGCGATCATCATAAAAGGCTTCCGCGATGGCTTGCTTGTCACGCTTGACCCCAACGAAGTGTGGCAAGAGTTGGTCGATCACCTTGCCAATCGCATTGACGAAAATAGCACTTTTTACACCAGCGGTGGCGGGCGTGTCACCCTTGATGTGGGCGCACGTCCCGTAACCCGTCATGAACTTGGTTCCATCAATGCCATGCTGGATCGGCGCGGTCTGATGTTGGTGAGTGTGATGACCGAAAGCAGCACCACACTTGATGCTGCGGCTGCTTTAGATGTCCGCGCCAATTTAACCAATCAAGCGGTCACGCCGGCAAGCGCCGCTAAAGAAATCGAGATCTCATCTGAGGAAGATGGTTCTAGTGGTGTGATGATTCGCAAAACGCTGCGCGGGGGGCGGACAGTACGCAGTCAAGGGCATGTCGTAATTTGGGGCGATGTTAACCCCGGTGCCGAGATCATCGCCGCTGGCGATATTATTGTTTGGGGGCGGTTACGGGGCAATGTCCACGCAGGGGCGAATGGGGATGAGTCAGCAATTGTCTGTGCGTTAGATATGATGCCTACTCAACTCAGAATTGGGGGGTATATCACTGTCGCACCCGCCGACAATCGCCGCAAACCACGTCCGGAAACTGCCTTCATTCGTAATCGCCAGATTGTCGTGGAAGCTTGGAAATAACATGCGTTCCTGCCCGTTGACCACGAAGCAAAATCATGATGTTCGCTCTTCAGCGCTTGGCGTCACTCAGGAGAATGTATGAGTTGTAAAGTCGTCACCATCACATCGGGCAAAGGCGGTGTCGGCAAGACCACCACGACGGCGAATCTTGGGGTGGCGCTGGCACAATTGGGGAAAAAAGTTGTCATGATTGACGCTGATATTGGGTTACGCAATCTCGACATCGTGATGGGACTAGAAAGCCGGATCGTCTATGACTTGGTTGATTTGGTCGAAGGTCGGGCGAAATTACGTCAAGCAATGATTCGCCATAAACAGTTTCCCGATTTATTCTTAATCCCATCGGCACAGTCGCGCGATAAAATGGCGGTCAGCCCTGCCGACATGGTTCAGATTACTGATCAACTGCGGCTAGAGATGGATTTTGTCCTGATCGACTCCCCCGCGGGCATCGAACGGGGTTTCCGTAATGCTGTGGCACCCGCCGATGAGATTTTAATCGTCACCAATCCAGAAGTGAGCGCAGTTCGCGATGCTGACCGCATCATCGGCTTATTAGAAGCATCGAAGAAAAGCCAACCCCGTTTGATCCTCAATCGGGTAAAAGCGGACATGGTGAAAAAAGGGGAAATGTTATCCCCGGAAGATGTGGTCGATCTGCTCTCGATCAAATTGATCGGGATCGTGCCGGAAGATGAGAATGTCGTCCCATCGTCAAACGCGGGTGAACCCGTTACGATGATGGCGAATTCCAGAGCTGGTGCAGCCTATAAAGAGATCGCACGCCGACTGACGGGCGAGGATGTGCCCTTAACTTCGATTGAAGAAAAGCAGGGCTTTATGAAGCGGATGAGTCGGTTATTTGGCGGCAAATGAGCATACCACTGGGGTCAGATGATGCTGGATTTCTTAGAGCGACTGTTTGGGCGTAGCAGCAGCAAAAGCAGCGGCAGCACCGCCAAAGAGCGGTTGCAATTTGTGCTGATTCATGACCGCATTAATATCGCCCCCGAAAAAATGGAGGAGATGAAGCGCGAGATTTTGGGCGTCATCGCCAAATACGTGACCATCGATGGGGATCAGGTTGAAATCGCGCTCGAAAATCGCAATCGTCTCAACATGCTCGTAGCAGAAGTCCCATTCCTCGGTGCCCTTGACTCCCACATCGATGAGGATGATCTCGATGAAGACGACGATCTCGCCGACAACGCCCCCCCATCTTCCGGCAAAACAAACCCGCAAAGCGATATTGATCCCTAAGGTGGGAGCGTTGTTATCGTTCATGACTTCCCCTGCGACACTACCGCGCTGGGCACCTTCATGCGCAATTTTCGGCTTCTTTGCCTCCTCACAAACCAAAAAGTTTGTTTTCATACCGTCCATAGAGTGGTCTAATTCTCATGTCTCAACGCGGAACCATTTGGCGAAACTTTGATTGGCTGTTGCTTATACTGTCCGTCGTGTTGACGACTTTCGGTGTTTTGATGATTCGTTCCGCAACCTTGGGTGCCATCGATCCGGAATTGATCAATCGCGTGCCGAATCAGATTCGCTACGCCATCTTGAGCTTTATGGTCTTGTTCGGGTTTGCTGCCTTAGATTATCGCATCCTAAGCGGGTTGACTGCGTGGCTCTATGGCGCGATGGTGCTATTGCTGGTATTCGTCTTCTTTTTCGGTGTGGAAGGTGATGGCGGTCTCACACGCGGTTGGCTCAATATCGGCATCCCTATCCAACCTGCGGAGATCGCCAAAGTGATGATCGTGATCACGCTAGCGCAATTTTTGGCGCGTAATTACGAACGAATTGGCGATTTACGGATATTAGCACGAGCGGCGCTGCACATTGGTGTACCCGCTGGCTTGATCTTCATTCAACCCGATCTCGGCATCACCACTGTGTTCGCAGTAATTTGGCTAGTGATGATGTGGGCGGCAGGTCTCAAGATCAAACATATTATGATCTTCGGAATGGCATTCGTACTCCTGCTACCTTTCGTATGGACGCGCATGGAACGCTATCAGCAGGATCGCCTGATTTCGTTCGTGTTCCCCCAAGCCGACCCTGACGCCTATTATAACATCTTGCAAGCCAACATCAGTATTGGCTCTGGTGGGTTGGCAGGCAAGGGCTATGCCCAAGGTCCCCAAAATGTCGGTCGCTTCTTGCGTGTGCGGCATACGGATTTTATCTACAGCGTCATTGCCGAGGAATTCGGTTTTGTCGGGGTGACAGTGGTTATGTCTTTGCTTGGTGTGGTTATCGTGCGCATTTTGCGTGGGGCACAAATGGCAGCAGATGCCTTCGGCAGTTTAATCTGTTATGGCATTGCCGCCTTCATCTTTTTCCAAACGATGGTCTCCATTGGGATGAATTTGGCGCTCATGCCCGTTACAGGCTTAACAATGCCCTTCATTAGTTCTGGGGGTACCTCTTTGCTGTCAACCCTCGCAGGGATTGGTCTGGCAGAAAGCGTGATCATGCGTGGGCGCAAAGTCTAGCGGAATAGATAAACAAATTGAGTGACTACTCAGGTACGGAAACAGAATAAAATAAACAGAGAGGCATGAAGACGTGAAGAAAAAAAAGGAAAATACCCCTCAGAACGTGGATGTAGGGGTGGATTAGGCGCTTGTCAGTCGTTCGTTAACATGAAAGTTCATGCGCCGAATATCCACCCATTTGCCGCCATCGGTCATTTCTCCCTTTATTACCGACCGTTTTTCAGCCTGAGCAGTTACCAAATTGACTATGGGTGCGCCGGAAAACGATGCAGCGCGCCCATAGCGGTAAACCTAAGACAGCAACTATTCAAAAATGAGCGTTGGGGGTTTGGGGGGTGGAAAAGCGCACACCGCGGGGTTGAGAGATAGGGCGTGCTGTTGGAGAAGCGCTCCCACCGGCGGCAGCGCGCGCAAAACCCCTCACCCCACCGCAACC
>JBBRTY010000078.1:0-16020 GCA_038248285.1 Aggregatilineales bacterium
AGTGCTGCCGGGGCACAATCAAGCCACAACCATTGGGCGTGAACGCCAAACCAATCCCTTTGTGCTAGACTGGAACCCCTCCTAAACCCGTTCATCCGATTCTTAATCCGTGAGTCATAGGAACCGCATCCATTTTGGCAGCTTTTTTCAACCAATACTCATTTGTCATCTTCAGCGCTCTTGGCCTCGTGGTGGTGTTTATCGGATTACGGGTCGTCCGCGCCCGCGTCATTTTAGCGATAGCGATAACACTCGCGCTGGCGGCGACCTTGACGCTTGGCTATGTCTTGGTGTTGCGCCCCGGCGATAGTGATGTCGCTAGCGTGCAATCTGCCGATGACATGATCGCCAATGGGCAACCCACGATGATTGAGTTTTTTAGCAATTATTGTGCCGGCTGTGTGGCAGCACGCCCAGAGGTCGATGCCTTGGTCAACGAAATTGATGCGCAACTAGGCGGTTCCTTTAATGTGCTACGCATCGATATTCATACTGACTTCGGACGTATCCTGCGTGAGCGCTATGAATTTAGCTTTTCGCCAGAATTCCTGTTATTTGATGGAAATGGCGTCATTGTATCGCGGACGCACACCCCACCCTCGCTGGAGCAGATCAATGCTCTCGTTCAGGACAACGCGCGAGAAGCAGCCGATGCTACCAGTTAAGCCACACCCAGCACGCCACGTCTTGATGATTTTCCTTGATGGAGTCGGCTTGGGCGACGATGACCCCCGCTTCAATCCGTTTGCAGCGGCAGATACCCCTACCCTATCGACACTCGCCAGTGGACACCGTTGGTACCGCACCACTGGACGACAATTGCCCCCTCGCGCTGCCTTCGTGCCCACCGATCCGCGTATGGGGGTGCCGGGCAGACCGCAAAGCGGCAGCGGGCAAGCGGCGATTGTGACGGGGATCAACATCCCCATGCGCATTGGCGAGCATTACGGTCCGCGCCCCAACGCGCTGACGCGCGCCATCATCAGCGAAGATAACATCTTTAAGCAAGTCATGGCGATGGGACATTCAGCCGCCTTACTGGAGGCATATCCCCAAGAATGGCACGCCGCCGTCAAACGAGGTAAAAGACTCCTATCGAGTTATCAACAAGCAGCCTATGAAGCGGGCGTCATCTTGATGGATGAATCGCATCTTTACAAAGGGGATGCCCTTTCCGTTGATTGGACGGGCGAGGCGTGGCAAAAAGAACTTGGCTATGCTGATGTGCCCCTCTACAGCCCAGAGCAAGCAGGGCGTAAATTGGTTGAACTTTCACGTCGCACCACCTTTGCCTTTTTCCCGCATTGGTTGACCGATACCATCGGACATCGCGGCACGGTCGAAGAAGGCGTTCACTTACTAACGGTCTTTGACGGGGTAATGCGCGGCGTTTTAGAAGCATGGGATGATACCGAAGGCTTGGTGATCATCACCAGCGATCACGGCAACCTCGAAGACCTCAGTCATGGCAAGCATACTGAAAATGATGTCCCCACGGTCATTATAGGGGCGGGCGCGCATGATTTTGCGGCAAGTATTTACACACTGGCAGATTTGACGCCGCAAATCATCCATTACTTATCCACTTCATAAAATCAACCTTATCCCCCCTTCTCTATCTGGTATGCCTAATCGGAGGAACAGTTGCCGATTTTGTCCCTTCCCTTAACATTGATAGGATCGAAGCTTATACTAAAGTCTCTCAAACCTCAGTAAAGACTTGGAAAGACGTTTTTTATGCCCATTGACTCTGCATCCCTCCGCGATACCTTGCGCCTATGGGGGAGCGGTGTTTCGATTGTAACGACCATGCACGAGGATACCGAAGGGCATCATAACGCTGGCATGACCGTCAGTGCCTTCAACTCGTTGTCATTGGATCCGCCCCTCATCCTCATTTGTTTGAACAAAAATACCACGACCGCTCAATTTGTCGAGCAATCTGGCGTATTCGCCGTTTCGATCTTGTCGGATGATCAATCCGCCTTATCAGATCGCTTTGCGGGGCGTATTGAACTGGTACAGCATGAAGATCGTTTTCACGAAGTCCCCACCATGACGGCGATTACTGGATCGCCAATTCTGAGCGATGCTCTCGCGTGGTTGGATTGCAAAATTCATACACGCTATGATGGCAGTACCCATTGGATTGTCGTTGGCGAAGTGCTGGCGACGGGCCAGCGCGATTTCGAGAGTGCCCCCTTGATTTATTTCAATCGCGGCTATCATACGACCACGCCCGCCTTGCCGACATCCAGCGAACGGTAAAGGCAATGTTATAACTTCATAAACATCCCTTGACTGAAGAACCGTGTGTCCACTACAATGCGTTAGCGTTGTTATTGAGATGACTCGATTCCATGTTTGAACAACTCACAGATCGTTTACAGGGCATTTTTGACGGCTTAGGGCGCGTCGGCAAGCTCAGCGAGAAAGACGTAGATTCGGCAATGCGCGAAGTGCGGATGGCTTTGCTAGAAGCCGATGTCGCGTTGCCCGTTGTGAAAGACTTCGTGAAGCGCGTGAAAGACCGCGCGGTGGGTGCGGATATTGCCAAAAGCCTGAAACCCGGGCAACAGGTTGTCCAAATCGTCCACGAAGAACTGCTCGAAACGCTCGGTGAAGGTGCCCGCTTGAACTTGTCCGGCAATCAAAAGCCGCAGGTGATCATGCTGGTCGGGTTACAGGGTTCAGGCAAGACGACAACCGCCGCAAAGCTGGCACTGATGCTCCGCAAAGAAGGTCGCCAACCGTTCTTGGTCGCTGCCGATACCTATCGTCCAGCAGCCGTAGATCAATTGGTGACGCTGGCGAAGCAAATTCAGGTCAATTATCATCAAGAAGGCATCAGCGCCAAACCGCCGGAAATCTGCGAACGCGGGGTGGATCAGGCGCGTGCCCAAAATGCGTCAGTCGTCATCCTCGACACAGCGGGTCGTTTGCAAATCGACGAAACGCTGATGAATGAGCTTGAAGAAATCAAACGCCGGACTCGCCCTAGTGAAATTCTGCTCGTTGCCGATGCGATGACGGGTCAAGAAGCGGTGAATATCGCACAAGGCTTTAATGAGCGCTTGGGCATCACCGGTTTGATCCTCACCAAAATCGATGGTGACGCGCGCGGTGGCGCAGCATTATCGATGCGTGCCGTGACGGGAGTGCCGATCAAGTTCTTGGGTACCGCCGAAAAATTAGATGGTTTCGAGGCGTTCCACCCAGATCGGTTGGCACAACGAATCTTGGGCATGGGCGATGTCCTCACCCTCATCGAAAAAGCGCAAGCGGAATTCGATGAAGACGAAGCCAAGCGCCTTGAAAAGAAACTGATGGCAAATCAGTTCACGCTGCAAGATTTTCTCGACCAATTGCGCAAAATCAAGCGTATGGGGTCGATCACGCAGCTTCTGGACATGGTGCCCGGCATGAATCGCTTCCGTGACCAAATCGATCAGGAACAGGTTGAAAAGCGAATGAAGCGCGTTGAGGCGATCATCAATTCAATGACCGCTAACGAACGCAATAATCCTAAAGTCTTGAACGCCAGCCGTCGTAAGCGGATCGCCAAAGGCAGTGGGGTAGAAGTGCGGGATGTCAACGACGTATTAAAACAATTCGCCGAAATGCAAAGGCTCATGGGTCAAATGCGCAACGGACAAATGCCCGGTCAACCGGGTGGTAGTATGTCTCGTCGTCCCCGGCGCTAAAGGGCTACCCTGCCCTTTTCCGCAACTGAGTGCAATTTTTCTCAGTGGTTCTCCGTCTGATATCAGGCGCATGAGAACGTACAATATTCAGGAGTAGTACCCATTATGGTTCGTATTCGTCTTCGTCGCGTCGGCTTGAAGAGACAGCCGAGCTATCGTATTGTCGTCGCCGATCAACGCTCTGCCCGTACCGGGGATTATATCGAATCCATCGGCAATCATAACCCGCGCACCCAACCGATCACTGACCTTTTCGAAGAAGATCGCGCTTTGTATTGGTTGAGCGTAGGCGCACAGCCTAGCGAAGCCGTCGCTACTATCTTCAAACGCACCGGCACCATGGCGCGTTACGAACGGTTACGTAACGGCGAAAAATTGGAAGACTTGCTTGCCGAAGCCGCCCAACAACGTGCTGCCGCGCCTGCCATCAGCCCACGCACCCGCTATCCATCGCCGGAAGCTGGTCAAGGTCGTAGGAAAAAAGGCGAGACCGGAGCCTAACCCTCCCTCTCTGCAATTTGAAAGATGGTGAGTCAGAATTATGGAATCATTAGTGGAATACGTTGCCAAAAGCCTAGTTGACGATCCTACGCAAGTGAGCGTAAAACGGCGAGATTCTGGCTCATCCATGATCATCGAGTTGCACGTTGCCACCCCTGATATGGGGCGCATGATCGGTCGCGGCGGTCGCGTTGCCAACGCCTTGCGTACCCTATTACGGGCTGCTGAAACACCAAAATCAAAACGTATCATCCTGAAGATTATCTAAGGTCTAAAGCCAATGCGGGAAACGCCATCGTATTTACTGCTCGGTGAAATACTGCGTCCGCATGGGGTACGGGGTGAAGTACGGGTTAAACTGTTCACGGCGTATCCAGAGCGGATTGACGATTTAGAGACTGTCTATCTCGGCAAATCTGCGGATACGCCGAATCCAGTTGCCCATACCATTGGCGGGATGCGGATGAACTCTGGCTATGGATTGCTCAAACTACAAGGCATTGATGATCGCGATGAAGCCGGTCGGTTGCGTGGTTTGTATGTCATGATCGATATTGAACATGCCGTGCCCCTGGAAGAAGGCGAATTTTATCTTTACCAGTTGATCGGTATGACCGTGCAATTGGAAGATGGCGCTGTTTTCGGCACCCTGCGCGAAGTTTTAGAAACCGGCGCAAATGATGTCTACATCGTTGATAGCCCCGTTCACGGCGAAGTATTGATCCCCGCCACCCAAGAAACCATCCTCAATACCGATCCCACACTGGGCATTGTGACTGTGCGTTTGCCGCACGGGTTGCTTCCCGACGATGCGATTGAGGATGCCTGACCTTATTTCTTGATCGTTTTACGCTTGACACACTCCGACCGCACGCTTATCCTCAAAATAATGATCCGGCGTGTAAGTGCAGGTTGGCTGTGGAAGAAAAATCCTACTGGCTCGGGCTAAGTTTAACGCCGGGCATTGGCACCAAGCGAGCACTACGATTGCTGAATCACTTTGGTGATGTCCGCAATATCTGGGGCGCTTCACGATCTGATCTGTTAAACGCGGGTCTTGATGAAACCACCACCGCCAGCCTCTTGCAAACGCGCAGTACGATCAAACTCGACGAGGTTGAGGCACGCATCCGCGAAGTCAACGCCTATTTCATCTGCCAACGGGATGACGCCTACCCGCAGCATTTACGCAATTTGCCAGACGCACCGTTGGTACTCTATGTGCGTGGCACTCTCCTAAAAGAGGATGATCTCGCGATTGCAGTCATCGGGACGCGCTCAGCAACCGCTTATGGAAAAGATGTGACGCGGATGTTGGTCAAAGATCTCGCGGGGGCGGGTGTGACAATCATCAGCGGATTAGCACATGGTATTGACGCAATGGCGCACCGAACAGCTTTGGACGTCGGTGGACGCACTTTCGCCGTCATGGGCAATGGTATCGACTCGATTTATCCCCGTGAACACAAAAATTTAGCTAACGATATCCTTGGGGCAGGCGCGCTCATCAGCGAATTCCCCTTGAAGAGCCAGCCCGAAGCGCACCACTTCCCCCAACGCAATCGTTTAATCAGCGGGTTATCGCTAGGGGTCATCATCGTGGAAGCTCCCGAAAAAAGCGGGGCTTTAATCACTGCTACCTTCGCTCTAGAACAAGGGCGCGAGGTGTACGGGGTGCCCGGCAATATTTTTAGTGCCGCCAGTCGGGGTGTCAATCAACTCCTCCAAGAAGGCGCAAAACTCGTCACCAGCGCCCAGGATATCCTTGAAGATTTGGTGATCACGCGCCAACAACTGACTGTGCGCGAAGCAATTGCTGAGGTAGTGCCCCTCAGTGAAACCCAAATCCTGCTCTTACGCGCATTTACAGCCGAGTCCTGCCACATGGATGATCTCATCCGAGCGACCGGTTTCACCACGCCGATGGCGGTGGGGGCGCTCACTACATTAGAGTTGCAAGGGTATGTCGAGCAAGACCGGGGCGGGCTGTACAGGATCACGCAAGCAGCTCACATTCTTATTCGTGAACTCAATCATTGAGAAAGCAAGCAAACCTGGTGAATAACTATTATGCTGTCATTCTAGCGGGCGGAGGTGGAACCCGGTTATGGCCTATGAGTCGAAGCGACCTGCCAAAACAACTCTTGCCCCTCGTAGAAGATACCTCCATGTTCCGCGTCAGCGTGGAGCGCTTAGCCCCATTGTTCCCCCCCGAACGTATTTATGTGGTGACCGGGGAGCGTTTTGCTGAGAAAATGAAGGCGGATGCGCCCAACATCCCGGCACAAAATTTCTTGATTGAACCAGAGGGCAGAAACACTGCTCCAGCGGCAGCATTGGCAGTCACCGTTATTCACAAACGTGACCCCAATGCCACGATTGCCATTCTGACTGCCGATCATCACATCACCTATAAAGATCGGTTTCAAAATGTCTTAAAAACGGCATACACCATTGCCCAAGATGACTTCATCGTCACGTTGGGCATTTCCCCATCAATGCCTGCTACTGGCTTTGGGTACATTCAACGTGGGGATCTCATTCGCGATATCGATGGCTTTCAATGCTTTCGGTCCATTAAGTTCACCGAAAAGCCGAATGCTCAAACCGCGCGCAAATTCTTGCGTTCAGGGGAATATAGCTGGAACTCCGGCATGTTCATTTGGCGAGCAGACCTTGCCCTTGCCGAACTAAAACGCCAGCAACTCGGAATTTATGATCTGATGATGGCTTTTCAACCCGCAGTGGACACCCCCGAAACCGACGCGAAACTCGCGGAAATATGGACTCAAATCCCTAAAGTCCAACTCGATACGGGGATCATGGAAGGGGCAGTCAACATCGCTGTGATCCCCATCGATATTGGTTGGAGCGATGTCGGCAGTTGGGATGCCCTCTTCGATATTCTGTCCTTAGATGTGGATGGAAACGGTTTTAAGGGCAGTGCCCCAAACCGTATTGTGCTTGATACAAAAAACACACTGGTGTACAGTGATAAGCTCACGGTCACAATCGGCATTGATAATCTCGTGGTGGTCGATACCCCTGATGTCTTAATGATTTGTCATCGGGATCGCGCTCAAGAAGTACGGAAAGTGGTTGAGTTGCTGCGAGATATGGATCAAGAGGCGTATTTATAGCGAAGGACGGGGATGGCGACATTGGAAGCCTACTGTGTAAAGTGCAAGACAAAACGAGAGATCACGAATCCTCAACCGGTGTTTACTGCGGGTGGCACCCCTGCGACGCGGGGCAACTGTCCGGTCTGCGGGACAACGCTGTTTCGCATGGGTGCTACCGAAGCTCATGCTGGTATGGAAAAACCAATAATCACCGCAGAGGGACGAAAACCAACTAAAGCTACTACCAAAGTCGGTAAAACAGCTGCCACCAAAGCCAGCGCACGGGCGAAAACCGCCACCAAAGCCAGCACCACCAAGAAAACCAGCGTCACCGCCAGCAAAGCCGTCAAAAAAACTACTAAACCGACGGGTGAAGCTGAGGGCAAAAGCCGTGCCACCGGAAGCGGCAAACTGGTCATCGTCGAGTCGCCTGCCAAAGCCCGCAGCGTCGGGCAATATCTGGGGGCTGGCTATACCGTTAAAGCATCCAAAGGACATGTGCGCGATCTGTTGGTGTCGCAAATCTCCGTGGATGTAAAAAACAACTTTGAACCCAAATATCGCGTGCCAAATGACAAACGGGATACGGTGAAGGATTTGAAGGCGGCCGTTGACCGTGCCAAAGAAATTTACCTCGCGACCGATCCTGACCGCGAAGGCGAAGCGATTGCCTGGCATTTGATCGCAGCCACCGACATGGATCAACAGACGAACCGCACGATCCGCCGCGTCGTCTTTCACGAGATCACCAAACCGGCGGTCTTAGAAGCGTTTTCCCATCCGCGGGATATCGACATCAACTTGGTCAATGCCCAGCAAGCACGCCGCATCCTCGACCGTTTAGTGGGGTACAACATCACTGAACTGCTCTGGGAAAAAGTACGCAATCGGCTCTCTGCTGGGCGAGTGCAAAGCATCGCCACGCGCATCATCGTGGATCGGGAGCGCGAGATTCAAATCTTTGTCACGGTTGAGTATTGGACAATTGACGCTCAATTGCGCAAACAGCAGAAAAACGGCAAGAATTCGCAAAAAACTTTCACCGCTCGTCTGATGAAAATCAATGGGCAAGATGTGGAGTTGGGCACCGAAAGTGTGGTTCTGCCGCACCTCGCCGTCCTAGAGAAAAGCCGCTATGTGGTCGCCGATGTCAAAGCCGGTGAACGTCTCCGCCGCCCATCGGCACCCTTCACCACCAGCACGCTTCAACAAGAAGCGTCGCGCCGCTTTGGGTTCACCGCCCGCCGAACGATGGCTGTCGCGCAGCAACTTTACGAAGGTATCGACATTGGTGCGGATGGCGCAGTCGGCTTGATCACTTACATGCGTACCGACAGTACCAATGTCTCGCCCCTAGCCCAGACTGAAACGCGCGATTATGTCATCAATCGCTTTGGCAAAGAGTTCGTTCCCGAAAGCGCCCCTCAATACCGCACCAAAGCCAAAGGCGCCCAAGAAGCCCATGAGGCGATCCGCCCGACAGCCGTGCCCAGAGACCCCGAGCAGATTCGGCGCACGTTGACGAGCGACCAATATAAGTTGTATTTGCTCATTTGGCAGCGTTTCGTCGCCAGCCAGATGGCAAACGCGGTCTATACCACCCTGCGCGTCGAAATTGATGCCCAACCACCGCGCGGAAATACAACACAGTATCTTTTCCGCATTTCGGGCAGCACCATCAAATTTAGCGGCTTCCTTGCGCTTTATGAAGACTCACGCGATGAAGATGCCGCAGTGGATGAGGACGAGGGACGCATCATGCCGTTGTTGGTCGTTGGCGAAACCGTCGATCTACTGGCACTTTTGCCGATTCAACATTTCACTCAGCCGCCCCCACGCTTCACAGAGGCGACCTTAGTACGCACCTTAGAAGAATATGGCATCGGGCGTCCGAGTACCTATGCGCCGACAGTCGCTGTCATCCAAGACCGCGAGTATGTGGTCAAGGAAGATAAACGTCTCAAGCCAACCGAGACTGGTATGATCGTTAATGATCTACTGGTCGAGTATTTTCCAGAGATCATGGATTATCAGTTCACCGCCCGCATGGAAGATGAATTGGATGAAATATCGGAAGGCAAGCGGGAATGGCATCCGGTATTGCATGATTTCTATAAACCTTTTGAGGCGCAACTTGCCCATGCGTACAGCGCCATTGAGCGCGTCGTCCAAGATGAATTCATCGGGCGTGATTGTCCGGTGTGTGGCAAACCGTTGGTCATTCGATACGGGCGCTTTGGCAAATTCATCGGGTGTATCGATTACCCCACCTGCCGCCATACCGAACCTTATTTGGAGCCGATGGGGATTGAATGCCCGGTCTGTGGCAACGAACATCACGGGCAGATTGTCGAGCGAAAATCGCGCCGTGGAAAAACCTTCTTCGGTTGTTCGCGTTATCCTGACTGCGCCTTCACCAGTTGGCAGCGTCCGATTGCACATCCTTGCCCCAATTGCGGTGGCTTATTGACCGAGCAAAACCGAACGCGCGTCAAGTGCATCAATTGCGGCAACGCCTATCGGCTTGACCAACTGGCGGAAGCGGAGCCAGAAACCGCTTAGACCGCTGATTTGTTTCGCCTAAATCGGGGAAAACATCTCGAAAAAAGGCGAAGTCATTGCACTTCGCCTTTTTTGTTTGCGTAGTCTGAAGTAAAAAGTTAGTATAGAGTCAACGGCATGACGTTCGGTGGATTGCCCCTTCACAGATTCTTTCGCTACAATTAAGCAATGTCGGTAGCGATGATGAACAAACGAAAGGCTTATTTCTGATGATCAAGTCCTTAACAGACAGTGCAATCGGCATTTATGGCGTCTTGGTCAAGCCAAATATGCCCAAGGTAGCGGTCCTCATCGCAATCGCGATTGGTGTCTTGGTGGGTCTTTTCTGGGGTTATAACGTAGATGGCACCGTATTTTACAACGGGGATCCCAGCACCCTTCAACAAACATGGCAAAACGAGTGGGTGAAGTTGTTGGCAGATCGCTATGCCCTGCCAACAGATCGTGATATCAGTGCCAGCATCATCGATTTGCTAGGAAAAGTTGATGATCCTGAAGGTATCGTCGAAGCGCTGCGGCTGGATCCGAATGAAAACGAAAATGCCCAGCGGTTAGCGAACCTGTCGCCATTGGCACAAGCCGCTCAACCGAATGCAGCGAACGCACCCCGACCCGACGACTTCTTGACCAGTTTGCGACCGTTCCTGATCGCGCCGATACTCATGGTGGTCGCAAGCATCATTTGGGTGGTCGTCTACAACTTGCTTTTGCAACCTGTCCTCGTCGATCCCATTCGGCGGCGGTTGCGTGGTGAAAAAGTCAGCAAGGAGGTTATCGAGGCGCGGAACACCCAACGCGAACAGGATCGTATCCTTGCCACCCGCAAGACTGACTTTCAAGCCACGACTGATTTCGGTCCGCCCCTGATGCAGCGTATGTCCACCTATCGGTTGGGTATTGGGGAATACGACGAATCGTATGAGATTGAGGACGCCGAAGGCAACTTCCTTGGTCAAACCGGTGCCGTAGTCAGTGAATTGGACGGCGTGGGCGATCCCGGCAAAGCGATGGCGATTGAAGTATGGTTGTTCGACAAAGATGATTTTGTCCGCACCCTGACCAAGGTGTATGCCTCACCTTATGCGTTCAATGACCCTGCGATACGGGCGCAGTTGCAAGAGCGCGGTGATGTCGTCATGGTTCAGCCGGGCGCGCTCATTACGCTAGAAACCAATGCCCTGCGTTTGCAAGCGACGATTGTTGAAGTCGAGTATGGTACGGGTGCCCTGCCCCCCAATAGTTTCTTTCAAAAAATGACGATTGAACTGGCGAGTTGGCGTAAAACCGGCGGCAATACAGGTGTTCCCATGGTAGCGGCAGTGTATGCTGTGCCGCCGTCCTATACCCCCGCCCCGACCTTTGATCCGGTTCCTGCCTACCAACCACCGCCCCCCCAACCCGTCTATCAGCCCCCCATGCCATCGGTACAGCCCACCTATCAACCGCCGATCCCCCAGCAACCGATCAGCTATCCAGATCCCGGTTTTTCAGCACCACCGCCCCCGCCGACACTGCCGGGGCAAATGGGGCGCGCAGTGCCTCCCGATGACGATCCGTTTGGCGGCACCGGCGATTTTAGTCCTGTAGGGTAAAGCATAGAGTGGTCTCTAAAGGGTGATGGGGGTCGTGATAAGCGCACCCCTACCCCACTGCTCTTGTTCAAATAAAAAGAGGGTGCCCCAGCTTTATCTGGGACACCCTCTTTTTTTGCGCACTACCGGGGGTTCAGTTAATCTTCTTGATACGAAACGTCACAGTGCCGCTAGGCGTCTTGACGCGCACCTTGTCGCCCTTTTTGGCTCCAAGCAACGCGGCACCAATCGGACTCTGGTTAGAGATTTTGCCATCGGAAGGATTGGCTTCCGCAGCGCCAACAATACTATAGGTCTCTTCGCCATCGAAACCCTCTTCGATGATGGTGACCTTCGACCCCAAATTCACAATATCGGATGTCCCGTCGTTGCTGATGATGATGGCAGCACGGAGAAGATTTTCCAGATATTGAATACGCCCCTCAATAAATGCCTGCTGTTCTTTGGCATCATGATAATCAGCGTTTTCTTTTAGATCCCCTTGCGATACCGCTTCTTTGAGTTTAGCTGCCAAATCTGGGCGGCGGACGGTGATCAAATTATCTAACTCGCGCCTCAGGTCTTCTGCCCCTTCGGCGGTTAAATAGACGGCATCAGACATGATGATGTTTTCCTTTATCTATGTGAATTTATTATGCTTCAGTAGCACGACGATTTGCAAGTGCACGAACATTTTGGCGATGCAATGCCCCCGCAGCCCCGTTCAACAAAATCCGACTCTTGCCACAGTCTTCGATGTCTATCGCGGATAAAGCGATATCTGGGGTACGGCTGGTAAGCGCATCATTGACAGCATCAAACGTTCGCCGCAAATACGATAAATCACTCCGCAATTTTTCCTCTATTTCACCACGCAAGACAATATCGCCATGTCCTTGAACAATATGTTCATAGTTGCCACCTCTCAAGGATTCGAGCGAGCGCACCAATTCTTCATAGCTTCCATCAACAAAATGAGGCAAGGGCAACACAGTATCGGCGCTTAACAAGACGCGGTCTTCTTTCACCAAGCAGACTATCGAGTCGGAACTATGCCCCGGCATCGATTGGAATTCGAGCGATTTATTGCCGATGTGCAACGTGAAATGGTCATCAAATGTAATGTCGGGGAGCACCAACTGAACATCGCGCATCTCGTCCGTGGCGGCTTTGGCTTGTTCCAAACTAATCCGCCCCCGTTGATCAAGCAACGTCGCACAACGACTATGGGCAATCACCTGTGCCCCCTGAAAAAAACAAGTGCCAGCGCTGTGATCCGCATGAAAATGGCTATTGATCACATAACGCACCGCTGAACCCAACCGTCCTTCGACAAAACGCTTGATCTGGCGGGTTTCATCAGGATAGAGCAACGTATCAAACAAAACAGCACCGTCCGAAGTGAGAATGACGGTCGCGGTCACTTGAACGTAGCGGTCGCTGACAAATACATAAATATCATCAGCAATACGTTCGCGCTGCATCAAAAAGGTGTCCTATTATGGTCGAACAGAAGCCGAAATGTTAAGGCAGTATATTCGCGAGAAAATCGAAAATCAAGACCACTGTGTAGCGTCCTTAGTTCAACACGACGTTTAACCATGTTGTCCGGTCGGGATAGATATAAATCAACTGCCGAAATCGCACCCGTCCCCCTTCCCCAACAGTGACGGTGTACCAATCGGCAGGAAGATCGCCCATCGTAAAATTTTCCCCAAACACGCTATCGGCATTGACCGAAGTACCCGCATAACTAAAGGCATAGCGCGTCAGGCGACGGCTTTCAATCGTCAGGCTGACATCCAAAAGCATATTGCCAGCCGCATCAGTGACCCGTCCGGCGAGAACGCCGTAGGTGCGAAAAGGCTTCAGCCAGAGTTCGGGATTGCGTGTGACCCCAAAATTATAGGGATCACCTACCCTGATTTCCATGTGTAAATGCGGTCCAAGTGCCACCCCTGTGCCCCCAACCATGCCAATATTATCTCCCTCTTCTACGGCTTGCCCCGTTTGCACTTCCACCCGCACCATATGTCCATATAGGGTATAGACAGGTTGCCCGTTGGCATCGGTGGCGGCATGTTGAATGATCACAAGGTTGCCATAATAATTGAGGATAGGGCCAAATTGGGTGCTGAGATCATCCCCGGCATAAAATACGACCCCCGCTCCTGCCGCACGAATGGGCGTCCCTTGTGGATTCACAAACTCCACCCCATGATGCACTTGTAAGCGTCCACCGCGCGTGTTGCCATAGGGATAGTTCCGATCCACCCAATTGGTGCCATTGCTGGAAATCGGGCGTCCAAAAAGATAATGATCATTCAATTGAGTGGCAGCATCAGGGGGGGGTGCCGTCCATGTGGGCAACGGCGTATTGTTGGGATTGTCAAACACACTCGTTGCAGTAGGAGAAGCAATCGGTGTCAATGTCGGCGGCAGTGTCAACGTCAATGTTGGGGTAAAGGTCATCGTCGACGTCAACGAGGGCGTGATGGTCGGCGATGGCGTAATCGTCGGCGATGACGTAATTGTCAGGGAAGGAGTCACCGTCGGTGAAGGTGTTATGGTGGGCGTAAGCGATGATGTCAGCGTCAAGGTTACGGTAGCTGTGCGCGTGGGCGGCACCGTCGCAGTCCGGCTCGGTTGCAAGTAAGCCGTCGGGATAAGGGTACTGAGCAGATCGTTAGGCTGTGCGAATGGATTGGGGATAGCTAGGGATGGCTCAGCAGATGCCATCATCGCAGGTTGTATCAGGTTCACGCTCAGTAAAGCACCACATAGAACTAAAATTAGAAGAAAGAACCTCACTCGAAAGTTACCTCACGATAATCGCCAACAGTAGCCCCCAAGCGGCGTTCAAGCACCAACGTTGCCATATGAGCGGGCAGTCGTAAGGCTTCGAGACCGGCGGCGATCAATGCCGATTGTGGGGCAAGACCGACCAACTCTGTTTCTAACACCTTTACGCCTAACCGATGCGCTTCAGCTTCAAGAGCGCGCATGATGGTATACAGGGATGTTTGACGGAAGTCAATGACATTCATCGAAACTTGGGCGCGCCCTTTAACCAACACGCCCATTGCTTTCAAATAAGGCACCCCCCCCCCAGAAGCGCGGATGCTTTGGGCGATTGCTTGTGCAACTGCCACATCAGCCGTATCAAGATAGGCGTTGAAGGCGATCAAAGGCGCGCGCGCGCCCACAATCGTCGCCCCAGCTTTGCCTACTGCCGCAGGACCAAAATCAGGAATACGATTGGGATCTGTGCCAATAGCTTCTCGTAACAACTCATAGCCCCCGCGCCGCACATCTGCAAGGTTAACGCGATCCGGGCGCAGCGCCGCCGCTTCATACAAGTACACTGGAATATGCAGAGTTTCTGCCAGTTTACGCCCGAATAACCGCGCGCGTGCCGCACATTCAGCTAGCGAAATCCCCCGCAAAGGGATAAATGGGACGACATCCACTGCCCCCAATCGCGGATGGACTCCTTGATGCTGATCAATATCAATCATCTCCACAGCGACACGCGCTGCCCGCAACATCGCCTCTTCAACAGCATCAGGGGTGCCCGCAAATGTGACCACCGTCCGATGATGATCCGCGTCACTATTGACATCCAAAAGCCACACCCCATCACCATGGATTTGTGCGGCGATGCCTTCAATGACGCCGGAATTTCGCCCCTCGCTAAAATTAGGAACACATTCCACGAGTGGGCTGCTCATGCGCGCTCATCCCCAAATTTATGGATATCATCACTTAAGTTTTGATCCCACACCGCCAAATTCGCGATCCGCGATTCTTCAATGACGCGCCCATTCAATTGATTGTGCAGCAGCGAATTCGCTACCCCATCCACTGCATAGCGCCAACGTCGCAACCCTACTTCGCGCAGTACAGATCGACAATTATCGCAAGTGACGACCGACTGAGTGCGTGGAATACCCCAAAAACGCTCAACGCGCGTCTGAATCTGCAACTTGCCCGTCTTGCAAATGGGGCAAGTTTCGATGAGGAAGCCATCGGCATACCGCTCTAATATCGTCATCGCGCGCCAATACAGGACAACATAGACAATTACTGCAAGGATGAGTACCCCCGCAACAATCGCTTCCACGCGCACCGACGAATTCCCAGCCCCTGTCTCGATCACAGGGGTCAATGGTTGTTCCAGCGGCAAAGGAGTCAAGGTTGGGGTCAAAATGGGCAACGCCGTTGATTCGCCAGCAGCAATGATCGGGGCGGTAGTTTGAGTAGGCACTACAGTTGCTATCTCGGTCGGCACAAGGGTCGAAGTGACTGTAGACGAGTTTGTCACCGTGACCGTAGGCGGAATAACCGTCACTTCGGGGGATGCCACCAAAATATTTTCAACCGCTGTATGTGAAGGAGTCAGTGTATGAGTGGTAGTAGGAATCGCTGTACTCGTGTTTGAAGGCGTCAGCGTTGCCGTAACCGTGCTTGAAGGCGTCAGCGTTGCCGTAACCGTGCTTGAAGGCGTCAGCGTTGCCGTAACCGTGCTTGAGGGCGTCAGCGTTGCCGTACTCGTGCTTG
>JBBRTY010000079.1:0-15770 GCA_038248285.1 Aggregatilineales bacterium
CCTACACCACCACCTTTCGTAGGGGCGACCCAATGTGGTCGCCCATCAATGAGAACCGATACACCCTTTTTCAACAGAATCAAGAGGCGCATCCCTATAAGGCGCGGTGTGTTGAAACCCACCAAAAATGATCTGCCAGTTTTTTGCTTTATAAACCGATTGTGATAGAATTCGCGAACGAACCGATTGTAAAAAAAATGACTCAAGACAAACTGCCGACTCAACCGCCTCCCACGCTCGCGACTCCGGTTTCGCGTGCGGCAAATCTAGGGTATGCGGCGGTCGCCGGGCAAGCAGGTTGCTTCACATTGGGGATCATCTTGATCGCGCTGTTCGGCGGAATCTGGTTGGATGCTCAGTTTGGCACCCGCGGTCCATTTGTCATGGGGCTGCTCTTGATCAGCATCCCGTTTAGCTTGTTCGTTATGGTGCGTATCGCGTTGGGAGCCATCGGCGAAATCCGTCCTCCCGCGCGTCAAGAAGCAAAGCACGACACACAGGAGGATAGTCCTTGAAACAACGCGGAGTGTCTTATCGCAGTAAAAGAGGGAACGCATGAACGCAACGCAACGCGGTCTCGTCGTTTTCCTCATCTTGATCGCCGTGCTGGTGGGTTGCGCTGTGATCACCTTTGTGGTGATGCCCGGCGCGAACGTCGCTGTGGCGATCCCCGTGATCACCGTACCCGGTGAGCCTTACGATCCTAACCTGCCCGTCGAATCGTTACGTTGGACGAACACTTTCACCGCGATGATTTTGGCGTCACTTGCCACCCTCACTTTTGCGGGGTTGGCGTGGCGCGCTTCTAACGGTTGGAAGAAACAAGTCCCGGGACGCTATCAAGCATGGGTAGAATTGCTTGGTGGCTATATCTATGACCTCAGCAAGCAAATTGCAGGCAAGAACGCGCGCTTGCTGTTTCCTTTGGTCGCCACATTCTTCGTGTTTTTGCTGGCGGTCAACTGGATGAAACTGTTGCCCGGCGTCGAAAGTGTGGGCGTGTTGCACTGTGCCCATGAAGGCTTTAATGGCTATCCGATGCAACAAGTGGGTCCGGGTGCGTATCAATTGTATGTCGATGCGCCCCTCAATGCCGGCACCTCTGCCACCCATGAAGATTTCGAACACTGTGAGCATTACAAAGAACATCCTGATCTGAAACCGTCGAAGGCAGAAATCGACTTGGTGACGGCAGAACTCACGGTTGCCGAAGCGCGCGTCATTGTCGAGTGGGAAGACGCTGGTAGTGAAGACCCCCTCGTCCGCGATGCCGAACTGGCGGTAGTGCGGCTGGAACATACCGAAGCACTATACGAAGATGCTTCGTTCGGTCTCAGCGCGGCGCAACTCAAGAACGGTGCGGTGCCTTACAAGTTTGTGATCACGCCCTATGTGCGCGGTGGTTCGACCGACCTCAATCTCACGATTGCGTTGGCGCTCATCTCGGTCACTGCGGTGCAGATCTTCGGCGTCATCGCTCATGGTCCGAATTACTTCCAGAAATACCTCAACCTGCGGGCGCTCGGCAACTTGAGCAAGAAACCGCTTGGGGCGATTGATTTCATCGTCGGCTTGATCGAAATCATTTCGGAAATCGGTAAGATCATCAGTCTCGCCTTCCGTCTTTTCGGCAATATGTTCGCTGGCGGTATTTTGCTCATCGTTATGGCGTTCTTGGTCGCGATGATTGTCCCCTCGATCTTTATCGGGTTGGAAATTATCATCACCACCATTCAAGCGCTCGTGTTTGCCGTCTTGACCCTCGTGTTCTCGGCACAGGCGATGGAAGGTCACGGACATGGCGACGAAGAGCATCACGAAGAAGCCCACGAAGCGCATTAAACTGAGCGCGTGGTTCAGCATTGGCAATCAAGGTTTACCAATCAGTTGAAACTGGTTATAGCGACACTTTACACAGACATAAACTTGAACGAAACACAGGGAGATAACAGATGGAACTCGAAAACGGTCTGAAGGCAATTGGTGCAGGTTTGGCGATGGTCGGCGCATTTGGTCCCGGCATCGGTATCGGTCTGCTGGTGCAAGGCGCGATGCAGGCGATTGGTCGTAACCCCGACACCGCCAGCACCATTCAGACGAACATGATCCTCGGTATCGTGTTCACGGAAGCTATCGCGATTTACGCGCTGGTGGTAGCGCTCATTATCCTGTTCGTGCTTTAAGCCGCGCGACCAAGGAGTCTACTCATGCAGAAACGTATCCTTTCCTTGCGTGTGCTGTTGGCAGTTATGCTGCTCGTCAGCATGATGGCTACTGCCGTCGCTTACGCACAAGAAGCGACCACCGAAACACCGGTCGCCGAAGCTGCCGCTGTTGAAGGCGAAGCTGTTGCCGAAGGCGAAGTTGTTGCCGAAGGCGAAGCTGTTGCCGAAGCTTCGACCAACCCGCTCGTCCCGCTGGGTATCAATACCGGCTTCCTGATCGCGCAGATCCTCAACTTTCTGCTCGTCTTCGGCTTGCTGTCGCTGGCAGTGTGGCGTCCGTTGATGAATATGCTCGACAACCGCGCCCTCACCATTCAAAAAGGCTTAGAAGATGCGGCACAGGCGGCAACTGCCCGTCGTAATGCCGAAGTCGAAGCCGAAAAAGTGTTGGCGTCTGCCCGTACTGACGCGGCGAAAGTCGTCGAAGAAGGACGTGGGCGTGGTGAAGAAGTGGCACGCGGTATCGAAGTCGAAGCCCGTACCGAAGCCGAAGGCATTCGTGCCGAAGCCCGTGTGCGTTCGGAAGAAGAACGTAACCGTCAATTGGCGGACTTGCGCGGTCAGGTGATCTCGATTGCCGTCGCCATGTCGCAACGCATCATCGGCGAAACGTTGGATGCCCAACGTCAACAAGCGCTGGTCAACGATTTCTTCGCCAAGGTGCCGCAAGGCGCGCGCGAACTGACCGGCAGCATTGAAGTGGTCAGCGCGTTGCCCTTAAGCGAGGACGAGCAAAACCGCGTCCGTAGCGAAATTGGCGCGCAAGATGTGACCTTCAATGTCGATCCCGCGATTCTCGGTGGCTTGGTGCTGCGTTCCAACGACCATGTGGTCGATGGCAGCGTGCGCAACAACCTGTCCGACTTGGCTGGGCGTCTGCGTTAAACCCTAGACGGGTGTGATACACTATTAAAGAGAGCGATCAGATTGATGATCGCTCTCTTTATTTCACGAGCTAGATAGCCCTAAGCGCATCCAATGACCGACTCGCCTCTGCCACTTGACACCATCCTCAATGGGGACTGCATCCCCTTGATGCGGACACTGCCTGACCATAGTATCGATCTCATTTTCGCTGACCCACCCTATAACTTGCAACTGCAACATGACCTCATCCGCCCGAATCAAACCCTCGTGGATGCCGTCGATGATGCGTGGGATCACTTTGCTGATGATGGGGCATACGCCGACTTCACACGGGCATGGCTGACCGAATGCCGCCGAGTGCTGAAAGAAACGGGCACCATTTGGGTGATCGGCTCATATCACAACATCTTCCGCGTGGGGGCGGTCATGATGGATTTGGGCTTCTGGACGCTCAATGATGTTGTGTGGCACAAAGCCAACCCGATGCCTAATTTTCGCGGGACACGCTTCACCAATGCCACCGAGACGCTGATTTGGGCGCAACGGTCGAAGGCGCAGAAGCGCTATACTTTCAACTACCACGCCATGAAGCACCTCAATGATGAGAAGCAGATGACCAACGTCTGGCATATCCCGTTGTGTACGGGTGCCGAACGCATCAAGATCGATGGCAAAAAAGCGCATTCGACCCAAAAGCCGGAGGCGCTGTTATACCGCGTGATCTTGTCGTCCAGCGAAGTCGGCGATGTGGTACTCGATCCGTTTTTCGGCAGTGGCACCACCGGCGCGGTCGCTAAAAAACTGAATCGCCATTTCATCGGTATCGAACGCGAATCTGCCTATGTCGCCGTCGCTCAAGCCCGCCTTGACGCCCTGTCAGTGGGTGCGGTCGAGAACGATCTGCTGACGACGCCCTCGCGACGGGCACAACCGCGCGTGCCCTTCGGGGCGCTGATCGAAGTGGGGCTGTTGGCGATTGGGCAGACGCTCGTATCGAAGGACGGCGCACATCAGGGGATCATCCGTGCCGATGGGCGCTTGGTGGCGGGCGCGGTCACGGGGTCGATCCATCAGGTGGCGGCGACGGTGACGGGGCAAGCTGCGGTTAACGGGTGGGAATTTTGGTGGCTGCCGGGCGACGCTGAGATGATCAGCATCGATAGCCTGCGGCAACGCTATTTGGCGGATAACGCGGTGACTGCCGAGTAAAGGGCATGACCGCCATCATGCCCTTTACTCATTAATCCCTACCTCTAACCCCCGCCCTTACCCCACAAATGCCCCGGCGCACACCGTCACCACTTGCCCCGTCATGCCGCTGGCGAGATCGGACATCAAGAACGCCGCCGTGTTCACTGTCTCTTGCACGGTGATCGGGCGTCCGAGTGGGGGCATCGTCATTGCCGGTGGTTTCCCCGTCAAAGCGATCTGCCCGCCGACCGTCTCTTGAATGGTGCGCGTCTCCGGCATCCCCGACCCCCGCACACAGTTCACGCGCACGCCGGCAGCGCCGTATTCCCCCGCCAGCGCCCGCGTAAGCGCCTCGACCGCGCCGCACGTCGCGCTGATCCCTGCCATGTTGGCGGCGGTCATGCCGCTGAGTGTGGCGGACAAGATGACAACTGCGCCCCCCGTGCCTTGGGTCGCCATCTGTGCGGCGACCGTGCGCGCCGTCAAAAATTGGGAGCCGACGACTCGTTCCAGCGGTACCATGAAGCGACTCAACGGTTGGGTACTGGACAATTCGGGATAGAACAGATCGACCGGATGCCCGCCAATGCCATTGAAGACGCCGTGAATATTCCCCACTTGTCCCGCCACCGCCGACACATAAGCGCTGACCGCGTCCTCGTCCGTCGCGTCTACGACGTGGGCATGGGCGACGCCCCCCTCGGCTTGAATGTCTTGCATCAGCGTTTCGAGCGCTGCTTGATTGCGCCCCGATAGCCACACGGTCGCGCCTTCACGGGCAAAAGTACGGGCGGCACCCCCGGCAATAGCACCAGTGGCAGCGAAAACGAGGACGTGCTTGTCTTGTAATAGCATGATTTTCTCTCCATGAGATCAGGGTACATCGGAAAAAGGCAAAGCAAATCTGATCCGGAACCGATGGCGGGTTCCGGCACAAAAGAACGGATGATGCGCGTTAAAGGGTGTGGGTGTCCGCGTTACCCGAAGTCGAGCGCCGCGCCGGTCTCCAGCAATGATTTCAAACTAGACAAAATTTGCCCCCATCCGTTGACCATTTGGGCGGTATCGGGGCTGGACAGGATCAGGTCGTCATGCGTCAGGCGCAAGCGACAGGTGCCGCCCATCGCTTCGATCTCCCATGTCACCTTCGATAGGGTGTTGTCTTGCAGGAAACGGGGCTGGAAGGTGCAGACCATCCGTTTAGGGGGGTCAACTTCCAACACTTGACCATCAATGAAAGTGCCGCCGTTGGGGTTGGGATAATGATAGCTTGTGCCCGCTTCAAACGTCCCTTCGACCGCACTACCGAAGTAATATTGCTGCGTGATCTCGCCCGTCGTCAACGCTTGCCATAAGCGTTCGGGGGTTGTCCGAATATAAACTTGAAAGATGTGTGTGTGTGTGTCCATGTCGGTTTGCGCCTCCAAGATGGTTTTCAAGCCCGAGAGTTGAAAGGTAAAAGGTTGCGCGTATTTGCTCACCCAACGGTCGTAGACAAGCTGGATCGGCACGGGGTTCAGGTAATGATATTTTTCTCTCCCCACTTTTTTGGTGACGATCACGCCGGCGTCCTCCAGTATTTGCAGGTGCTTCATGCACCCAAACCGCGTCATGGTGGGCAGCAGCGCGCATAATTCCCCTAGCGTTTGCCCATCACGCCCGAACAACGCATCAAGCAAGGTGCGGCGGCTTTCATGAGCAAGGGCATCAAATACTTTGTCATCATCCATAGACTTATTATATGTGACCTTTTGGTAACATGTCAATAAAGTGAGGGGGGATTCATCAAATATTAAACTGGTGTTCTAAAAATTACGTGACGGGGCGTAACGCCTCCGGCAAGTACAACAGCACCGCCTCCACCACCTGCTCATGCCGCCCGATTGCCAAATCAGGGGCGAGGATGACGCTGTGCGTGTAGGCTCCGGCGGCGCGTTCCAGCAACCAGCTATCGGTGGAGTCGTAATCAGGCAGATCGTCTTGATCGGCAAGTTGGTCAAAGCCCGCTTGCCGTAATGCCGACACAAAATGTTGGGCGCGTTCCGGCGAAAGGGCATAGACCAACGGTTTGCCGCCGAAGGTGGCGCTGTAGACGATCTCCACCCGTGCCCCGATGCGCGTCAAAAACAGCGTAGCCACCGAGTCGCGCGAACGCCGATCATAGGTGTGCTGCGTCAAGCGGTACACCTCATTGACGCCGGGCATTCGCGCGATCTGGGTGAGCGGGCGCTGTTGGGTGGTATCAAGGATGGCGCGCAACAGCATGAGTTGAATTGTGAAGGTGGACATGACTTAGAGGGTCAATACCACTTTGCCGAACACTTCGCCCGACTCTAAAAGGCGATGCCCCTCGGCAATGTCTGCTAAGGGCAGGGTCGCGCCGATCACGGGGTGCAGCGTCCCCTCGAAAACCATGCCCATCACCCGCTTAAAATCACTGCTCGGTCCCATTGAGGTGCCGATGAGGCTGATCTGTTTGCCGAAGATGAAACGGGTGTCAATTTGCGTCTCCCAGCCGCTGGTGTTGCCGACGATCAAGATCCGTCCGCCCCGCTTGACCGCGCGCAGGCTGTCGGGCAGGGTCGCCTTCCCGACATTATCGACCACGATATCCGCCCCTTGCTTGGCGGTGACGGCATACACGGCTTTCGACCAATTGGGGTCAGCGCTCCGATCAATGGTGATGTCCGCGCCGAGTGCGGCAGCTTTGGCGCATTTCTCCGCCGTGCTGCCCACCACGATCACACGCGCGCCGCTGGTTTTGGCGATCTGCAAATAGGCTAGATTCGCCCCGCCACCCGCGCCGATGATCAGCACGGTTTCGCCGGGGCGCACCCCGCCGCGTGTGACCAGCGAATACCACGCGGTGATGTAGACCAAGCCCGCCGCCGCTGACTCTTCAAACGAGACGTGATCCGGTAGTTTGATCACGTTGCGGGCGGGCAGGGCGACGAATTCCGCCGCCACGCCGGGGGCATGTTCGCCCAAAATCGAGCTGTTGAGGCAGTCGGCTTCGTTGCCCGTCATCAACAAGCAATCGGGGTCGATCAGCGTCGGGTTGATGCCCACGCGGTCGCCGGGGGCAAACGCTGTCACGCCCGCCCCGACTGCCTCGACCACCCCCGCCCCATCCGCGCAAGTGATGTGAGGCTTGGGCAGGTTCAAGCCTTTCCAGCCCACGCGCACCCACAGATCGAGGCGATTGAGCGCGACGGCACGCATCCGAACGAGGACTTCGCCGGCTTTTGGTGCTGGCATAGGCAGATCATCCACGACTTGCAAGACGTCGATACCGCCGTGTTCGTAAAAGACCGATCCGCGCATAATCAGCGCAGTCCGAGTTCGTTACGGGCGATCACCATGCGTTGAATTTCGCTGGTGCCTTCATAAATGCGGGTGATGCGGGCGTCGCGGTAGTAGCGCTCAACCGGATGCTCTTTGCTATAGCCCATGCCGCCGTGAATTTGCACGGCTTCGTCGGTGACGAACATGGCAGTTTCGGACGCGAACAGCTTCGCCATGCTCGCTTCGGTGGTGTAGCGTTCGCCCGTGACCTTGAAGCGTTCTTTGCCCGCACAGGCGTTGTAAATGAGGAAGCGACTGGCTTCGATGCGCGTCTTCATGTCGGCGATCTTTTGCTGGATCATCTGGAACTGCCCGATGGCACCGCCGAAGGCTTGCCGTTCGCGGGCATAGGTCAGGCTGGCTTCATAGGCGGCTTCGGCGATGCCCAATGCTTGCGCGGCGATGCCGATGCGTCCGGCGTCCAAGACGGTCATGGCGATTTTGAAGCCGTCGCCTAGCCCGCCGAGCATATTTTCGACTGGGCATAAATAATCTTCATAGACGATCTCGCTGGTGGCACTGGCGCGGATGCCGAGTTTTGGCTCTTTCTTGCCGCGAATGAAACCAGCTTGGTGGGCGTCGATCAGAAACGCGGTCACGCCTTTGTGTTTCTTTTCAGGCGCGGTCATGGTGAACAGCACCACTTTATCGGCGACGGGTCCCGATGTCACCCAACTTTTGCGCCCGTTGATCACATAATGGGTGCCCGCTTCGTTGAGGACGGCGCGGCTTTCCATCGTGCCCGCGTCACTGCCGCTCATGGGTTCGGTCAGGCTATAGGCACCGATTTGCGCGCCCGAAGCGATGGGCGCGAGGAATGCTTGTTTTTGGGCTTCGGTGCCAAACAAGGTCAAGGCATTGCAATACAGCGAATTATTGACGCTGACGATGGTGCTGTGGCTGGCGTCCACGCGGGCGACCTCGATCATGGTGAGGACATAGGCGAGGGTGTCCATGCCCGCGCCGCCGTAGTCTTCGGGCACCTCGATGCCCATCAAGCCCATCGCCCCCATTTTTTTGATGGTGGCAAGCGGAAAATCACCGCTCTCGTCAAATTCGGCGGCAATCGGGGCGACTTCGCGCTGGCAAAATTCGCGGACAGTGCGGCGTAGCGCTTCGTGTTCTTCGGTCAAGACTGGGATCAAGGGGGGGGTTGTGATGTCGGTTGAAGTCATCATGAAACAATCTCCTCAAGAGGCTATTTTGCCGTCTATTATAACGAATGGAGGAGGGATTAAAAACAGGGGGTTAGATCGTCCCGCAACGCGAGTCGTCGTAGGGTATGGACTGGGCGCACGCGAATCATTTTATGGACTCAATAGGGTTCTGCGCCGTATGTCCGCCCGTTTGCCCCGCATAGGCTCCCCTGTGTCGTTCCGACTCGCGGTACAATACATCATGGTAGGGTTGCGGAACCCATAGATTATTTGAGGACAGTCATGCCCCCCATCAAAATCAACCATATCGCCATTGTCGTCGAAGACGTAAACGCTGCCCTGCATTTCTGGCGGGATGCGCTTGGGATCGCGACGGCGCGCGTGGAACACAATACCGATGAACAAGTCGATATCGCTTTTTTGCCGCTGGGGGAGGGTGAGATTGAGCTGATCGCGCCGTTCACGGCTGACAGCGGCGTCGCCAAGTATCTGGCTAAAAAAGGGCAGGGCTTACATCACTTGTGCCTTGACGTGACCGATATTGACGGGGTGATCGCGCGTTTGATGGCAGCCGGGGTCGAGATGATCAACGATACGCCCCGCACCCGACCGGATGGCACGCGCTACGCTTTTGTGCATCCCAAGAGTACGGGCGGGGTGCTGTTAGAACTTTACGAAATGGTAAATACTACGCCAATGTCATATTAGAAACTTGTTCGACGATTTGCCCCGTAGGGACACCCAACGGGGTGTCCAGTTTGAGGAATAACACAGCGGGCGCGCCCTTGGATTCTACTGAAAGAGGGTGACCACTCAGGTATAAAAACAGAATAACATAAACAGAGAGGCATGAAGACGTGAAGAAAAACAGGAAAATGCCCCTCTATTTATTTTATTCTGTTTCTATACCTGAGCAGTTACACAAATTCAATGAATAACAGATTTGATAATCCCCACTTCCCAGCCCTTTATCTTATCGCCGGCGCGCTGCGGCGCTTACGAAAACCACCGCGTCGCTCACGAGAGCGCCGTTGGCGAAGGTGTGGCGCTGGGGGTCAGGGTCGGCGTGCTGATCAGCGAGTCGAGCGTCAGGGTATACAAGCCGCCACTGCTCATACTGTATCCGCGCAAAACGAGGGTGTAGGTTTCGGCGCGCGGCAACGTGATCAAAATCTGCGAATTGCTGTTGGGCAAGCCATCATCATTGAAGGCGATCTCGGTACCGTTGGCATCGAGTAACGACAGCACGGTATCCCAATCCCCCACCACACGGATATCGAGCGCTTCGCCCGCTTGTCCTTCATATTGAAAGCGATGGATCGACCCGGCGTTGAACAGCGCGCGCTGATCGCCGGGGGTGATGATGCCCATCTCGGCTGTGAAAGGCGTGGCGGTCGGTGCAGGCGGCAGCGTGGCAGTCAAGGTGGGGGTCGGCGTCCAATCGGGGTCCGGGGTGGCAAGGCTGGAGTCAATGCGCAGCGAATACGTCCCTGCCGCTACGGACGCATCATAACTGCCGACCACGATGGTATACAAGCCAGAACTGGGCAGTTGGTAGATGATCTGCGAATTCAAATTTGGCAAGGCGTCATCATCGAAATCGAGTTCAGTATCCGTGCTATCCAATAAACTAAGGGTGGTATCCCAGGTGGCATACACGCTGATGGTCAAAATTTCGCCCGCTTGCCCGTTGTACGTCCATACTTGCTTGCCGTCCGTGTTGATGTTGCCGTTGTTGGCACCGACCGCCGCTTGCCCTTGGGCGGCAAAGGTCGGGCTGGGCGACGGCGTGAGAGTCATCGATGGCGTGAGGGTGATGGTCGGGGTTGGGCTGGCGGTCGGCGTGAGGGAGGGCGTCGGCGACACGATCAAGGTATGGGTGGGCGCGGCAGTCCTGACGACGGACGGCGACGGCGTGGGCGAACCGATCAAATCGGTGATCGTCAGGGTATAGCGCCCGCCGCGACTTTCGTCCCATGCCCGCACTTCGATAAAGTAATCGTCGGTTGCTGGCAAGACTAAGTCGGCGATCATCGAATTGGTGATGAGCGCCCGCGCGATATCGTCGGACTCCGCCAGCAATGCGCCATTGCCTCGGGTGACAATCACGCGCGTATCGAGGGTGGCGCTCAGGTCGCTGGCATCATTAGACGGGCGATCCGCTGCCACCAAAATGCGGATACGCTGTCCCGCTTGCCCCGCAAACGTCCACAACTGCCCGCTGCTTGGGGGGACTTCTCCGGCTTGGGAGCCGATCTGCGCGCGCGTCGTCACGGGAATAGAAGTGATGGTTGCGGATGGGATCAGCTCCAGATTGGGTGGCGTCAGCAGGCTATAGGCGGTCATCGTCGGCAAGGGCGTCGGTGACATGAGCGCCACGATTGCCATCGGGGTGGGGTTGAGCAGCGGTTCGGTGGCGGGGGTGCCACTGCACGCTTGCACATCGTCGCCTATGCCGTACAGATCGCGTTCCGAGCTGGTGAAGTCGCGATTCAGGCGCTCACACGCATAGCTGATGAAGTCTTGGAAACGGGTATCCCACAAGCGCGCTAGCCCGTCTTGGGAGAGCGTCAGGGCATAGCGCCCACCATTGCTCAACGCCACTGCGCGCACGGCGGTGCTGTGCCCTTGAAACTGACGTTGCAGGGCGAAGGTGCCCAAGCCGTCGGGGGTGATGCCCGCCAATAAATCGCTCATGCGAATCAAGATTGACGGCTGATTAAAGAAGCCGATCAGCACCTGCTCGCCCTCCGTGCTGAGGACGAGGCTTGTGATCTCATCCCCTGAATACCAAATGCCGCGCCCAGTTTCGGCAGCGATATCAAGGACGCTGAGATAGCCGCCGCTGTCGCCCACGATGAGGATTTGACCGTCGGGGGTGAATTCCATCCTACGAATGGCAGTAGTGTTGACGTTAAACTGACGCAGCACCGTGCCGGAGTCAACCTCCCAGATGACCACCGTGCCGAATTCATCGCCCGATGCCAACAACCGCCCATCGGCGCTGAAGGCGAGATCGAAAACATCACCTTGATGATAGCGCAGGACATGGCGTGTCGCCCCCGTGATGCGATCCCACACATGGACGGCGAAGTCATCCCCCGCCGATGCGATGGTCAAGCTGTCGGGCGACAAGGCGACGGTGATCACATCATCGCGGTGTTCGCGCAATAGGCGCGGGCTGTCTGGGGCACCATCCCACACCCTCACTATATTATCATCGCTCCCCGTGACCACCACCGTGCCATCGGGACTAAACGCGGCATCATTGAAGGGGATGGGATTGGTCGCCAAGACGCGCACAAGGGCATTGTTTTTCAAATCCCACAAAATGACCGTGTTGTCCCCGCCAATGATGGCGAAATTGGGATCGTCGCTGAAGCCGATGTTCTTGGCAGTATAGGCAAACGCCGAATAAATCCGGTCGGCGGTGGTGCGTTCGACATCCCAAAGCGAAATTTGATAGCGTTCGCTGGTTGCCGATTGGGCGATGTGCGCCAGCGCCAGCGAGCGTCCATCGGGGGTGAAGCGAACAATGCGCGACGAACTGGGGATTTCGAGATTGCTCCGTTGCTCTCCCGTCGCGACATCATAGACCCGTACCGCGCGGTCATCAGCGGTCGAGGCGATCTGCGTGCCCGTCACGTTGAACGCCGCCGAATAGATCAGGCTGGTGTTGCCCGTGAACAAGCGCACGAGTTCACCCGTTGCGATATCCCACAGGCGCAGGGTTTGGTCATAACTGCCCGTCAAGACGGTTAAGCCATCGGGGCTGACCGCCACGGTCCGGATGACGTCGGTATGTCCCGTAAAGGTACGGATCATCTGACTGGTCTCGACATCCCACAAAACGGCGACCGTATCGGCGCTGGCGCTGACGAGTTGACGGCTGTCGGGCGTGAAGGCGAGGGCGGATACCCAAGTCGCGTGGGCGCGGTATTCGCGCAACAACTGACAATCCGCCGCTGCCCACAAATACACGCCGCCGTAATCATCCCCCGTCGCAAAATAGGTTCCGTTGGGGCTATAGACCACTGCGTTGGCAGAGGCAGGATGGCTGACGCTGCACAGCACGGTATTGTCGCTGGCATCGTACTGTGTGACCATGCCGTCGCCTGCTGCAAGCACATAGGCGCGGTTGTCGGGGCGATAATCCGCCGCGTTGACATAGGAATCGATGACGAGTTCGGTGGGGGTGTCGTCCCCATTCAACTCCCAAACGAGCGCGGTCAGGCCTTCGCCCCCGCTGACCAGACGGCGCATATCAGGACTGAAGGCGAGCGCCCGCACCGGGGCGGTGTGTCCTTCCAAGACGCGCACGGGGTCTTGAATGCGGTCGAGCGCGCGGATCAGCGTGTTGTCGGCACGGGTGTTGTAAAATCGATCCAATGCCAACACGCTCAGCAAACCAGCGGACTCGACACTACGATCATTGAGCGCAGCTTCGGCAGCCAGCGCCAACGACCGCGAAGCAAGTTCAACCTCTGATTCCAATTGCGAGCCAAGTTGCGCCACTTGGGTGGCAACGGCGCGGGCGCTGGCTTGGGCGGCGATGATCTGACGCTCCGCTTCGACGGCTTCTTGTTGTGCGCGGTCACGCGCGTTGATGGCGGTGGCAGCTTGGGCATCCGCCGTCGCCATTTGATGACGTGCCACGCCGACATCGGTCGATGCCGCATTGACCACGGCGACAGCGGTATCGGCACGCTTATCTGAATCAACAATTGCGGTGGCGGCTTCGGCGGCGGCGGTGTTGGCATCGTTGCGGGCGGTCGTGGAGCGTCCGATCTGCGTCGCGCTGATGAGGATCGCGCCGATCACAAATACCAGCGCGAACGCCCCCACTGCCGCCGAAATCCGATTCTGACGGCGTGCCCGTTGAGTGGCGCTTTCGGCGCGTGCCTGTTCGGTCGTCGCCATTTGGGTGGCTTGTTCGGCGCGTGCCTGTTCGCGCGCTGCTAATTCGGCGGCTTCGCGCAATTCGCGCTTGCGTTGCTCGTCCAGACGTTCTTGCGCCTGTTGGTAAACGACCGACGCTTGCAAGAAATCGGCGATCCCTTGATCGGGCGGGTTGCGCGTCACCCAGTCTTGCGCCTCGCGCAATTTAGAAAACTGATAAATCCGTTCCGGCTGATCGGTCGGTTTGCTGCGCCGCATCCATTCGTCAACGTCGGCATTCAAGCCCGTGCCGAACAAAACATCATCGCGGGCGTCGTGCAGCCACACCGCCAGCCGATCCCACCGTCGGATCAGCGCCTCGTGGCTAACTTCCAGTGTTTCGTCGTCACGGATGCGGTCGGTGGTCAACAAGCGCGCGTTGACAAAGGCTTCTTTGACCGCATGGATGATTTTGCGCTGCACGGGGTCTACCAAGTCCAGTTCGCTGGCTTTGGCGCGGCGGCGGGCGGTCTCTTGCTCACTGTTGCCGGGGGTGATCAATTTTAAGAATAGATCGCGCGCGCTTTTGCGGTGATCATCGGATGGGAGCGCGGCATACGTGGTCTCGGCATGTTGAGCAAGCGCCCCCAACACTTCGCCGATGGCTTGATACGCGGCGCGCGTCAGTTTGCCGCCCGTGCGTTGTTCGTACAACTTGGCAAGCGTGAATTGCAACAGGGGCAATGTCCCCGGTTCGTCACGGACGGCGAACACCAGATCGCTGACTAAGCCGTCTTCAAAATCAATGCCGACGGCGGCGGCGGGGGCGCGCACCGCCTCGTATAATTCCGCCAAGCTCATGCGCGTGACCGGTTTTTGATGCTCCGCCAGCAATGCCGCCAGCGCCGGATGTTCGAGGGCGTGATCGTAAAAATCAGCACGCAACGACAAGATGATAGTCACGGGCGAGTCGGGGGTATCGACGGCAGTCGTCAACAGATGGATGAATTGCTCGCGCTCATCTTGGGAACGGGTGAGCGTGAACAGTTCTTCAAATTGATCGATGTAGACCACCACGCGGCGCTCAGGATTGAGATCGACGACTTGGCGTGCCAAGCGCGTCACGCCCTGCGCGGTGGGGTGATCGAGTTCATCGCGGACGACGCTCAACGTTTTTTGCGGGAGTTCGCGGGCAAAGACTTCTGCCATACGTTCCAGCGGGGAGCCGGACGGGGTGAAAGGGGCGAGGTACACCCAAGCACGCGAACCGGGCAAGGCACCATCGGCGAGCGTGGGCAGCAAGCCCGCCATGACGACGCTGGATTTGCCGCTGCCGCTGGCACCCAAGACGCCCATGAAGCGGGGGAACTCGGCGATGGCTTTGACCATATCGGCGATCAATTGGGTGCGCCCGAAGAACAATTCGCGGTCTTGCGACCGGAAGGACTCCAGCCCTTTATAGGGGTTGGCGAGTTGATGCGGTTTGAGCGTGGGCTTCTTTTGCAGGGTGGGTTCCGGCAGTTGAAGCTCCGGCTTCACCCCTTTGACGGCTTCGACAGTCAAGCTGATGGCGATGGGATAGACCGCATCTTGGCGGGCGTCGATGTATTGGGTGCGCCCCATGCCCATTGGGATCGAGTCCATGAATTGATCGCCCAATGCCCAGATCGGATAGATCGGTTTGGCATACATGCGGGCGAGGGTGATTTCATCCGCGACATAATTAGACTCGCGCGAGGTGGGCGAGGCGATGAGCAGGAAGGCAATCGAGTTGCGCACGGCATCGCGCAACGCCTTGTCCCAATTGGGGGTGCCGGCGGTCAAGCCGATCTGGTCGATCCAGACATTCACGCCATAATTTTGCAGATCGCGGGCGAAGCGTTGCACAAAAACGGTGTCCACGCGCGAGTAGGAGACAAACACATACGGCTCGGAGGGATCAAAAGGTTGTAACCCCAACGGGTTGGGGCGCGACTGATGCGGTACGTTTGGCTCTGGCGGCATAACAATTTCCCCTGTGAATGGCTGTGGGTACAGAGTATGAGAGCGCCAAGATGTTATCGGTACCGATAGTATAGGCGAAGAGGGCAGAGTCATGCAACCAACG
>JBBRTY010000080.1:0-15753 GCA_038248285.1 Aggregatilineales bacterium
ATTCGCCAACAGCATCTTCGCCAATGTCACATTACACGCACGTTCTAAAAATGTCGAAAATCCTCCTAGAAAACGGGCAAATGGTGGGACGCGCAACGGCGCGTCCGCTGCTATATTCCCGAAAACGGACGCCCCGTTGGTCGTCCCTACGGGGAGAATCGCGTTTTTGCGCGCTGGTCTGTTCAAAAATTAGAACATATTTTGTGACTACTCAGGTATAGAAACAGAACAAAATAAACAAGTAGGCACGAAAACGCGAATAAAAACAGGAAAATGCCACTCGAAACCTGGATGTAGGGGCGGATTAGGCGCTTGTGAATCGTTCGTTAACATGAAAGTCCGCGCGCCGAATATCCGCCCATTTGCCGCCAACGGTCATTTCTCCTTTTATTACCGACCGTTTTTCAGCCTGAGCAGTCATGTTTAAGAATGATCAGGACAAGGTGTTGTATTTTAGGGCGCGCCCTCCTGACCGAAATTGGTCGCCAAGAGCGAGAAGTCATTGATATTGACGATATCGTCCTCGTTGAAATCGGTAGTGGCGTTAAAACCAACATCCGCCGCCGCTTTGCCAAACGAAGTCGCCAGTAGTGAAAAATCGAGGATATTGACGAGGTTGTTGTCATCGGCATCGCCTTCGCGAAAGACGCCAAATGAGAAGCCATTATCGCCCTCAGCCAAGGGGGGCAGCCCAAAGCCAAGGGCGAGGGTGTGGCTGTTTTTGAGGCGCAGGTCATACGTGCCGACGGGGATATTGCCAAGGGTGAAGCCCCCGAATTGGTCGGCGGTGAAGGTGGTGGTGAAGAAAGGCGTGGTTTCGCCGGGACGGGTGAAGCGGATCGAAAATGTCATCGCATAGGCAGGATTGGGGAGATCGACCAACCGCCCTTGCAGCGATACGCCGCCGCTGATGCTGGCAGTCGCGCCCCGTTCAACCGCGCCCAAATCGACTGTCCCGCCGAAAATGCGGGCATTACCGGCTTGGTCGGTGGTCACGCCGCCGGGGATCAGCGCATTATTGCCGGCGTTGAGGGCGGGGCTAGGGCTGGCTAACAAAAAGTAACTGGGGTTGCCCGCCGCTGGTCCTAGATTGGGGTCGCCGGTTAAGTTATTCACGCTTGTGCCGTTGCTGAGGCAGGTGAGTCCGGTTTCGATCAGCGTGTTTTCGGCATTGATAATACCGGTGCTTCCCGAACGAGCACAATCTTGGGTGCCCGCGTTGGCGGCACTGTTATTGGCAATGATGCTGTTGCGGATGGTTAACGGTCCCGAAGCCGCGCGCACGCCACCGCTGGCGGTGCCGGCGCTGTTGCCCGTCACGGTGGTATGGGTGATGGTGGCGCTACTGAAGCTGCCGCCGGTATAAATGCCACCGCCTAAACTGGTGGCAATGTTGCCGCTGACCGTGCTGTTAACCATCGTCAGGGCACCGCTGTTATTGATGCCCGCGCCAGTCGTCGCGGTGTTCTCGCGGATGGTACTGTTGCGGATGGTCAACGAGCCGTTGTTGTTGATGATACCGCCGCCAGCATTGCCGCCGGCATTGTTGCTGACGGTACTGTTGGTCAAGGTCAATGCGCCAAAATTGTTGATCCCGCCGGAACTGCCGTTGGTGATCGTCAAGCCATTCAAGGTGACGACAGCGCTGGTCGAGATCGAAAAAATGTCGAAGCTGGTAGCGCTGGCGCGGGTGACGGTGATGGCATTATTGCCATTGATGGTCAAAGAGCCATTATTGTTGAGCGGGGGCAAGTCCGTCAGCAAACTAATCGTGCCGCTGACCGTGAAAGTGATCACATCGTCGGCAGCGGTGACATTGGCGTTGAGGATAGCGTCGCGCAGGGATGCCGCACCACTATTCGCCAACGTGGTGACGACGTAGCTTTGGGCATAGACGGTGGGTGTCGGTTGGCTGACCAAGAGGGTGAGCAACAACATACTGCCCAAGATGAAGACAATGGGAACACGACGCAAGGGTTGGATCATGCTGTTTTTAACCTGTTCATGAAGGAACGTCGAAATACTGGAGTGATCTTGATTTATTTATACCATAGATGGCGGGCATGTTTTGCTTAAGGAATGGCAGTGGCACTCTCGCTACTCTATCGTGATCGCCGCCACCATGATCGCCAGCGGGCGGGTATCGTCGCCCATCCCGACCGACTGCGGCGTCCGTGTGTCGTCAAAAACAAAAGTAATTTTGTTTTTGCGATCTGGGGAGATCATCCCCGCCGGAATCGTAAAGGCATACGCCCCTAACGCACCGGGCGACACGATCATCGACTCCCCCGTCGGTTGATCGTTTACCCACAAGGCGACGCGGCGCGCTTCATGAAAAGCTTGCGCCTGTACGGTCAAGCGGGTATCGCGCACAGGCAAATGAACATGGATCGTCGTCATGGGCAAATGACCCGCCCAGCGCACCGTTATCCCGCCCACGACTTCGGGATAATGCCAGCCTTCGCCGATGAAAAGGGCGTCTTCGGGCGCGCCGATATCGACCTGTGTCGTCGTCACCGTCGGGCAACCGAGCGGGTGAGTAGTCGCGCGATAGGCGACGAGATCGCCCTCCACCGTCACGCCACACACGAGATCATCATGGCTATTGAAAAAGGCGAAAATTTCATTGAGCGCCGACTCGTTAGGGGCGATCAAGTCGCGATGGATGACGAAATAGCCGATCCCCCATAGCGGGATACGCTCGCGCACCTGTGTTTCAACCGTATCCGGCTCCAAGAAGCGGCGCTGCCCTAGCCACGCCATCATCGGGTCATCGGTGTTCATGTAAAAATAGTGGTACGTGTTGACGCGCGATAGGTGCCCGTTGACCATGCGCTTGCCGTGTATGATGCCGTAATACTGAAGCGCGGAATAGGCGGGCGCGCCGACTACGCCTTCACCGCTGGAACCACCCGTGGGGATTTCGACGATCAGTTCATCATACGGTTCGCGCCCGACCGCCTCATAAAACGCATAGGGGTATGGGATGGGTCGAAGCGGTAACGGTGTCAACAAGCGACTATCGGCGAACAGCAACAAAAACAGCGGCGGGATCCAAATGAGGCGGCGGTGCATCGGCAAGTGCAGCGCCGACAGCGTTTTGAGGCTGAACATCAAGGCGGGCACGGTGAAAATCATCAAGAAGCGTTCGGGGTACCGAAACATGCCGCCCAACGCCGCGTGCAAAACCTGATAGGGCAACGGAATCGTCACCCCCAACACGGTGATCGTCCCGCCAGCGGACAAGATCAACGGGATAGGCACTAATGCCAACCAGAACCACGAGGAAACGGCGGATACCCCGTTGGGCGTAGGGACGCGCAACGGCGCTGCCGTTGGTGGTATCCCTTTCCATCGCCGCCTGTGGATTACCATGATTGCCAACGCGACCCCCACCAACGGCAGCGTCAGCACGCTGGCGGACAACCCAGAGTCGCACGCCCCGACAAAGCACATCGGGAAGGGAATGACGACGGCGCGCTCAAAGGGGGTGGGCGAAAAGCCGACGCGCTCCGCCGTCACGATTGCTCGCAAAGGTCCCACCCCCCACAATAATGCCAACGCTACACCCACCGCCACGACCGCCAATCCGATGAGCTGCACGCGGTTTGGGGTAGGCGTCCGCCCCAAGACGAGGATGCCATAGGGAACGAGGATGGGCAGGAACAACAGAGCATATTGCAAATCGGTCAAGATCAGCGCCCACAGCGCTACACCCAACGCCAGCGCCCACACGATGCCTATCCCCGATGCTACCCGGTGCGCGATCCGCTTCCACGTCAAGAGCAGGATCGGCAACCAAAAAAAGCCCATCAGGTTGATGTTGCTCCAGCCGATAACGCTGATCATCTGGCTAGAACCTTCCAGCACCAGCGCGCCCATCAGTGCCCACCCGGGCGTGATGCCTTCGTCGCGAAACCACAGATAAAACAGCCATCCCGTCAGCGTGAGTGCGACGAAAAAAACCGCAGTCATGCCGCCGCCGGTGCCTGCCCACGACGCCACCAGCGCCCACACCGGAAACCAAAACACAGATAAAGTATGGTATGCCAACGTAGAGACGGCGGGCGAGAACACATAATTGATCTCATAAAGCGGCGTGCCCGTCTCCAGCACATGACGAATCCACCAGAAATTCCAGTGAAAATGATAATAATCCGACGTGCCGCCCGATGTGGGGATGGTCGTCAGATGGGTGTCCGCATGAAAAATCGGCGCAGATAAAATCAGCAGAGCCACCCCCGCACAGGCGATGAGCGCCCAGAAACTTAAGGGGAGCGCCCGCAACCACAAGCGCGCGTGCCTCATGGCGAGATCACCAAAGAAACGGCTATAAACATCGTGATCGCTTTCTATGCAGTTTATGGGAACCAGTGTTACACTATCCTCGAAAGTTCGGGTTGGCAAGCGGTATTTAGCCTCGCCCAAAATCCTATTTTAACTTTTTAACTAAGGAGTCTTGTTGTGATGCGTAAAATCTTCCTGTTTTGCCTGTTGGTATTGGGCGTGTTGCCGCTTTCGGTGGCAGCGCAAGAGGATGTCGATACTGTTTATATCCCCATTGGCGGTTCGTACACCGATACCTTTGAAGGCTTTTTGGAACCCATCATTGAGTATGCCGGAACGCTAGAAACCGACCGCGTATACATCTTGATGTTGCCGATGACCTTCACCTATGATCCCTTCGTCTTGACGACCACCGACTTGATCGATAACACCCAAGCCAGCGAGCGCCGTCGTCGTCAGTTGGAAGATCAGTGCAGCGAAATGACCGACTTATATTGCCAAGTCGTCGTCCCCCCGATTTACACCCGTGAAGCGGCGGAAGACGAACTGGCGCTCGATTACTTCACGGAGGATTTGGCGGGCGTCTACTTCTTAGGGGGCGATCAAGTGTTCGCCATGCAGATCACCGCCAATACCCCGCTCGAAGAAGCGTTGGCGGATGCCTTCGCACGCGGCGTGCCCATGGGCGGCAACAGCGCCGGCTTAGCGATTGGGTCGCGCACGATGATCGCGGGCTATGGTGGCGACCAGTATGGTCCCGAAAATGGCTTCCATGAGGGAGCTGTGTTGGTCTGGAACGGCGAAGAAGAACGCGGTTTGTCCTTTGGGGCGACCGAAGTCGTGTTGGAACAGCACTTCTGGGAACGCGCCCGTTTTGCCCGCTTCCTGAACGCCCTTGCCCGCGCGGATGTGCCCCCCGTCGGCATCGGCGTCGATACCTATACCGGTGGCTATCTGGTCAACGGCACTGCTTTCGGCGGCGTGTTCGGCTTGTACGGCGCAGTCGTCTTTGATGTTGAATCGCTGGCAGCCCGCGAGTCGGCAAAACCGGTACCTGCGGGGGACGACAACAACGTCTTAAGCATCCGCAATGTGCTGCTACACACCCTTGCCCCGGGCGATTTCGCTTATGATGTCACCACCCGCACACCGTCGTGGGCACCGGTCGTGACCAGCGCCGACCGCGAGTCGGGCACGCTCGCCCTGCCCGAAGGCGCGGGTACGATCAGCCTGACGGGGGGCAATAGCGACGTTTCGGTGCTGATGCCCAGCGATGCCGCCAATTACATCTTTTTGGCGGGCTATGCCGATGCAGCGGCTGCCGCAGAAGCCACCGGCTTCGTCGATGGCGAAGGCGCAATCTTCTTGGATGCCGATACCGAGTACCCCGATTTGGCAGGTGTCAATACCATCGCATTGGTCGTGGGCGATCTGTCGTTGGTCGATGTCGCACAATTTGCCGCCATTGTCGAAGCATGGGCATCGGGTGTGAACCTCGTCCTCGGCGGCGAAGCGGCGGCGTTGGCGGGCACCACATACGCGGCAATGCCCCCCACCCCATATGACAGCGAAGATGATCTCGCCATCGAATTGGCGACAGAGGGCACCCTGTTGCAAGGCGGCACGCCCTTCGCAGCCGGATTGGGACTCATTCCCGTCAACATCGAGGTGAGCGTACTGGCGGACAACCGCTATGGGCGTTGGGTGTCGCTGGCATACAACACCCCCGACGAATTGGCGCTCGGCATGTCGAACGAAGCAACGATCGTGATCAATGCTGAGGGCGCGCGGGTCATCGGCGGTAATGTCGTGATGGTGCTGGATTTGAGCGCGGCGACGTTGGCTGTGGGTGACAATGACGGCTTGGTGATCGCCAACGGCATTTTGGATGTGGTCGCACCTAGCGAATTTATTGATTAAGCCTAGCTTCTGTCGGGCGGGGGCAATGTCCCCGCCCCGATTTTGGGCGTCCGCCCAAAATGAGTCGAAAAAGTCGGACGTGCAACGGCGCGTCCGCTGCCCGCAGAACCCTTTTTTCAACAGAATCCAAAATGGTGTCTCTACCGGAAATGGTCGCTTTATCCTAATCCCTACCCCCTAATTCCCTAGTCCCTGTTTTTTAGAGAGGAACCTCATGGAACTCGGCATTACTTTCAAAGGCGATATTGACCCCCGCCGCACAGTGGCATTATGCAAACTAGCGGAGGAAGCGGGCTTCACCTATGCGTGGTTTTTTGATTCTCATGTCTTGTGGCGCGAGTGTTATGTCACGATGGCGATGTGCATGGAACATACCCAAAACATGCGCTTCGGTCCGTGCGTGACCAACCCCGGCGTCCGCGATTGGTCAGTGGCGGCGAGCCTGTTCGCGACCTTAGCGCTCCAAAGCGGTGGACGCTTCGATATGGGCTTGGGGCGGGGGGATAGCTCCCGCCGCGTATTGGGCGAAAAACCCTTAACCGTCGAGACGATGGTCGAATTTTCGGACACCCTCAAGCGCATGATTCGCGGCGAAGAAGTGCAATATGGCGAACACCTAGCCGCCGTGCAGTTGCCGTGGACGAATGGCTATGAGCTGCCCACATGGATCGCCGCTTATGGTCCGAAGGCGCTCGGCGCGGCGGGCACCGCTGCCGAGGGCTTGATCGTGCAATTGGCGGATACGTGGCTCGTCAAATGGTTCGCCGACCAAGCCATCGAAGCGGGCACGGCGAGCGGGCGCGATATGTCCGGCTTCCGCGTGATGTCCGCCGCGCCCGTGTGGGTCGGGGACATGGACACCGCCCGCACCCAAACCCGCTGGTTCCCAGCAATGGTCGGCAACCATGTCGCCGATCTGGTCGAACGATATGGCAAGACAGGCGCGACGGTGCCCGAACGCTTGACCGATTATATCGAGGGGCGCAAGGGCTACGATTATAAGCACCACGCCGATAAAGATGCCGATCACCTCGGCTTCATCAAAGATGACATCGTGGATAGCTTTGGCATTTTGGGTCCCGTCGAAGCACATGTCGAGAAGATCAAAGAACTCGAAAGCGTCGGCGTGACTCAGTTCAATGTCTATCTGATGTGCGGCGATGAAGAACGCATCGTTGAGGAATACGGCAAGCACGTCATGCCTCAATTCCAATCGTCCTAGGTCTCATTCAAAGAAGCAACGCAAAGAGGAAGCTCATGGGTATTTTGTTCAAGAACGGCACAGTGATCGGCACCAGCGATATGATACGCGCGGACGTGCTGGTCGAAGGCGAAACGATCACCACGATCGGCGTCGATCTCAGCAGTGATGGGCACGAAGTAGTCGATTGCACCGATAAATTTTTGATGCCCGGCGGTATTGATGTGCATACCCACCTTGATTTGTCTTTTGGCGGCACCTATAGCAATGATGATTTTGACACGGGGCACAAGGCGGCGGCGTTTGGCGGCACCACCATGCACATCGATTTTGTGATTCAACCCCAAGGCGGCACCTTACACGATGGCTTGGCGATCTGGCGCGAAAAAGCGAAACTGGCGCAGATCGATTATGGCTTTCATATGGCGGTGCGCGACTTGAACGATGCCGTCTTAGAGGAAATCCCGACGCTGTTAGATGAGGGCATCACCAGCCTCAAGTTATTCATGGCGTACAAGAACGTCTTTCAGATCGACGACAAGACGCTGTACAAAGCCATGCAAGTGGCGGCGAAGCACGGCATGATCATCATGGTTCATGCCGAAAACGGTGATGTCGAAGAACAACTGCGCCTCGCCTTGTTGGCGCAAGGCAAGACTGATCCCATCTGGCATTATTCGTCGCGCCCGCCCGAGATCGAAGGCGAAGCGACCAATCGCGCCGTGGCGATGGCGGGCTTGACGGGCTGTGCGCTGTATGTCGTTCATATGACCTGCTTGGAATCGGTGGAAGCGTTGCGGCGGGGGCGGGCACGGGGTTATCCCGTCATGGGCGAGTCATGCGTACAGTATTTCACCCTCACGCGCGACGAACACTTGGGCGCACCCGGCTTTGAAGGCGCGAAGTATGTGTGTTCGCCGCCCATCCGCAGCACGCACGATCATGAGGTGTTGTGGCAGGCGGTGAAGGATACGACCTTGCAGATCGTCAGCACCGATCATTGTGATTTTTGGTATGAAGGCGGCGTCGGTCCGTGGCAAGCATGGTCCCAGACGCATACTGGCACTGGCGAATGGGCGGCGTTTGAAGCGCAAGACCCGACCTATCGGCGTCCCGGCAAAGAACTGGGCAAGGGGGACTTCTCGAAGATCCCTAACGGCTTGCCCGCCATCGAAGATCGCATGATGGTGATGTGGCACTTGGGCGTGAACAGCGGCAAAATCTCGCCGTCGCGTTTTGTCGAGCTGCACTGCACCAACCCCGCGCGCATCTTCGGCATGGCACCCCGCAAGGGTACTATCGCCGTCGGCGCGGATGCCGACTTGATCGTGTGGGATCCCAACAAGAAAAAAGTCCTCAGCGCCGCCACCCACCACATGCGCTGCGACTACAACTTGTTCGAGGGGTTGGAAGTCATGGGTGCGCCGGAACTTGTCTATCAGCGTGGCAACAAACTGGTGGATGGCGATTCGTGGCTAGGCAACAATGGCGACGGGCAGTTCATCGCCCGTAAGGCACACGCTCCCGTTTTGTAAACCTCAGCCCTGACCCCCTCTCCATTTTCCATACGGAAAGGGGGTTTATTCATCCCTAACCCCCAATCCCTAACCCCTACTTTATCCCTCCAGCGCCGTCACCAACTTGCGGAAATGTTCCCCGCGCGCGGCGAAATCGACATAGGCATCGTAGCTGGTGCCCCCCGGCGACAACAAGACGACATCCCCCGCTTGGGCGATCTGTGCCGCCAACTTCACCGCGTCGTCCAGCGTCACGACCGGCACGACCGGCTCAGTACTGCCGCACACGCGCTGCACCGCTTCGACAATGCCGGGGGCGAATTCGCCAAAGGCGATGATCTGGCGCGTCTTGCCAAGCGCCAACAGCAGCATTTGTTCCCACGGCAATTTTTTATCGCGCCCGCCCAACAGCAGCACCAACGGCTCCTCAAACGAGCGCAACGCCGCGAGGACTCGTTCGGGCGCGGTGGCGATGCTGTCGTTGATGAAGGTCACGCCATCTTTTTCGCGCACCACTTCCAACCGGTGCGCCACCCCGCGAAAATCACGGATCGCTGCCGCCATCGCCGCGACTGGCACCCCCGCCGCCCCCGCAATCGCGCACGCCGCCAACGCATTGCTGACATTGTGATCGCCCCGCACCTTGAGGTCGGCGCGATCACACACGATTTTCGGTTCGCCGTCATCGTCGGGGCTGGAGACGCCGCTGACCGCGAAGCGTTCGCCGATCAAGAAGGCACCATCCGCCACCATGTCATAACGACTGAACCACGCCACCGCCCCCGGCGCGGAGGTTTCATAGGCGGCGCTGCCCTCGTCGTCTTTGCACAACACCGCGACATCATCCATCCCCTGCGCGCTGATCATATGGGCTTTGGCGGCGGCGTATGCCTCCATCGTGCCATGCCGATCCAGATGATTGGGGGTCAAATTGAGGATCGCGCCGACCGACGGGCTGATCGACATGATCTCCAATTGAAAGCTGGACAGTTCCATCACGATCCGGTCATTGGCGGTGATGATCGGCAGCACGTTCAACAGCACATCACCGATATTGCCGCCCACGAAGGTACGGTGCCCCGCCTTCTTGAACATCTCGCCCACGAGGGTGGTGGTGGTCGTTTTGCCCGCGCTGCCGGTGATGCCGATCACAGGGGCGGGGCAGCGTTCCATGAATAATTGAGCGTCGTTGGTGAGCGGCACGCCATAACGGAGCGCCATTTGCACGATCTCTTGTTCCAGCGGCACCCCGCCGCTGATGCACAGCAGATCACAGCCTTCCAGCAACGAGATCGGGTGCCCGCCGAGGACAAATTCCACACGCGAGAAGTCCCCCGGCGCGAGTTTCAGTTGATCGAGGCTGCGCGTGTCACTGACGATCACGCGCGCGCCGACGGTCGGCAGCCAGCGGGCAAGCGCTCTGCCTTGCCGTGCAAAGCCGAGGACGACGACGGTTTTTCCATACAGGGGATCACTCATGATTTGGTTTTTCCAGTTGCCGGACACAGTTGGTCATACTATATCACAAGCGGCGGGCGTCCTCATGGGTTTTGTGCATATCATCATGCCCGTCTCGTCCACCCGACCGGGATCGGCAATGCCGCTGGCAACCCCGTTGTACCCTGTTGAAAAATACGGGCGACTACAAAATAAAATATACAGGTACCCATTGTCGCGCGCTCATCAAACCCGTTATAATTTGCGCCACTGCCGTTCTGCACAGGGAATTAAGATGCGCTTCTTTATAAGTTACTCGCGCAGCCTCAGAAAAAAGGTCGAGGCTGTGGTTGATCTGTTACGCGCGGCAGGGCATGAGGTGTGGTGGGATGCCGACATCCCGCCAAGCGCCGATTGGTGGTCCACGATCCTTGACGAGATCGAAACTTGCCAAGTCATGATCTTCATGGTTTCGGAAAAATCAGTCGCTTCCCCCTATTGCATGGACGAGTTCCGTTATGCCGACGCCCGGAATCGTCCGGTCTTGCCATTCATCATCGATGATCACAGCCGCTATGTGCTTCCGTCCGAGTTCGGGCGTCGGCAGCGGTTTATCGATGATGGCGATCCCGCGCGGATGCTCAAAGTAAATCATCGCTGCTTGCGACAAGACCAACTGGACTCTCCACAGAGACCGCTACAGCCAGCGCCCGCCGGAACCGGGCAAAGGGGCGGCAGCCGACACCCCCCAATTCCCGTTAACGTGGGAACTTTGTGCCGCCTTTTTGGAGAAACTAGGTATGGCAGTACAAGTGATCGCAACCGAAAAAACGGGTTAAGATCACAAGTAGTCCCTTATACTAACTGACCATCTCACCCTAAATCCCTCTCCATGTGAAGAAGGATTTAGGGTGAGGCTTGAGCAACCCCTAGCGCAAGCCTGCCAACGCCTCGCTGATCAACCCGACCGCCCTGCCCAACGTGTCCTCATCAAAACGGAATTCTGCCCCCGACGTCGCGTACAGTTCGGGCAGCGATGCCGTGCCGCCCAACGCCAAGCCGCGTTTGTATGCCGCCAATGCCGACGGTTGATCCTTGCGCATGTTGCCCCAAATTTGCAATGCCCCCACCTGTGCCATGCCATAATCGACATAGTAGAACGGATACAGGAAGATATGAAGCTTGCGCTGCCAACCGTGCGCCTTGTCTTGTTCTAGCCCGCGCATGTCAATGCTCGGTTGAAAACGATCTTCCAGCGCCGTCCATGCCGCATCGCACGCATCCAGATCGGCGGCGGCGTCGGGGTGGGTATAGACCCAGTGTTGGAAACCGTCCACGACCGCCATATAGGGCCAGAATTGCAAGATTTTTTCGAGATGTTCAACACGGGCGCGGTCAGCATCGGCGGGTTCGTAGTAGCCCCCTTCGGCGCGCCCCCAAAACGGCATGGTCAACATTTCCATCGCCATCGACGCCACCTCGTTGTATTCGGCGGTCACCTCGCGCTGCATGGCATAGGGCAGCTTGAACTTTTCATAAGCGTGGAAGGCGTGCCCGGCTTCATGCACCAGCGTGCGGATATCGCCCTGCAAGCCGACGGCGTTCATGAAGATGAACGGACGCTTCGACAGCGGGAAATGGGTGCAATAGCCGCCCGGACCCTTGTTCTTGCGATTGCCCAAATCGAGCAGGTCTTCTTCGCGCATGGTGGCGTAGTAGTGGCTTAGTTCGGGATCGAGGCGGTCAAAAATCGCTCCGGCACGATCTTCCAGTTCCGCGACATCGGCGAACGGGCGCAACGGCTGCCGCCCCAACGGATCGACGCTTAAGTCCCACGGGCGCACCGAGTTGATCCCCATCTGTTGGCGACGGCGTTCGTGTAATTGCGTCACAGCGGGCACGACCACCGCTTCGATGGCATCCAAGAAGCGTAGGCTGTCATCGGGCGTATAGTCGAAACGCAAGCGATCCACCCACGCATAGGCGCGGTAATCGGGGTGCCCGGCATTGGCAGCAAGTTGGCGGCGCTTGCCAAGAAACTGCTTCCACAAAGCACCGAGTGGTTCGCGATCCGCCAGTTGCCGTTCAGAGATGGCACGCCACACTTGTTCGCGCACCGTCCGGTCGTCACTTTGCAGCAACGGTTCCAACTGGCGCAAAGTCTTTTCGCTACCGTCCCATGTCACCGTTTGCGCGCCCAAGACTTTGTTATAGCTGATGCGCAAATTGCTGATCTCGGTTTGGACGGGGATATTGGTATCGCGAAACAAGCCCACTTCGGCGCGCATGTTGCGCAGGGGGATCGCCATGCCGTCGGGTTCTAAACCGCTCTCTAATAGGCGCTGTTTCAAAATGTTTTCGGCGGGTTCGGCATGGGGCAAAATGTCGTCATAGAAGGCGCGTAGCAACGCTTCGGCGGCGGCGTCGGCGGTGTCGCGGGTGGTGGCGACATGCAAGCGACTGCCATACTCGCCGATCAGGTCGCCTAGGCTGGTCCAGTCGGTCAGCCAGCCCGCGATAGAGTCGGCGGTCAGCGGGCGGGCGGTCAATTCGTCATAATACGGCTGTAGGTCTGCCCACGTTTTGCCACGCAGGGCGTCGGCAGTGGTCGGAAGGGTGTTGAACATAAAAGACTCCTTTTAAGGATAGGGGATAAGGATTGGGGGTGGGTAAAAGTAGGCACCAGCGCGTCCCGATGTTGCCCCCCATTGAAAACCAGTTTTCACCGCAACACGTCCGCGATTTGTTCGGGCGGGCGCGGGACGGTGGGCGCGAAATTATAATAAATGTGGTAAATCCCCACTTGGGCGTAAGTATACGTCACGCCTGACGCGGCGAACCATGCTTCTAACCCATTTTTCACTTCACGGATGTTGGCGGTCACGTAGGCGATTTGCGCGTCGGGGGCGGCGGCGACAGCTTGCACATAGGGGGCATAACGATTATCGCGCGGGGTATAGCCGAGGTCGGGCTTATAGGGCAGGGCGGCGCTATATTGCAACCGTTCCTCACTCAAAAAGGCGATGCGAAAATTGATCCAATAATGAGTATAGCCGCGCGTCAAGCCGTTTTCATCCAAGAAAGCGATCAGGGCGGCGTCATCGGTATTGGGCAAGTGGGTGTCGAGGTTGAACTGTGTCGTCAGCCCCGGCGGTTGAGTTTGCACGGCACCGATCACCCCGCCGAGGTGATAAACGAGCAGCAACCCGATCACCCCAACGCGCACCAGCGGCGGGCGCAAGCTGGTCACGAAGGCGGCGATCATGACGGCGAAATAGGCGGTCAAGGGCAAAAAGTAGCGTCCGGTCGGGTCGGTGCTGAAGCGCGAGACCAAGAAGATCGCCACGAAAATGCCGATCCCGAGCAACAGCAAGGGGCGGGCATCGGGCAACAACCAGTCGCCTTGTCGTGACCCGCGCCCCCGCGCCAGCCCATAGCCCGCCAGCACGTACAGCACCAGCGTGAAGAGCGCCAGGGGCGGGAATAAATAGTCAGGCGTCCACGGATAACGCAAGCCGATCACGGCGGGCATCCCCAAAAAGAATAGCCCGACGAGGCGCTGAGTCGTCGATAACGCTTGCACATCCCCGCCCGCAAATTCGCTAGGCGTGCTGTTGGGGATATAAAAGCGCAACGCCGCGAAATCGTTGTCGAAGTTAAACGCCCACCAGGGCGCGCTGGCGATCACGAAGGCGACCAATGCCGTGCCGATGGGGATCACGAAGCGGGCAAGCGGGCGGCGTCTGGCGATGATGCGATAGAGTAAGAATAACGCGACGGGCGCGGCATAGGCGACGATCAGCCCGTTCGTCCACCACCCTAGCCCGGCACACACGCCCAACGCGGCATAACGCCACCAGCGCGGATGGGCATCCGACGATAGCGTCGCCGTTTCGCGGATGACGCCATAGCCGAGCAGCAGAATCAGCCCGCCCAAGAGCAACGTTTCGTTGTAGCCGCCGAGCGTCGCCGTCGTGTACAACGCCACCAACGTGTTGGGCACCGCCATCAGCAAACCCGCGATCACGGCGGTGCTGAGCTTGCCCGACAGCCGCAACCCCAACGCGAACACGACTGCCACCATGCCTAGGTACAACGTCGATTGCACGAACCGAATCGCCAGCACCGACTGTCCCATGAGCGTGAACATGCCCGCCACCAACCACGCATCGAGGCTGCCCATGTACGCCTGACCGTAAAAGAACACGGGACGCTCCCCCTGCAAAATGTGACGTGCCATCAGCGCGACGACGGCTTCATCGGAATGGAACGAGACGGCACCGCTGGCGAGCAGCAGTCCCCGCCCGACGAGGGCGATCAACAGGACGGACAAGAGCGCGATCAGGGTTAGGCGGCGCGTGGGCACGGGCGATCCTCCGACGGGGGACAATATTGCCCACAAGCATACCGCAAACAGGCGCGTTGTAGGGATGCGCTTTTTGAACTGCCCCTACGATAGCCCCGCCAACTCGTCCTCGAAAAACGTGCGCCAGCGGATGGCAATCGGTACCGACAGATAGCGCCGGATTTCCGGCTCCGTCCAGCCGCGCTCGTAGGTCTTACGAAAACCCTCAAGGATGGTGACCGCCTCGCCCGTATAGGGGATCAGCGTCACCGCGTCGCCCGCGTACACGGTGCCCGGCGTGATCACGCGGCAGTAGACGCCGGGCTTCTCGGCATAGCGAAATTTCTTCACAAATTGCGGATCGCCCATGCGCACGTTGATGGTCACACACGGGATGCGCGGGGAGGTGACTTCCAGCACGACTGCCCCCACTTGCAAACGGTCGCCGATGAGCAGGTCGGCGCTGACGAGATCGCTGATGGTCATGTTGTCGCCAAAGGTGCCGGGGGCGAGTTCTTGCCCGATCTTTTGGGACCACCACGCATAATCGGGCGTGCCAAACACGTACACCGCTTGATCGACGCCGCCGTGATTGTCGGTATCGGCGATGAAGTCGCCGTCCACACCGTAGAGTCCAATGGCGACGCCCTCGGTCTGCGGGGTCTTGTAGATGCCGGTGACGCCCGAAGCTTTGGCGTGTTCGATAGCGCGCTGCTTGCCGACGTTGATGCTGACGAGTTCCATACTGTGTCCCCTCTCGCATGGGTAGCTGATAAAAATATAGAACGCGCGGCGGCGGGAAATGTTACGGCGGCGCGCATTTCACTTTGGTGCATCGCTATGATTTCATAACAGGTAAACGGGCGGATATTCGGCGCGGCGACTCTTGGGGTTGGGGATTTTTCCACGAGCGCCTAATCCGCCCCTACATTTATGTTGATGAGACGATAGGGGTTGGCAACAAAAAACAAACCCGCCCTATTGTGGTTAGGGGCCCGCAACGGAGATCGTTGGTGGGGCGGATTAGGCGCTTGTCAAATGTTATC
>JBBRTY010000081.1:0-15723 GCA_038248285.1 Aggregatilineales bacterium
TCACAGATCTATCGACTGCTCTTCATTTGACCCTTCCTACTATATCCAGATCACAGGCAAAATAACGGCATAAGTCGACTCTCTCACTGATTCATTAGCTTTGCCAGCCACTGCAAATCGTAACTACACACCCCTCACCTAAAGCGAAGTGGCAAACCCTCTCCATAAGCGAAGCGGCGGGGCGAGGGACTTTCTACTGCGTTTCTCCCCTTCTCCAAAAGCGAAGCGGCTGGGAGCAGGGGTCGGGGGATGAGGGGTAGCTGTGTAGTTACTGCAAATCATATCTATAATGGGTCGATGCGAAAGAAATATCCTTCCGTTTGCGTCTGTTGTGTAACGATCCACAGATCCCATCATCAATTGGTTAGCACCGGAGGCATTGGACGAATGACCCATGTTTTGACAACGCTGCGGAACAGTTTCTCGCCGCTTCAGTTTCCCAATTTTCGTACCTACCTCAGCGGGCAAAGCATTTCGCTCATCGGCACTTGGTTGCAAGTGACGGCGCAAGGCTGGCTCATTTGGACGCTCACCGGGTCGGAAGCCGCCAGCGGATTGGTCGCCATGCTCAACGCGCTGCCGTTGCTATTGTTCGGTGCCTATGCGGGCGTGTGGGCAGAGCGGCTAGACCGCCGCAAACTCTTGATCGTCACCCAAATCTGTGCCATGCTTTTGGCGTTCGTACTGGCATTTTTGGTGCAATCCCAACTCGTCGAAATTTGGCATGTCTTCGTCTTGTCCTTTTTGCTAGGCACCGTGAATGCGTTTGATCTGCCCACCCAACAAACCTTCTTGGGCGATCTATCCGGCATGGGCGAAGTGCGCAAAGCCGTAAACCTAAATGCCATGATGCTACAAGTCAGCCGTGTCATTGGACCCGCGCTTGCGGGCATTATTGTGGCACGAGTAGGCATTGCCCCGGCGTTCTGGTTGAACGGCATCAGTTTCTTGGCAGTGGTCGCCACCCTCGTCGCAGTGCGTTCTAACCAAGTGATGCGCCCCAACCTAGCCCCCGTACAACCGTTGAAGGCTTTGGGCGAAGCGCTGCGCTATCTGGGCACACAACCGCGTCTCCAAGACTTATTCATCGTCGCCATTTTGGTCGTCTTCCTGTTCTTCTCGATCATTTTTAGCCAACTGCCAGCGGTCGCTTCCAAACTGTTGAATGGCGACGCCTCGACATTGGGCACGATTCAAGCCTTTGCGGGCGCTGGGTCGCTCATTGCTGTTATCCTGATCATGCCGCTGGCGCAATCACTCAAGCGCATCGGCATTGTTTTTGCCAGCTCGCTCGTATGGATGGGGGTATGGTGGTTGGTCTTCTCGGCGTCCCGCTCGGTGGCGCTGTCGTCCATTGCCATCTTCTTCGGCAGCATGGGCGCACCGACAGTCCTCGCCACTGCTTTAGGCTTGTTACAGGTGATGGTACCCATTGACATGCGGTCGCGCATCATTAGCCTATTCACCATGATCAGCTTTGGCTTGCAGACCTTCACCGTGTTGATCATCGGCTTTGTCGCGGAAAACTTAGGGGTCGGCACCGCTATCGAGATCAATGGCGTCTTGTTGATCGTTGGGGCAGTGGCACTGCTCCTGTTTCGTCCAGAATTCCGCAACTGGGAAATGACCGCGCAGCCAATCCCCCCGCCGGTATCGATTGCTGTTGTTTCGGGGGATTAAGGGAAAGAGGTACTACTATGATGGATATTGTAATCGTGGGGGGTGGCCCCGCTGGCGTCACCGCTGCCTTGCGCGCGCGCGAACTAGGCGCGACCGTCGCTTTAATCGAACGCCGTCGCTTGGGCGGCACCTGCACCAATGATGGTTGCGTGCCTACTCGCGTCCTCGCCAAAGCTGCTCGGTTGATGCGCGACAGTCAGCAATTCGCGGAGTATGGGTTGATCTTGGCGCAACCGCCAGAAGTCGATTTTGGGGCAGTAATGCGCCGCACCAAAGCGGTTGTCGAAGAAGTTCACGCCAAAAAGCAATTGGTGGCTCATCTCGAAGCCGTCGGCATCACCGTCTATACCGAGGCGGGCAATGCCCACTTCGTTGACGCCCACACCCTGCAAACCGAACACTTAGGTCAAGTGCAAGGGGATCGCTTCGTGCTGTGCGTGGGTGGGCGCGCACGGGAACTGCCCTTCCCCGGCGCACACTATGCGCTCAACAGCAGCAGCCTATGGGATTTGGATCACAAACCCTCGTCGGTCGCCATCATTGGCAGTGGTGCCACCGGTTGCCAACTCGCCTCGGTCTTCACCGATTTCGGCGTTCCAGTCACCCTACTCGATATCGCGGATCGCGTCTTGTTGACCGAAGATCACGAAACCTCGGCGGAGATCACCCAACGATTCACCGAACGCGCCATTGATCTGCGGATGGGCATTGGCGGCATCGACCGCATCGATCCGCACGAGTCGGGCTATGTGCTGCATTACCATGGGGCGGACGGCACCCCGCAAGAACTGTCCGTCGGCGCGGTGATCGCCTCGGTCGGCTGGCCCGGCAATGTCGATCCGCTGCATTTAGAAGCGGCAGGCGTGCATACCGAACGGAGTTATGTGGTGGTCAATGACCAGTTGCGCACCAATGTGCCCCACATTTACGCGGCGGGTGACATCACTGGGCGCAGCATGTTGGTGCAATCGGCGGGCTATCAAGCGCGCATCGCCGTCGAAAACGCTCTGCTGCCCTATACCCAAACGGCGCGCGAACGCTTGGTGCCGCATGGCGGTTTCACCGATCCCGAATACGGCGGCGTCGGCTTGACCGAAGCCCAAGCACGGCTCAGTCATGATATTGTGGTGGCGAAGGTGCCCTATGCCGACCTTGACCGTGCCGTCATTGATGGACGACGGAGCGGCTTTTGCAAGCTAGTGGTGGATCGGCGGCAAGGTACGGTTTTGGGTGCCCATGTCGTCGGCGAACACGCCGTCGAGATCGTCTCGACCGTTTCGGCGGGCATGGCAAGTGGTTTGCGGATCGAAGCGCTTGCCGACCTTGAGCTGGCGTACCCAACGTTTGTGGCGATCATCGGCTTGGCAGCGCGCCAGATCATCCGCGAAATGGGAACGCTCCCCGTCGCGGCGGAATGGCGTGAGTTGCGTCAGACGCGCGGCGCGGAGTGGGAACGCACACAGTAAAAATACATCAAGGTCGCGCCCTCACCCGTCAAGATATGCTTCATGTGCGTGAGGTGGGTGGAACGTTCACGAAACAGATGGCATAAATAGTCTCTTGCCGCACCCCGTCATCACCAGCTTGTTCACTCCGCTGCGAAAACGAACATCCCCCAATCGATCACGGGGGTATAGCCGATGTGCTGATAAATCTTATTCGAGGTCAGGTTGTTGAGATCGGTGAACAAGAAACAATAGCGCCGCGCCCCCTCTGCCATCAACATCTGGGTCGCGGCGGCGGTACAGGCGGAGGCATAGCCCCGTCCGCGATTTTCTGGCGGCGTATACACCGGTCCAATCCGAATCCCGTTGGGGGTCGGTCCAGCATAGCCCACCATGCAGACCGGCACCCCGCCATCTTCCCACACAAACACCCCACGCAACACGTTGTCGAGCGCTTCTTGCACCCACACTACCCGTTTTTCGCGCTCCATCGCCGTGCCAAAAGCTTCTAACTCGAAGGCGATGACCCAATCGAGAATCAATTCCCCATCATCAGGGGTGATCCGGTGCATAGTGCCAGACACATTGCTCACGGGTTTCACCGTCTCGATCTGATAAATCCGCTCTGGCACATCCATATGGAAAGCCTGCCCCGACAACGCCGCCCACCGCTCGCCAAATAGCCTGCCCACCTCATGGGCTGCCATAAAGCCGCGCATGGTCGGATCAAGGGCATGTAGATCGTCGGCGATCAGCGCCATTGCTTCGGCGGACTCCGTCAGTGACAAGATGACCGAGCGCGGGGGTGTGCGTAGCGCCACCGCGACGATCCCGCCGTCTGCATCTTCGACCGTCACCAAAACCGATTCAAGATGCCAACTAGGACGTTGAATCAGCGTTTGTGTCAAGCCAATGATCAGGCAATGGGCGGCTTCGTGCTGCACCAAAAACGCTTGCGCTTTTGCCCAAAACAAGCTGGCATCGGTATAGAGGATCACCTGCAAAGAAGTCATGATACCCTCTTTTATTGTATTTATTTCTCGTCACCGCGCACGCGCGATTTGAAATAGCCATGAATGAAGCGGTAGAGTTCTAAGGTGTTTTCGGGACGCTGACGGTTCATGTCCAAACGCCGCGCCGCGCCGCTATCTTGCAACAAACGGACATCGGCTTTATCGGTGACGATGAGGGCGAGTTCGGGGATGCGCTGCAAATCGATAGCAAGGTCTTTGACCAGCGTCCGCCGCTCATACAAGGCGATCCCTTCCCAAAGGCTTTCTAACTCGCTACGGATCGCCCCTGCGTTCAAGGTGATTTTTTCGTTTTCGGCGAAGGCACGGAGCGCCGCCTTGAGCAATCGGTTGATCTGTTGCGCCTCGCGCATCAACGAGGAAGCAGATCGGTCACTGAGCGGATGCGCATTCATGGAGCGTTCGGTGCGCACACTTAAGCGCCGTCCGCGCCCAAAATACCCTGCCATCACTCGATAAATATCAAAGATGGTCTCGGCAGTGCCTTGTCCGTCCAACAATTTTTGAACTTGTTCGTCCACCTCGCGCCCATGCAGTTTGCGGTGCCGCTCGCTCAGCGTCACCAATTCGCGCCCGACATCCAAGACGGCATTGGCAATCGCGCGGCGTTCGGTATCACTCAACCCGCCGTTCAAGCTGTCGAGATCGCCGATCAAAGACGGCACCCCCGGCAAAACAGTGCGGTCGATATATGTGAGTCCGGTGTCATACAAGAATTTGGACGCCGTGCGCAACGAGTAGGCATAATCCGCCAGTTCTTCGCCGCCCATCAAGCGCCGTAAGGCATGGGTGGCATCCAGCGCTTCGCCCACGCCTTCGCCTAGTTCCGCGCGGAAACGGGCAATCGCTTTGGGCGTAAAGGCACTGCTGGACAAACGCACAAAGCGCCGCAGCATTTCCAGCGCCGTCTTTTGCGTCTCTTTGTCCCAATTCATCGCGCGGTACAGCGTGATCAACGACTCGATGGCAGCTTCACCCCGACGGACGGCGGCAGTCGGGAGAATAGCGGTGATGCGGATGATATTGGGCTGATCCCGACGGCGAATGTGATACGTCAGCAGTTCCGCGATCAATTCAAACTGGATCGCTTCAAGGATCAACCGATTGCTAAAGACCAAGCGCGTCAGTTCCAACGCCACTTCGTCTAAGCCGGGCGACCAATCGTGTTGTTCCAGCGAACCGAAGTACGCCATCGCCAGCGGCAGCGGCTTCACGCCATTAGCATTCAATGCCTGCAACGCCGACGAAACATGTTCAATCGGCGTCTTGGTGTCGTGGAACAAGGCGCGCAACATGGCGGCATATTGCAACTGTTTGTCGGAGGTATAAAGGACGCGCCCCTGCCGCAAAATTTCGCTTGCCAAATCATCAAAACGCTGGCGCACGAATAAGATTTTGAGGATATGGTGCGATGCCCCCGCGCCCAAGTGCAAGATCGTTTGATCGTCGCACAAAGAGCGCACGATCCACAACAACACCGCATCTTGCCCGCCGACATCGCTCATGGCGGCGCGCACCAGCAATGCCAACGAGGGCGCATCCACCAGATCGCGCCGTTCGGTCAACAGCGCCGCCTCCATCAAGCGGACGATCATCAGCGGACGCCATTCCTCGCCAAACTCAGTCGCGATCTGCCCCAATAAACCGAGGGGCGGTGTCGATTTATCCTCGCCCGTCAGATATGCCGCCAAACGATTGAGACTCTCCGGCAGATTTTCGAGCAGCGGCTTTAGCGTCACAAAACGTTTCCAACGGTCGCCGGGCAGGGAACTGGCACCGAGCGCGAAAACATTGGCGGCAAGCGATCCGCTCTGATTGACCAGTGGCAGGGCGATCTCGATCATACGCGGGATGATATTGATGATCTCGATGTTCCATTGATTCTTGCGGATATGGCGCAAGAAGGCGTTGAGCGTTTCGACCTGTCCATTTTTCGCGAGTTCTTCGGCATAGGCGATGGCGGCACGCTGAGTCATTTCCACCCAATACATGCCGTTGAAGCCAAACGGGTTCGACAACCAACGCGCCAGCACCCGATACACGCGGTCGGCTTTGCCCGATGCGAGGGCGTCATTCATCTGTTGCAAGATGATGCGTTCGAGCATGGGTTTGCCGCGCACGACCACCGACAACAAGTCGGTTTGTTCGATCTCTTCGAGGACGAGTGCGAATGCCAGCAAGTGCCGAACATAATTGCCGCTGGTCTCATCGTCCAACGTCGGGTCTTCTGCCAAGATACGAGCAACCTCGGCGGCTTCAATGGGTTGATTGTTGGCGATGGAGGAATCGACCGCCATGCGCCGTGCCGCGTAGGTGAGGGCATCCGCCAACGATTCGCCCCGCCGCAAGCGCCAGCCGGCGATGGGGGTCAGGCTGGTGGTTTGCTTGATCACCAACGAGGTATCGAGACGGAGTTGACTCTTGATATAGCGACTATACTCGTCGGGGATGCGGTTGCCCTCAATTTTTGCCTGATTCCAATCATAGATCAGGGCATTAGGCGGCGGCGTCTCATCCGTAAAAAAGCGAATTTGCGCATCCACGCGCGTGGACGGCAGGGTATGCGTGGCAAAGGTGACGCCAAAACGAGCAGGCGGGGGCAGCAATGCCAACAAGCCCTCAATGAAGTCAAGGCGCTGTACCAATTCGCTCGGCGCGTTGCGCACGACGATTTGCACGCCTTGAATCAGTGCCGCCAACAACGCTTCCACATTGTCCATCTTGTCGCGGGTGGCGGTCAACAGCGCGATTAACGCCCGCTCTTGGGCGACATCATCCGGCGCTTGGGGCACCAAATTGATGGTCGGGATGGTTTTACCCACTTGCTCAAAGATGGGCATTTGCTCCTCGACCAGTTGCGCTAACGAGGTGAGGTTGCCCCCTAAAGCGCGTAAGGCGTCGGGAGATATCAAAATCACATGGCGCATCGATTGCCCGCGTGTGCCGATCTGGGCTTGTGCCAACAGAAACGGCAGTGCCCGCCCCCGCACCAATGCCCATGATCCGGTGGAAACGCCCGGCAAGGGGGGGATGCGTGATGCGGTCAGTGCTTCTTCGACTTGTTCGGGAATGACGCCAGGGGATGATGCCAACAGGCGCAGATCGCCCTGTGGTCTGCCCTGATAGAAGAGCTGACCATAATAAAAATGCTCTAAGGCGAAGCCGGATGAAGAAGTCACCAGTTCTTTGTCCTTCAACAGGGCGGTAGGTTCACTTAAATTCAGTGTATTCACACCGGACGGATTAAAGAGAGTATCAGGAGAAGCCAAGTTCATTTTTAAAGAGTACCCAGAAACAGGGACAATTTCAATGAAACTCCCTATAATGATAGCCCATTTATTGCACTTTTCCGACTTAAAGGATTCATCCATCGCAAGTTTTGCCAAAGCACGTTATCTTCTTAAAAGCGTTTCATCAAAAATGCTGGCATTGTAGACGTTTCACCGTTATAGTTATGGGTAGGCATTTGCGACGCTGAAAACAACTTGTCACGTCGAAATATCGGGGACATAAAGAGGCGATTCTAATGAGCAAAGGGCGCATCCTAGTCGTCGAAGACGACTTTGACATCTCGAACATGCTGAAGATTTATTTCAGCGGTCAGGGGTATGAGGTGCAGGTCGCCTCACGCGGGGGCGACGCGCTGACCACTACGCGCAAGCACCTCCCCAACTTGATCGTCTTGGACATCATGCTGCCAGACATGAATGGCTATGATGTTTGTAGAGAATTGCGGACGACTACCCGTACCAGCCACATCCCGATCATTTTTCTGACGCAGCGTGATGAGCGTAGCGATAGAATTCAGGGCTTGGAACTAGGTGCGGACGATTACATCACCAAGCCGTTCGATATTGAAGAACTTAAGTTGCGCGTCCAAAACGCCATCACCGCTGCGAATCGGCAAACGCAAATCGATTCCAAGTCGAATTTGCCGACCGGTCGCTTGATCGAAGATCACCTGCGCAATTTGATGCACGACAGCAAGCAGTGGACGTATTACGACATCAAAATCAATAACTTTGATGCCTTCACCGATGTCTATGGCTTTGTGGCGGGCGACGAGGTTATTCGCTTCGTGGCGGTCTTGTTAGGTGAAGTCATTGATTTGCATGGAACGCCTGATGATTATGCCGGGCACCCCGGGCGGGATAATTTCATTATCATCACGCATACCAACAGTTCCGATGAACTGCGCACCTTTATGATCGACTCGTTTAACGAAAAAGTAAAACAACACTATTCGTTTATCGACCGTGAGCGTGGCTATATTTTGGTGCCAGACAGCATCTATGGTGAGCGTCAAGTAGATTTAATGACCTTGGCGGTGGGCACTGTTTCCACCCGAACCCATCAATTTTCAGATATTCGCGAGATCACCGAATTGGCGGCAGAAGACCGTCGTCGTGGTTTGAGTGGACAGGATAGTGGCAGCGCCAATAACTTGCTTACGAGCTGGTGAGGCTGAGCGAAGGCTGGACAGCGGTTCTGAGGGCGATCATTTTTAAGTAGTTGGCAAAAGCGGACTAGCCTCTCTACAAGGGCATAATCTGCCTTGTCACTGCTCAACGATGCGCGCAAATCCGACGCCGCTCAACACTTTCGTTTTAGAAGGGTTGCAGAGCGATGGAACTTGCACTGATCCTTTTCTCAGGTGCGGTGGTCATTTTGGTTTGGTTGTTCTTGTGGGCGTTCCAGCGCGAACGCTTAGAGGAAGCGCCTGCCGCAGATATTTCTTATTCAGGAATGCCAATCATGGGGCGGGGCGAGAGTGTTTTGATCGCGGATAGTCGCGGTCGACTCCTCCACGCCAATCAAGCGCTTCGTCAGCGTCTCAATAGTGATGTCTTGACTATCGAAACCATCGCGCGGGCAATTGTGCCGTCTGATGTTTTTTTTGATTTGCTTGCCAAAGAAACCCAAGCCACGCTCCAAATCAACAAACGCTGGGTCACTGCCGAGTCGCGCTACATCCAAGAACGTACCGAGACCCGTATCATTATCACCTTCCGCGATTCCACTGCCAATGATTCATCAGGCTACGACCCCCAAGTAGCCATCGCCATCAACAACGAGATCGGCGAAACGATTAATGCGGCTCAGGGTGTCGAACCGGTGTTACAAGCGTTGTTGATGGTCGTTCGCAAATACATCACCGCCGACGCGGGCGAGATCACCCTATGGGACGAAAACGCCGGCATGTTGACGCCACGCGGATGGGTGGGCGATGTCGGGTATGTGTTGGCACTGGCGGAAAGCGGCGGTTTTTACCGCATGGGCGAAGGGATCAGCGGGTGGATCGCCCGTTATCGTCAGCCCGTCTTGGTCAGCAATGCCAACAAAGATAGTGCTGTACGTCCCAAACTGACCAACAGCGTCTACCACAGCTTCATCGCGATCCCCTTGATGATGGGGGATCGTTTTGTCGGCACCTTTGAACTAGCGGCGATGCAAGTCGATGAGTTCAACACCGCGAAGTTGGCGCTCTTGCAAAATATCGCGCGTCCGATTACGACCGCTATTTATAATGCCGAACTTTACGCCGAACAAACGCGCCGTGTCAGCGAAATCACCGAACTGCAATCGGTGATCGATCAGGAGTCATTGCAAAGTGACCCCGAACGGGTGTTTGCCGCGTTGAACGAACGAGTGGCGCGGCTGATCGACGCGCAAATCAGCGGCGTCCTCATTTATGAGGAGCAACGCACGCGCTTGATCCCCGCGCCGCCGTTTCATGGCTTGCCCGCGTGGATCACCCAAAACTTCACGATCTCCGTCCTGCCGGATAGCCCTGCCCGCGAGGTGTGGCAAAATAACCCCTATTGGATTTCCTCCGACATCGGGGATGAACCGCTGTCCGACGCTTTGGGGTTATCGCTCTTGCATAATGCCGCCGGGGTGCGTAGTGCCCTGTTGATGCCGTTGGATGTCGGCGCTAAAAAAGTCGGCATGTTGGCGGTCTTCAACAAAAATTCCGAACTCGGTTTTAGCGACCGTGATGCCCGCGCTTTGAAACCATTGGCGGCACAAGTCGCCATCGCCGTCGAAACGATCCGCCTTGCCGACCAAGAACGTTCGCGCGAGACGGAACTAGCAGGGCTGCAAGAAATCTCGCAGGTCTTCCGGGCGATTGGGCACACCGAACAATTCTACGCCAACATCAATGAACGCTTGGCGCGGATGATGAGTGTCGAGATGTGCGGCATTTTGCTGTATGAGCCAGAGACTCTGCGTTTGGTCGCACAGCCGCCTTTCTTCGGCATGGAGGCTGAGAATTATGCCATCCCCATGCCTCAAGAAAGCCCGATGGCGATGGTCTACGAAAGCGAAGAGTATTGGTACAGCAATAACACCGATACGGATCGCCTGATCTACAGCGCGGGGCTGGCGGACACATTGCGCGCCAATGGCGTTCAAAAAATCTTGTTGGCGTCCCTGCCCGCTGCGGGTCAGCGTATTGGTTTGGTGCAAATCGCCAACCCCACCAATGGGCGCGATTTCAGCGATGCCGATGCCCGCCTAATGCTCATCTATGCCTCGCAAGTCGGCGCGATGATCGACAATGCCCGTCTCTTCCGTGCGGTGCAGGCACAGGTGGATGTCTCCGAAAGTATCCGACTGATTGCCGAATACGCCGGCGCAATCAACACCCCCAACGATAGCTTTGTGCCGCTCCTCACCGAAGTGTGTCGCTTGACGAGCAGCCCACAATCTTTCATTAATGTGATTGATGCGGAAACGGGCAACCTCAAAACGTATCCGAATTATGTCTATAAAATCAACTTGCCAGAAACGCTCGTCTTCGAATCGTATAGTCGCGGTTTTGAGTACAGCGTTGCCATCTCGCGGCGGTCATTCATCAGTCACAATATTTTGGACGATACCCGTATCTTGCCCGATTACAAACGCTTTGGCGTGCGTCTCGAGTTTAACAGCGTGGCGATGGTGCCGTTGGTGGTCGGCGATCACTCCTTGGGCGAGATGGGCGTGATCAACCGTGACAGCCCTGTCTATACCGAAGATGACATCCGCACCCTGCAAGCGGTCGCAGTGCATATCGCCGCCGCCCTTGACCGCGTGCGGCTCTCGCAAGCGACAGGTCAAAACCTGCGCCGTCGCTTGACAGAACTAGACGCGATCTCGCGCATCAGCAACGAACTGGCGCTCACCCTTGATCTCGACCAATCGTTGGAGATCATCCGTCAAGAAGCGATCCGTGCGACCGAGACCTCCGGCAGCACCGTCGCCTTGCTGCTGCCCCCCGAAGATTGGCGGAAGCCGGATCAGCCCAGTATCGAACGACGCTTGGGCGCGCGCATGACGGGGGTGGCACCCATTGAAGTAGAAGCCATGCAGCGGGCACCGAACGCGGTCATCATTGGCGATTACGAAACCAGCGGTGATTTTAGACCCCTTCCGGCTGATTCTCGTTCCGCGATTGCGGCAGCCTTCACCTATGAAGAGCGCGTCGTCGGCGTCCTGCATCTTTTTGATGAACGCCCGAACCACTTCGACTTGCAAGCTTCCGCCTTCCTCGAAACCTTAGCGGCAAAAGCATCGGTTGGGTATGGCAACAACCGCCGTTATCTCGAAAATCAAGAACGTAGTAACCGTTTGGCACGCCGAGTCGAACAGCTTAGCCAAATCTTTGAACTCGGTCAGATTTTGCAAGCGACGGTAGACCCCGTGACCATGCTCGAAGCCATCGCCTTCAGCGTTGGGCAGAGTATCGGTTTCGATATCGTCATTATGTTGATGGTGGACCCCAATACCCGCGTGATGCGGCGCGTGACCCAAGCGGGGCTGCCGTTGAGCGATTTTGAGCGCACCCGCGACTTGACCATCGGACTCGACACCCTGAGCGCAGTCTTTGACAAAACCACCTATCGTATCAGTGAGTCGTACTTCCTGCCTTTTAGCAAGCTGACCGACTGGTATGTCGAGGGGATGGATACGTTTAGCGCGGGTGTCGCCGTCACCCGTACCATGCACCCGCGCGGCAAGACGGATTGGCACGATGGCGATATGTTGCTAGTACCGCTGAGGGGCGCGGGGGGCGAATTTTTGGGCATGATGAGCCTTGACCGTCCCTTCGACAGCAAACGCCCAGAACGTAGCACCGTCGAAATCCTAGAGATCTTCGCGCATCAAGCCGCCAATACGCTCGAAAACAGCCGCCTCTTCTTGTCGTCAGTCGCCAGTGCCGAGCAAGAAGCGCGGCTGAATCAAGTATTGGGGGCGATTTCTAGCACCTTCAATATTCAGGAGATCGTGCAAGGCGTGGCATCCGGCACAATGGGCATGGTCTCGTTTGTGCGGATGACGGTCGCGCTGTTGGCAGTCAACGGCAAATATTTTGATGTGATTCGCGTGGAAACCCAAGCCCCGGGGGCACCGCTGGAATCTGAAGCCGGGTTAATGGTGACGTGGGAAACGCGCGTCCCGTTGCAAAGGACGGCGATGCGCCAAACCTTTGAATCGGGCGAAAAGCATCTCTACCGTCATGATGATCCCGATAGTGATCAGTTTGCCGATTTGCGGGCATGGCGTGATCAAGGCGAACGCATTTCGCTGATTGTCCCCTTGATCGCCGGCGGTTTGGTATTGGGTGCCATGCACATCGGTAGCGAATCAAATGACACGACCGAGTTTGAAAACCAAACCGGCTTAATCAGTCGTATCGCCAGTTTGACGGGGATCGCCATCCAAAATGCGCGCTTGTTCTCAGACACACGCGCTCGTACCGAACGCCTCAGCCTGCTCAATCGGGTGTCGGTGGCGTTGGCGCAATCGCTCGATACTGAAAACGTCATGGAAATCGCCCTGCGCGAAATTTGTATGCTGCTCGATATGCCCCATGCCCATGCCTATCTGGTGGAGCGCGACGCGCATATCTTCCGGCAGTTGGTGGATTTCCCGCGTGGGGATATGCCCCCCGAAGATTATTTCCGCTTTGAAGAACGCCCCTTGTTTGAAGCGTTGATCAACCGGAATGTCGCCACGCTGATCGAAGACATCAACACGCGCCCCGAAACGCGGGATCACCTTCAGCACCTTCATGCCCCCAACTTGGTTTCCTATGCCTTGCTGCCCATGTCGGTCGCCAACCAAGTCACCGGCGCGTTTGAATTCTACACCACTGATTCCCCCCGTAATTTTGATGTTGAGAAACTCGAACTGGCGCAGATCATCGCCAGTCAAGCGGCTATCGGGGTGTTGAATGCCAATTTGCTGGAACAAACGTTGGTGCGCACGCGCGAACTGGAAACGCTGTTGGAAGCGACCCAAGCGACCGCCTACACGCTCGATTTGAGCGAGGTTTTCCAAAGCGTGACCCGCTTAGCGTTGCAAGCGCTCGATCTGGAAGATGCGGCGATCATGCTGCATGACAATATCGAAGATGCCTTGCGCGTGGAGATGGAATTTGATCGTGACAACGGTCCAGAGGCGCAGAAAACCGGGCGGACGTATTCCCTACGCCAGTTTGCCGCCAAGTCTTTTGCCTTGCGCGAAGGGCAAATGGTGATTGTTCGCCAGCGTGACCCGGACGCCGACCCCCTCGAAATTGAAGAGATCAAAGCGCGCGGCGTATTGGAGCGGATGCTCGTCCCGCTCATCGTGCGCGATCAGGTGATCGGGTTGCTTCAGATGGATATGCGTTCCCCCCTGCGCACCTTCACCCATCGCGAAATTCGGATGGCGCAATCGATGGGCGCACAAGCCGCGTCCGCCATCGAAAATGCGCGTTTGTCCACCGAAACGGCGGCACAGGTCGAACAATCCCTGATCATCAACGAGATCGGCTTTGGCATTTCTTCGACGATGGATGTCGTCGATATGATCCATATTGTGCGCGAACAAGTGACTTCGCTAACCGAAGCGGAAGAAGTCTCGTTGGCGCTCCTCGACCCCTTCACCAACATGATTAGTTTCCCGATGGTCGTCCGTAACGGTGTTGATATCATCATGCCGCCCCAACCGATAGGTACGGATGAAGTCTCGTTCGTGATCCACAATCGCCGCCCGTTATCGTTGGGCGGTGTGAACCCGACAGCCGAGGAAGTGCGCCAAAACTTGGGGATCGTCAGCAGTGCCGAGGATACCCTGCGTTATTTGGGCGTGCCTTTGATCGCCGGCGATGAAGTGTTGGGTGTCCTCGCGATTCGCGATACCAAACAACGTCGTCCCTTCGGCTTGAACGACCAGCGCATCCTCAACTCCATTGCCACCCAGTTGGCGGCAACGCTGCAAAATGTCCGCTTGTTCGAGCGGGTGCGGAACTTTGCGGCGGAACTGAACACCCGCGTCAATGAACGCACGCAAGAATTGCAAGAAGAACGCGACCGCTTGGACGCCTTGTATCAGATCACGTCAGAATTAGCGCGCACGCTGGATGTGGATCGCATCTATTTGCGGTCGTTAGAGATGATCGCACAAGCAGTCGGGGCAGATGACGCTTTCATCGTGTTGATTGACCCGATTGACGAACGGCTACACACCCGCATTTCGCTCGCCCAAGGTGGCACCATGCTGTTGCCTAGCACCAATGGCACCCGCCCCCTGCGCGAAACAGAATCACAGCGCGATGTGGCGGAACGGATCGCGGACTGGTTGGTCAATCATGATCGGTCGGCGGTCATTGAAGATTTGCATAATGCCCCCTTCTGGGATAACGACGCGCCCGACGCCAGTAGTTGGCGGAGCGCGATGGGTGTGGCGTTGGAGGCGAACGAAGAAATTCAGGGCGTGATCGTCCTCATGGGCATCCATGTCGGTCAGTTCAATATCCCTCAATTACGGTTGTTGTTAGCGGCTGCCAATCAGATCGCCGCGGCGGTCAACAATGCCGAGCTGTACACCTTGATCCGCGATCAAAACGACCGGATGACGTCGGTGCTGCGTGCCGAACAAGAAGAAGCGGAAAAGAACTCCGCCATCCTTGAAGGTATCGCCGACGGGGTGCTGTTGGCAGATGCCGACGGCGTGGTCATTTTGTTCAACCGCGCTGCCGAGATTATCCTCGACATCCCGCGTGATTATGCTTTGGGGCAAACGCTCATCCGCTTGGGCGAGCAATACGTCAGCGCGGCACGCTGGGTGAACCGTTTGCGCCAGTGGGTCAATGATCCGCTGCTGGCGGAACTAGAACTCACCATTGATCGCCTTGAAATCGGGCGACGTGTCTTGGGTGTGCGCGCTGCTCCGGTCTATATCGGGGATAAGCTCTTGGGGACAGTGGCGGTGTTCCGCGATGTCACCCGTGATGTCGAAGTGGAACGCATGAAGAGCGAGTTCATCTCCAACGTATCGCACGAACTGCGCACGCCGATGACCAGCATTATGGGTTATGCCGAACTATTGATGGGGGGCGCAGGGGGGGAACCAACTGATACTCAGAAACGCTTCTTGACGACGATCAAGACCAATGCCGACCGCTTGGGCAGCCTCGTCAACGATTTGCTCAATATTTCGCATATCGACAGCGGGCGCGACCGTTTGCAATTGAACTCGGTGGATGTCGTTGATCTCGTCGCCGAGGTGACTGGCTTGGTCTGTTCGCGGGCACA
>JBBRTY010000082.1:0-15350 GCA_038248285.1 Aggregatilineales bacterium
CCGCCCCTACAACGATCTCCGTTGCGGGCCCCTAACCACAATAGGGCGGGTTTGTTTTTTGTTGCCAACCCCTATCGTCTCATCAACGTAAATGTAGGGGCGGATTAGGCGCTCGTGGAAAAATCCCCAACCCCAAGAGTCCCCGCGCCGAATATCCGCCCGTTTACCTGTTATGAAATCATAGCGATGCACCCAAGTGAAATGCACCCTGGGGAAAATCACAATTAGGGGTAAGGCGACAATCCCAATGTTTTTGAATTTCGCCCCACCCCACCGTCTACGTTTTAGAAATAGCTGCTGATGATCTCCAAGATACGTTGAATCGTCGAGGCGTCACCCGATTGCACGCTGGTGTTGCTAGAACGCGCCAGCGCGTTCAAAGCATTGATATCGGCATCAGAGCCATAAGCGACGGGGATCAGAATGATCGGATTCAAAGCACCACTGCTAGCTTCGATGGCAGTGACGGCATCATTGAGCGTGAAACCTTCATCGCCTGTATCTGCCCCATCGCTCAACAACACAATCGCGCGGATGCGATCATCCGATTGCTTATCCATGTAGTCCGACACCGTGGTGACGGCGGAAAACAACTCCGTGCCCCCGTTGGCGCGCAATCCGGCAATGGCAGTCCGTATCGTCCCAGAAATCGACTCATAATTGCCAAGTGGGACGGGGATCGACACACTATCGCTGAAGACCGCTAAGCCCACACGGTTATTCGGCTCCATATTATCAAGGAAGGCTTGTGCCGCCCCGATAGCTTGAGTGATTTTATCTTCGTTTTGCATCGACCCGCTGACATCCATCAAGAGCATGATGTCGGCTTGTTTCTTGACGAATGCCCAACTTTGTTGAATGGCGGAGATCACCTCTGGCGCGGGCACATTCAGAATGGTCGTCGGCTGGTTGATGTCGATACCGTTTTCTTCCACAAATGGGAATTCCAGCGGCACATCCGGGTTGGCGGGGCGGAACCCTTTAGACATGATCAAACGCTGCACGTCGGGGGTCAACACATAAGCGACAAAGACGCCAGCGGCGCTCCGTTGCTCGGCGGTTGTCCAATCGGCGGTCACGATGCCCATCGGGTGTTCATGCCAAAAGGTGCCTTCTTTGGGATAGAGCGCGACGAGACGTTCTGGCGGCTGCCCTTCGGGGGTCAGCCCCATGTTGATGAAAATCAGATCGTTCTCTTCCAGCGCCACAAAATCCAGATAATCGGGACCTTTCGCGATGTAATTCTTGAACTCCGTCGTGCGGGCGGAATAATGGCGAATCAGTTGTTCGATATCGCGCACGCCTTGTTGCACCGCCTCATCGCGCACCTGTGCCACTTCCAAACGCCGCCCCGTGAAACCGTTTTGGCGGGCGCTGGCATAGAACTCGGCGATCAAGGTCGAAAGCGCGGTCGAGCTGATCAACGGATCCGTGTGCCCATAATACACCGTGCGCCGTCCGCTGATGCCGTAATCTTGCCACCCGTTGGGGCTGTTCAAGACTTGCAGCAGTTCCTCCCAGCCGATATCTTGATACCCGACAGTCGCGCGAATCGCCTCTAGGCGGCTTTCCCAAATTGCCATCACAACTGGGGCAAGCGCCGTTGCTTGAATATTGGACAGATCAAACAACTGTCGTCCACTTTGATAATTTGCCAACGCCAACCAATGGCTCACTGAAGGTTGGAAGATCGTCGGGCGCTCAACATTGGTATTGTTGGGGGCGATGATGGCATTGATGACCCCCTGCATCACGGTGCCAGATGAACCGCTCTTCCCCGAAATACAGATCGGACGTTCCTCGCTGGCGCGGTTCTGCCCCGTCACAGGGTTACGTCCGCTGGCAAAGGCGCGGTTGAAGTCGCCCATCACCTGGGGCATATACAGGTCGGACTCTGGGGCATAGATGATGCTGATTTCAATACTGTTGGGGGCGCACGCGCTGGTCACACTGGTGGCAGCGGTTTGCCCGCCGTTATCACCACCACATGCCGTGACGATCAATAGCACCAGCAGCAGCATGGCATAACGCATAAAAGAACGAGAGTAAACCATCACTACTTCCTTTCAAGAATCCGATCAAAAATTAGGGATCAGCTTAAGGCACCACATTGTTCAGCCAGACCAGCAGGCGTTGAACTTCGTTAAGCGTCGGCGGCATAATCCCTTCGGCGCTATCAAAGACCAAATCAGCACCATAGGGCAGCGCCCCCGCAAACAAGGGCGCTGTGGGATCGATCCGCCCATCCGCCGGACGTAGCCCGAAGGTTTGCGCGGCGCTTTGTTCGGCGGGCGAGGACAAGAAAGCGGCTAAGCCCTGCACTGCCGAGGCGATCTCCGTTTGGGTGAGCGCAAAACTCGGCGCGGACGCGCCTGACCATGCCGCCAGCGGAAAATCAAAGACGAATAGGGGCGCAGGGTATATAAGCTGAATCGGGTCTGCTGTGTTGATCAACTGACCGCGCAAATTCTTCAACCAATCACTTTCGGGCAGCAGTGCGATCTCACCCACTGAAGCCCCGCGTGCGGCGATGGTCTGGGCGGGGGATGCCCCTAAGGTATTAAAGTTGGGGACGCTTTCCAACACGGGTTGCAGCCACGCTCTAAAATCATTGGCGGATAACGACCCCCCGCTGAGCGTCGCGGTCTCGGCAAAACGCGCCGCACTGCTGAACACCGCCGCCAAGCCAGCGATCTTTTGAGTCGGGCGATTGAAGGCTAAAGTAAAATTGCCACTCACGCCGCTTGTAGGGGCAATCGCCGCCCATGTGCCTTGTGCCGCCGCGTCTGCGACCCGCGCCCAATCAAAAGCTTGCCCGCCTTCAGCGAGCGCGTTCATGCGGCTTTGGAAGCCTCCCCACACCAAGACCGTGTTTGCCAGCGAGTCGGTGACCCGGGTGAAAGGCAAGCGATTGGCATAGGTCAGCGATGCTGACCACGCCGGCAGCCATGCCACCGGGTGGCTGGCGTCCGTCCATGCCCGTACCAACGCCCCGCCATCCGTCCACACATCCATATCTTCGACCGGCACAGCGACGAAGCGTAGACGGCTGGTGTTGACGAGTGGGTTGGTGGCATTATAGCGTTCGAGAGCGGCACTCACCCATTCCAGCGCCAACGGGGAGACCGCCACTTCAAGATCGACAGCAGGTTGCCGTTGCAAAAATTGGCTAACGCCGACAATCACCGCGACGGTCACCAAGAACAAAAGAAAAATGATGGTTCCGCGTCTCATCTGTTTCTGCGACTTTCAACCCTAGAACAACAGGACCATACTTAAAGTTTACGGCAATTCTACCCTTCACTGTACCCTACCTTATGAGGGGTTTCCAGATTTCATCCCCACCCAAAAACCTAAATGGTGTGGATGCACAAAATCTGATAATATCGAGCTACTTATTCATACGCTAAACTCTACCACAAGCGAGTAGCATCATGGCTTCGAACATTATACGTGTCGATTATGAGATTTTGGATGATGCTGTGCAGCGTTTTAAGCAACTCACCGAAAAGCACCAGCAGTTGGTGAAGCGCGTGAGCGATTGTTCCAATACGCTTAGCGCTGGCGGGTGGAAAGGCGTGGCAGCGCAGCAATTTCAGGAGGAAATGGACAGCAAATTACTGCCTAAGCTCCAAAGGTTGTGCGATGCCTTCGATAGTGCCCGCGAAATAACCCTCAACGTGAAGCAGATCATGTCCGACGCCGAAGAAGAAGCGGCGCGGTTGTTTGAGGGTGAGGCGGAGGAGGATGGAATTGCACCTATTGTCATTGGTGCCTTTGTAATTGGTGGGATTGTTATTGCCGGGGCAATTGGCAGCTATGTGCTTTATCAGAAAAACGTATTTGAAACACACCCAGCACCCGGCAAAAATGTCGTTGGTAATACCGAGTCGTTAAAACAGTATTGGGAACGACAAAGTGCTTTGAATTGTGGGTATTATGCAACACGGAACATCCTTAAAGCCTTTGGCAAAGATGTATCTATTGCCAATTTACAAACACAAGCCGGTGAAGAAGTTGGCGATGAGGGCACTGATTATGAAGATTATAAGACAATGTTTGAAACGAATGGTACTGCTGTCGACTCTTATCTAAGATTTGACTCCCGCGAAGCAGGCTTGAAGAGCATGGAAAATGACATCAAGAACAACAAAGCTGTTTTGGCGAGGATTAGTGTGGATCCGTTGACACTCTGGGGCAACACAGAAGGCGGTCATGCGGTGTGGGTCACAGGGCTTCGTTATGACGACGACGGCAATGTAACGCATGTCATCTGCAATGATAGTGGTATTGGAGCGAATGGGGCTGGTATCGAGTATTCTGCTTCGGAATTTTTAGACGCTTGGCAAGAACGTGGTTACAGCTACATTGCCAGCAAAGACCCAATGACGGATATTTAACCTCAACAATAGGAGTTTGTCATGGTAACGCTTAAGTATCCCGCCGAACGCCCACAAACCTTGCTCTATAAAATCAGTACGCGCTTAATGAATGATTTAATCATCGCTGGCACTGTGCCAGAAGAAGCAGCACTCTCTTTTCCGATTCCGCTTGCTACGCCTCACCATTTCGCCTATTTTCAATTTTTGCCCCGCCGCGATGGTGGTGAGCGTCGCACGACCAGCCTCACTTTGCTGACCGCGATTGAAATCACAGTCATGCCCGAAAGTCCCGAACTCGTCACGGTAGAAACTTTGCAACCGGTCGATCAAGGGGAGACATTTTTGGGCTTACCCGCCGAAATCGTCATCGCTCCCTTTGAAGGGCTGGGGGGAGAAGAGAAACGTCAAGTCGAGACCGCTCTCTATATTAGTGCCAGTCGGTTGGCGAGTTTGGGATACGACAATGTATCGCTGGAGGAAGCCCGACAAACCTATCGCAACACTTTGAACGCCCTCGTTTACCCAGAGTTGTTACCCTACTATCGCGCGCTGTCTGCCGATCTATAAATATTGAGGAACGGACGATCCCAATATCGTCCGTTCCTCAACTCAATCCGCCAAAAATTACCCCGGCGACTCGTAGTGCCACGCCGTCGCTTGTTCATAACTATACGCAGCATTGAGCAACGTCGTCTCATTGAACGCCGCGCCGAACAACTGCATCCCGATGGGCAAGCGGTTTTGATCGAAGCCACAGGGGATGCTCATCCCGCACACGCCCGCCAAACTCGCCGGCAGAGTCAAGACATCTTGCAGATACATCTGGATCGGGTCATCGACATTCGCCCCAAACTTGAACGCCGTCGTCGGCGCGACGGGCGCGGCGATCACATCGACCTGCGCGAAGGCGTTGTCGAAATCCCCCTTGATCAGCGTGCGCACCTGCTGTGCCTTGCCATAATAGGCGTCGTAGTAGCCCGCCGACAACGCATAGGTGCCCAACATAATGCGCCGCTTGACCTCCGCCCCAAAGCCCTCGCCGCGCGTGGCTTTGTACGTCGCCCACATCTCGCCTTTTTGAATACGCGGACCAAAGCGAATGCCGTCAAAGCGGGCGAGGTTGGCGCTGGCTTCGGCGGGGGCGATGATGTAATACACGGGCAAAGCGTAGGAGGTGTGCGGCAAGCTGATCTCGACGATCTGCGCGCCCAACGCTTCCAATTGTGCGATGCCTGCGCGCACGGCGTCTTCGACTTCGGGCTGCATCCCGTCGATAAAATATTCTTTGGGCACACCCACCCGCAGCCCTTTGATATCGCCGGTCAGCGCGCCGACATAATCGGGCACCGGCACCTCCATACTGGTCGAGTCAAGCGGGTCATGCCCCGCCATCACCCCCAACAGGCGGGCGGCGTCGGTCACGGTACGCGCCAGCGGACCCGGACAATCCAGCGACGACCCATAAGCGATCAAGCCATAGCGCGACACCCGCCCGTAACTGGGCTTGATGCCGACCACGCCGCAATAGGAAGCGGGCAAGCGGATGCTGCCGCCCGTGTCGGTGCCCACCGCCCCGCTTGCCATGCCCGCCGCGACCGCAACGGCACTGCCGCCACTGCTGCCCCCCGGCACACGCTCGGTATCCCACGGATTGCGGGAGACGCCGAAAGCAGAGTTTTCGGTCGATGACCCCATCGCAAACTCATCAAGATTCGTTTTACCAAGCAGAATCGCGCCGGCGTTTTCCAACCGTTGGGCACAGGTGGCGGAAAACACGGGCACATAGCCTTTGAGGATTTTTGAGCCGCAGGTGGTCTCCACGCCCTCGGTGGACAAAATATCTTTGAGCGCCAGCGGAATCCCCAACAACGGACGGTCATCGCCGGCGTCGAGGGCGCGATCCGCCGCTTCCGCCTGTGCCAACGCCCGCTCGGTGGGCACGGTCAGATAGGCATGGAGCGTCGCGTCTTGGGCGTCGATTTGGTCAAGGTACGCGCGCGTTAGGGCGACGGCGGTCAGTGCGCGCGACCGCAATTGGGCTTGGGCGTCGGTCAGGGTCAATGCCGTTAAGGGTGATTTGGGGGGATGGTCGGTCATCTGGGGGTCGCCTCCGGTGTCATCGTTCTAAAAAGCCAAAAACAATGGGCATTGAGGATGCTTTTACCCACTGTGTCTGCGATAAACGACTAGTATAACCTAAGCGCGCGGTGGCGATGATAGGCGACCTCAGTTTTTCAACGATATTTACGGTTGCGGTGACTACTTCGCCAACAGCATCTTCGCCAATGTCACATTACACGCACGTTCTAAAAATGTCGAAAATTCCCGTAAACAATGGGCAAATGGTGGGATGCGCCGTTGCGCGTCCCCTATGGTATAGCGCGCGATATCGGTATCAGGATAGTGTGGGCGAGTCGATTGGCTCATGTTGCCGCCTTGATCTTGCCCGCATCGCCAGCGCTGCAATACGACCCCGACATATGCACGAGATGAGCAATGCGCAGTTCGGCTTCCTCATCGTCGCTCATGTCGGGGCGGTAGTCAGCGCTCACCTTCCACTCAAATTGGCTATCATTGGGGTAGGCTTCGGCATAGCGCTTCTGTCCCAACGGGATCAAGCGTAGGCGTTGGTCGATCCATGTCTCATCCCACGGACCATCTTCGATGATCTCTTCGGCGGCGCGGAATTCGTAATAGATCGTGCGGCGCAGTTGATTGCCCTCAGTATGGGGCGAGCCATGCACCACCATCACATCATGCAGCAACACATCCCCCGGCTGCATTTCAACTTCGATGGCACCGGGCACATTCCAGCCATAGGCATCCGTCAATTGGCAGATATCTTGGGGTTGCGTCTGGGACTTGGGGATGACCCACAACGCCCCTGCGCCAGAACGCGACGCATCTAAATACAAGTCATAATTAAAAATACGGTGGATGCGTGGGTGAACCGCATCCTGATGCCACTTGATCGCCTCGCCATCGCCTTCCTGCTTGAAGACCATCGACTCGTAAGTGGGCACAAAGTTTGGTCCGCACAAGCTCTCCGCTACGTCCAACACCTGTGGGCTGCCAAGCAGTTCCAGCGAGGCGACTTGTCCTTTGTTGTGGACGTAATCGACGCGATACATCGTGCGCCCTAGCGTGCGGGGTGCAAAAGTAAAATCGCTGTACGAGGGGTGATCGGGGGTGGCATGAAGACCTTCTTCGATCCACGCGGTGCCCGCCGCTTGTAAGCGTTCCAACATGGGGGCGGGTATCCAGTTCTTCAGCACTAAGTACCCATGGTCGTCAAAAAAACGGACTTGTTCCGGTGTAAGTTTATACGATGTCATGATCATCCTCCGAGGCATAACTTTGAATTATGCCTCATCATAATACTAATTTTGTGGTGAGTCTTCCTGTTTTCAGCCCAATTTATAGGGAATCGTAAGATAGCGGTGGGGGCGGGAAATTTCCCGCACCCTCACCCTTACCTCCTTACGGCAGCGCGTAAAACACCAATTCGCCAAACACGCTCGGATTTTGATACGACTGATCGCTGGTATCAAACGCCGACCAAATAAGCTTGGTATCGCGGTTAGCGGTCGATGCCCCGTTCAAATGCACGTTGAAGCCGAGCGTGCCATTCGCCGATGCGGTAATATCCCAAATATCGCTTTGCAGCGGCACCGCCAACTCCACCGCATACCCTGTTTCCGTCCGCACGGCGACGACTTGCGCGCCCGCAGTCGCACCCTGCACACCTGCGATCACGATATCAGATGGGGCAGCGTCGGCATTGAGCGCGGGCACCGTGATCTGCACGACGCCGGTTTCGTAGCCGCTCAGTTCAAAGTCACCCGTGCCATTGATGTAAAACTCGACCGAGTCTTCATTCCAATAATCCGCACCGTGCTGTCCGCTGATCAGGTTATCGTCCAAAATGTCAGCGCGCAGATACAACATGGTCGCATCCGCCGCCGCCGCAAAGGTGACGCCCGCATCCTCTGATGGGTTGAGCAGCACCACTTCGGGGATACCCGCCCAATCGCCAAATGCGCCATCCACCGTGATGCTGACTGGGAACGGGGCATAATAGGTTTCGCGCGCGGTGCCTTCCGGCGCGATCATTCCCTCAGCGACCATCAACACGGGGGTTTCCTCAACGGGAGCCTCAGCCACAGGCGCACCCGCACATTGCGCCGCCAACATAACCCACGTCGAAGCGTTGTCTTCCGTCGTCAAGCCATAGCCATAGGGGAACAAAGGCGCGGCGCAGCCTTCGGTTGGGATGTTGGCGAAATCGAACGGCAGTTGATCCACCGAACGGGGCCACGTATACGGGAGCGTACCCGTGAAGGGCGCATCCCCGAACAACACATCCGCCACGCCTTGTCCTTCGCTGCCCGGCAACCATGCCGCCACCACCGCATCAGCGCTATTCAATTGATCGGTGATGATCATCGGACGCCCCGAAACGAGCACCACGATCAGCTTGGCGCTTTGGGCGCGCACACGCTCGATGGTGGTCAAATCACGGCGCGATAAAGCGAGGGTGGCGCTATCCCCTTCAAATTCCGCATACGGTTCTTCACCCACCACGACGATCCCGACATCCGCGATCAACGGGGTGCCGTTGGCGTCGGTGATGCTGTCGAAACGCCCCGAACCACTGTACTCCACGAGCGTATCGGCGCTGACAAGTTCATCAATGCCTTCAAGGATAGTGGTGCCTTCGGTGATATTGCCCGCAGCGCCTTGCCACTGGATCGTCCAGCCGCCCGACTGCATCCCGATGTCGTCTGCCGCACTGCCCGCGACAAAGATCAGCGCCGCGTCGGGGTTGATGGGCAGGGCATCATTGTTCTTGAGCAGCACCAGCGATTCTTGAACTGCTTGCCGTGCCAGCGCGCGATGGTCGTCGGAGCCAACCACGTCGAAGGGCGTGCCATTGGTGGTGGGGTGTTCAAATAAGCCCACCGCAAATTTCGCCCGCAGAATCCGGCGCACGGCATCGTCGATGCGCTCCATCGTGATGTCGCCATTGTCCACCGCTTCCAGCATGGTGGTGATGAATTGTTGGTAATTGTAGGGCACCATGTTCATATCGACGCCGGCGTTGATCGACGTGACCACCGCTTCATAAAAATTAGGCGTGATCTGGTCAATCGCTTGCCAGTCCGAGACGATAAACCCTTCAAAACCGAGTTCACCCTTCAAGACATCGGTCATCAAATAGCGTTCGGCGTGGAGCGGGAGTCCGTTCCAACTGTTGTACGACGCCATGATCGACAAAGCGCCTTGGTTGACCGCCTCAATGTACGGCGGCAACAGCACTTCGCGCAGAGTGGCTTCATCCATCACGGTATCCCCGCGATCGATGTTGTCGGGACCAAAGGTCGAGGTGCCCCATGTGGTCGCGCCATCGCCGATATAGTGCTTGGGGGTCGCTAAAACCGACAGCGAGTCGCCTTGCAATCCGCGCATCGCTGCCAAGCCCAGTTCCGTCGCCAGTTCAGTATTTTCGCCAAAGGCTTCATAAGCGCGCCCCCAACGAATATCCCGCACCACCGCGATCACCGGGGCGTAATCCCAATAAATCCCGGTCGCCATGATTTCGGTAGCGGTCGCTCGTCCGATTTGCTCCACGAGGTCGGCATTGCCCGTCGCGCCCAAACCGACGTTGTGGGGGAAAATGGTCGCGCCATACAAGTTATTATGCCCGTGAATGGCATCCACCCCATAAATCATCGGGATCGCCAAGCGGGTCGCCAAGGCACCATTTTGGTAATCAGTCACCATCTGTAACCATGCTTGCGGGGTGTTTTGAGTGGGCGCACCACCACCGCCGCTCAACACGCCGCCGATGAAATAGGTGGTGACGGCATCGGGGGTGATGCTGCCTTTTTCCACCAACGTCATTTGCCCGATTTTTTCTTCCAGCGTCATCTGCGCGAGCAAGTCCTCAACGCGCGCTTCAACCGGCTGCGTCGCATCGGTATACACGGCATCTTGAGCGGAAAGCGGGGCGATTACGAATAAAAGAACAACAACATTGACCCACAGCAAAAAGAAACGGTATCGCGTTTTCATCTCAAAACCTTTCAGTATATAGGGAATATAGGCATGACTGAGAGCGCTCTCAGTTATGCCTATAGCGTATCACAAGTTGAGAAGATGCGAAATGTGTGGGATTACAAAAAATTTAGACCCTCAGCACACCCCTGAAGCCCCTAGCGCCATAGTAAGAGTCGGCACCGTTGTGATACACAAAAACCGTGCCATACCGGTGATCGGCAAACAGGGCACCGCCCAGTTTTCTAATATCCTCAGGGGTTTTTATCCAGCTTGACGTTTTCATATCAAAATTTCCAAGTTTCTGCAATGCGCGATACTGTTCTTCCGTCAAAAGCGCTATGCCCATCGCCTCTGCCCTATCCAGCGCGCTCCCTTTGGGTTTATTTTCTTTGCGGGCGTCCAGCGCTTGACGGTCGTAACATAGGCTTCGGCGGTCTTTAGGGGTTTCCGCCGAGCAATCATAAAACAGGGTTGCCCCCGTCATGGCATCCTGCCCCACCACATCCGGTTCACCGCCCGTTTTTTCCATTTCGTGAAGTGACCCCAATTTTTCGGGATGAGCCTCCAGTCGCGCTTGGACTTCAGCCCATTGAAGATCGGGATGGCGCTTCATGTTTTTCTCAAAACGGGCTTGCAAGGCGCTGAGGAGGGCTTCATTCTGTTCTACTGACAATTCCATAAGAGGGTTCCTGTTCTATGCCAACGGCGAAAAATGATACGCCTGTTCTATGTGAATTAGTGTACAAGAAGATATTTTCCCAGTCAAGATAAGGCGGGAGCATGGGTGCATTTAACGGTGGTGCAATTATGAGGCAAACGGGCGGATATACGGCGCGGGGAATCTTTGGGTTGTTAATTTTTTCCGCAAGCGCCTAATCCGCCCCTCCGGCGATCCGCATTGTAGGAATCCCAAAATGGTGGGAGTCATTTGTTATTTTGTTGCCAACCCACATCGTCTCATCAACGTAAATGTAGGGGCGGATTAGGCGCTCGTGGATCGTTTGATGACTCAAAGCGGTTCCGCGCCGAATATCCGCCCGTTGAAAAGACCCCTCTCCCTCCAGCAAGCTTGCCACCCTTTCTTCTATGGAGAAGGAGTGCCGACCTTCGGTCGGACGGGATGAGATGACATTGCCCCCATTAGCGAAAACGTGGTATAACCTAACATGGGTATTTAAGCTACTTACTGTGGTGAAGAAGGGTGCCTCCATGACGCTCCTGCGGCTGAAGCAAACCGCGCTTGGCAATAACCGTTATCGTGCCGAATTAGAATTTACCGCCCCCAACCAAGCCCCTGCCAGCGCCTCTGCCGAGTTTGACTTTGCGCTCACCGAGCAAGAGGGGCGCGATCTGCGCTGGTACATGGAGGACTACCTGCAAAATCCCCACGAACCCGCGCCGCAGATCGCCGCCCGCATCGAAGCGCGCATGAGCGAACTCGGCGGCAAACTGTTCACCGATATTTTTGAGGCGAACGCCCCCACCACCCGCCTATGGGCAAAGTTTAGCGACCACCTCGCCGACCTGCGCATCGAAATCAGCACTACCGCACAAGACGCGACCGCGATCCCGTGGGAACTGCTGCGCGACCCGACCACCGACACCGTGCTGGCGCTGCAAGCCCAAGCCTTTGTGCGCGCCCAACCCAGCGAACGGCACATCGCCCTGCCCCAGATCGCCCACGCCGAAGCGATCCGCATTTTGCTGGTGATCGCCCGCCCCGACCAAGGCGATGATGTCCCCTTCCGGTCGGTTGCCGCCCGCATCCTCAAGGGCTTGAAGGGGTTGAACGAAACGGATCGCAAAATCTATCAGCTTGATGTCCTGCGCCCCGCCACCTTCGCGTCCTTGGGCGAGACTTTACGGCGCGCCAAAACCGCTGGCAAACCCTATCATGTCGTCCACTTTGACGGGCACGGTACTTATGGCGAAGCGACGGGCGGCGGGGTCACGCTCAGCGCCACCATGTATGCGACTGCGGGCAAACGGGGCTATCTGGTTTTTGAGGGCATCACCCAAAGCGACCGCCTGCACGACGGGCAGCAGATCGGCAAGCTGCTCGTCGAAACCGGGGTGCCGGTGCTGCTGCTCAACGCCTGTCAATCGGCATATGCCGAGCCGCCCGACCAGCCGCCGACCGACGCCCCCGCCGATAGCCATGCCGAGGTGCGCGTCTTTGGGTCGTTGGCACAACAGGTGATGGATGCGGGGGTGGCGGGGGTGGTCGCCATGCGTTACAGCGTCTACGTCGTCACCGCCGCCCAATTCGTCGCCCAGTTGTACAGCGGCTTGGTCAGCGGCATCTCGCTGGGCGAAGCCGTCACGCGCGGGCGCAAGCATTTGCACGACCAGCCCCACCGCGCTGTCGGGGCGGGGACGATCCCCCTGCAAGATTGGAGCGTGCCGCTGGTCTACGAAGCGGCGGCGATCTCTTTGTTTCCCAAACTTGCTGGCAACAGCACGGTGATCACCATCAGCATCGCCCCTGTCGCCCAAAAAGCCCAAGACAACCTGCCCCGCCCGCCCGATGTCGGCTTCTTCGGGCGCGACGAAACCCTGTTGGCGCTGGATCGCGGGTATGACACCCACAGCATCGCCCTGCTGCACGCGCTGGCGGGCAGCGGCAAGACGACGACGGCGGGCGAGTTCGCCCGTTGGTATGCCGACACCAACGGCTTGGGGCGGCAGTTCGCGCTCTTGTTCACCTCGTTTGAGCGCCACAAGCCGCTGGTGCGCGTCCTTGACGACTTCGCCGCCGCATTTTCGGGGGTGCTAGACGCCAACAACATCCCGTGGACGGCGCTGGAACTGGCGCAACGCCGCGCCATCGCCTTACAGGTCTTGGGGCAAATTCCGGTCTTGTGGCTGTGGGATAATGTCGAGACGGTCGCCGGCTTCCCGGCGGGCACCGCCTCGCTGTGGTCTGACGAAGAACAGCGCGAACTGATCGATTTTCTGCGCGATGCCCGCGCCACTAAAGCCAAATTTTTGCTGACCTCGCGCCGTAGCGAGGACGCATGGTTAGGGACGCTGCCCTTCCGCGTGGCGATGCCGCCCATGCCCGTGCGCGAGCGGATCGATCTGGCGACCGCGCTGGCGACACGGCGCGGCGTGACCGGCTTCGACGCCGAGGCGTGGCGTCCGCTGCTGCGCTACACGCAGGGCAACCCGCTCACCATCACCGTGCTGGTCGATCAAGCGCTCAAACACGGCTGGCGTACCCGCGCCCAAGTCGAGGCGTTCGTCGCCCAATTGCGGGCGGGCGAGGCACAGATCGAAGATGGCGATGCCGACCAAGGGCGGGGCAAGTCGTTGGCGGCGTCGCTGACCTATGGCTTCGAGGCGGGCTTTAGCGAGGGCGACAAAGCCATCCTCGCGCTGCTGGTCTGGTTTCAAGGCTTTGTCGATGCCGACTCGCTGCGGGTGATGGGCGCTCCCGACCAAGACTGGACGCTGGAGGCGGTGCGCGGCAAGCCCAAGGACGCACTGGTGGCGCTCCTCAACCGCGCAGCCGACGCCGGATTGTTGACCCGCGTCGGCACCGGACTGTACACCATCCACCCGGCGCTGCCATGGCACTTCACGCGGCTGTTCACCACCCACTATCCCGACGATGCCGCCCGCCTGCGCGCCGAACGCGCCTATGTCGCGGCGATTGCCTACTGGGGAAGTTATTATCACAACGAACTCGGTGCTGGCAACCCCAACGTCTTGGGGCTGTTGGCGGCGGAGGAAGACAACCTGCTGGCGGCGCGGCGGCGGGCATTGCAGCACGGCTGGCATCGCAACAGTTTGGAAGCCATGCAAGGCTTGCGCCAACTCTACGCTCGCACTGGGCGGGGCGCGGCATGGGCGGCGCTGGTGGCGGAGGTCGTGCCGGTGTTCGTCGAACCGACGACCGATCTGCCCCGCACAGGCATCGATGAAGACGATTGGGGCATCGTCACCAGCTACCGTGTGCGATTAGCACTAGAAGAACGTGATTTGGTGACCGCCGCCCGCTTACAGGGCGCTGCCGTGGAGGTGGATCGCCGCCGTGCCGCGCCCGCCCTCGACGGCACCCTGTCGGTGGACGCGGGGCGCAACTTGATCCGCACCCTCTCGGTATCGATCTTCACACTCGGTCAAATTCAACGTGAACAAGGCGAGGGTGCCTGCGTGACCGCCTATGAAGAAGCCCTTGAACTCGATCAACGTATTGGCGACCGTGCCGCCGAAGCCATCGCCGCCTTCAACCTCGGACATGCCTACCTAGAAATTACCACCCTTCGCGATCTCGACACCACCGCACGGCTCGATGAAGCCGAGCGCTGGTATCAGCGCAGTCTTGACTTGAGACCCCCCAATGAGGCGCAGGGTCGGGCGCAGTCTACTGGGCAATTGGGATCCGTCGCCTACGCACGCTTCACGGCGGGGCGGGCGGCAGGGGTAGCGGACTCGGAGCTACTGCGGCACCTCAACGCGGCAGCACAGCGTTACCGCGACGCCCTCGCCCTCACCCCAACGACTGCCCTCCCCGACTTGGCGGTGGCGCACAATCAACTTGGGAATATTTACGACGCTACCGGGCAAAACGACCTAGCCCGCCAGCACTACGATGCGGCGATCCGTTATTATGAGCAAAGCGACGGTCTCTACGGCGCGGCGGGGACGCGCTACAATGTCGCCATCATGTACCGCGCTCAGCGCGACCTCGACACCGCCTTGCTCTATGCCGAGTCCGCCCTGCGCGGTTTCCAGTCCAGCCCCAACGCGGCGGATCGGGTACAGCTGGCACAACAGCTCATCGCCCGAATTCAACGAGATAAGCAAGGCGGCACGCCATGATCCAACCGCCATCGAATTTCCCACCAGTCGCCGGAGCGCTCTCGCCCGCCGACCAAATCGACCTGTTGCGCGCGCTCGGCG
>JBBRTY010000083.1:0-15279 GCA_038248285.1 Aggregatilineales bacterium
ACCCAAAGCGAAGCGGCAATCCCTCTCCATAAGCGAAGCGGCGGGGCGAGGGACTTTCTACTGCGTTTCTCCCCTTCTCCAAAAGCGAAGCGACTGGGAGCAGGGGTCGGGGGATGAGGGGTAGCTGTGTAGTTACGAAAAAAAGCGTTGATGATGCGCTCACCTTCCATACTCCTGTCCCTCACCCGCCGGAATCTTTGCTATAATGGGTATCATCGAACGTCTAATTGGTTGGAGACGTGCCTATGGATCATGAAGCCCGCAAAACCTTGCGCCGCTTGATCGTGTGGGTCGGCGGCGTCGCAGTCGCCATTCTTGCCCTGTTTGCCCTCCTCACTGGCGGGGATAATTTGGGCACCATCATCAACATTTTCTCGACCCGCTTTCTCGGCATCTTCATCGAAGCCGTGCCCTTCCTGCTGTTGGGCACGCTCGTTTCGGGCTTGATCGAAGCCTTCCTCACTGCCGACGACATCGCCCAATTCGTCCCGCGCAACCCGATAGCCGCCACGCTGGTGGGCACCTTCATGGGCTTCACCTTCCCCGTGTGCGAATGCGGTGTGGTGCCGGTGGTGCGCCGCTTGTACAGCAAAGGGCTACCGATTCCGGTGGGGATCACCTTTTTGCTCGCCGCGCCGGTGATCAACCCGATTGTGCTGGCGAGTACCGCCGCCGCCTTTGGGTTCGGCACTATTCTCGTCGCGCGTTTCGTGATCACGGCGCTCGTCGCCTTCACGGTCGGGCTGGTGTTCGCCATCGCCGCCCGTCCCCAAGAAGTCTTGCGCGCCCGCACCGCCACCTTTGCCCCGGTGATGGGCGGTTCTGGCGAGGACACCCCCATCACCGTGATGCCCCTCTTGACGGTCAAAGCCCCGCGCAAATCGTTGGCGGTCGGCTTGCGTGATGCTGTCAACTTGGCAGGCGATGAATTTTTCGAGATGGGGCGCTACCTGATCATTGGGTCGTTGCTGGCAGCCGCCATGCAGACGTTCGTTAGCCAAGAAGTGTTGAGTACGCTCGGACGCGATCCGGTCGTGTCGGTCGTCGCCATGCAGATCTTCGCCTTCATCTTGAGCGTCTGCTCGACGGTCGATTCGTTCCTCGCCCTCGCGTTTGCGGGCACCTTCACCACCGGCTCGATCCTCGCCTTCTTGACCTTCGGTCCAATGGTCGATATCAAATCGATGCTGATGTTTCTGGGCGTGTTCAAGGGGCGAATTGTGGCTTATCTGATCGCGCTGCCCCTCTTGCTGACGCTCTTGATCGGCATCTGGATCAATCTGAATTTGAATGTTTAGGGGAGTAAACCATGACCACTCTTGAACAGCATCACGCGCATGATCATGCCGCGCATCAGGCGCAGATGGCGCAACTTTGGCTCAAGACGGCGATTTTGATCGGTTTGGGGCTGTATTTCATCTACAACATCGCGACGGGCAACCTGAGCAATTACATCAACGAACGGTTTGCGTGGTTGGCATATGTCGCGGCAGGGCTATTTTTGTTGACGGGGGTGTTTAACGCGCACCGCCTGTGGGAAAATCGTGGGCATGACCACGATCATGATCACGACCATGAAGGACACAATCACGGGACGATCTCGTGGGGCGTGCTGGCGATCACGGCGATCCCGTTGGTCTTGGGCACGCTGATCCCGTCGCAACCGTTGGGGGCGGAGGCGGTCAATGGCGGCGTCAACACCTCGGCATACCAGGGCGCACAGGTGACGACGGTCAGTATCCCGCCGTTGGAGCGCAATGTCTTGGACTGGTTGCGCGCCTTCAACCGCGAGACCGACATGGCATCTTTTGAAGGGCAGCCCGCTGATGTGGTCGGTTTTGTCTATCGCGAACCTACGTTTGGGGATGATCAATTTATGATCGCCCGCTTCACGGTGAGTTGTTGCGTGGCGGATGCCAACGCCATTGGCGTGCCAGTGCAATGGGCGACGACGCCCGATTTGCCCCAAGGGGAATGGATGCGCGTGACGGGCACATTTACCGTTGGCGATTTCCGAGGTGAACGCTTGCCCATTTTGCAAGCGGCGGCGGTCGAAGTGGTGGCACAGCCCGATCACCCCTATCTGTATCCTTAACGGGGCTGAGGTGTTATGCCAAATTCGATGACATTGAGCCACTTTGATCGGGTCGTGGCGGCGGCAGTGCTGATCTTGATCGTCGCCATCGCGCTGACCATCGGCATCGGCGACCGAGTGGGCGTCACCTTGAGCCGTGTTGCCCCGTTGGGCACGGGGCACGCCACCAGCCCGATTGTGATCACCTTCAGCGAGGCGATGGATCAAACGACCGTCGAATCCCGCTTGCGCACCGAGCCAAGCGTGCCGGGGGCGATCACATGGAACGGGCAGACCGTCACCCTGCGCCCAGAACAGGCACTCGCGCCGGGCACCGCCTATCGTGTGACTTTAGAGGCGGGCGCACTCGGTACCTCGGGACGGGCGGTCTTGTCGGCATACCAGTATGAATTCACGGTTGCGTCGCTGCGGGTGGCGTATCTGTTTCCGGCGGATGGCAGCCCGCAAAATATTTGGATCGCCGACCCTGCTACCCCCGACGCCGCCCAGCAGATCACCCAAAGCCCGACGGGGATTTTCGACTTCGCCGTCAGTCCCGATGGGACGCGCATCGCCTTCACCGAGTATAACGCGCTTGAACAACGCTATGACTTGAAGATGTTGACGTTGGCAAATGGGGCACTGCAACAATTGACCAATTGCGCCGATGCCGATTGCAAAGCACCGGTGTGGAGTCCCAACGGACGGCAGATCGCCTATGAGCGCGCCGAACTGAACACCGATTTGCAAAGTGTCGGGCTTAGCCCTCCGCGCATTTGGTTGATCGATTTAGAGAGTACCCCCGCCACCACCCGCCCGTTGTTCAACGAGACCCAAATTTTGGGCTATGCCGCCCAATGGGATGCCGACGGCGGGCGCATCGCCTTATTTGATCGTTCGAGCGTGGCGACGCTGGTCTATGACTTGACGGATGGGCGCATCCTTGCTGTGCCCAACACCTCAGGATCACCGGGGGTGTTGTCGCCCGATGGGACACTGTTAGCCTATACCGAACTGATTTTGTTGGATGGCGGCGGGTCACGGTCGATCCTGAAGATCACCGATTTGGAGGGTGGCTCGGTGCGCGAACTAACCAGCGTGGATCAGCAGATCAGTGATACCCGTGCCCAGTGGAGTCCCGATGGCACCGTCTTGGCGGTAGCTCGGCAAGACCCAGCCGTGATGCGTAGCACGCAAATTTTCTTGATCGACCCGACCAGCGGGGAGGAACGCCTGTTGACCGAGGATCCGCGTTACGCCAACGCCTTCTTCTGGTATGATCCTACCGGGACCCAGTTGGTTATCCAGCGGTTTCCCGAATTAGGCGAAAATATGGAACCCGACCCGTTGGCGCGCCCGGAAATTTGGATCATGGATGTGGCGACGGGCGAGGGTGTGTTGGTGGCAAGCAACGGGTATTTGCCTCGTTGGGTGCCGTAATTCAAACATAAAGGCAATGGGCTATGAGCAAACGACCACCTGAAGTCGCCGCTACAAGCGCGCGCATCAACCCCGCCCTGATGATCTTTATCACGCTACCGTTGTTGGGATTGCTGGCAGCGGCGTTCGTCATCTTGAGCAGTGCTTCTAATGCGGGCAGCGTATCACCCACACCGCTTGCCGTCAGTTTGCCCTCGGATGCCGACATGATCAATGCGCCGATGATCGACTTCACGCTGAACACGCTGACAGGGACGCCGGTCAGCCTGAGTGATTTTGCTGGACGGGTGGTTTTTTTGAACTTTTGGGCGACATGGTGCGGTCCGTGTGAGCGCGAAATCCCCGCCTTGCAAGAATTCACACGCCAGCAAGCTGCCCTGCCCGAAGGCGCGATTGTGCTGGCGGTCAATATGCAAGAAAACCCCGAAGAGGTTCGAAATTTTCTGGATGCCCGCCGTGTGCGTTCCCTGCTCGTGTTGATGGATAGCGAAGGGACAGCCGCCGATAGCTATGGCGTGATCCAACTACCGGTCACGTTTGTGATCGACCGCGAAGGGGTGGTCCGTTATCCGAAGTTTGGCGAGGTCACCGTTGAAGAATTGAATGCCTATGTCGCTGCCCTGAATCCTGCGGTCCCCCCACCCGAAGGCACCTCCTAATGGAACTCGCCCGCGTCCTAAGTTTTCCCTTTGAAGATCGTGCTTGGGTCGAAAAACTGGTGATCACTGCGCTCATCACGGGGATCACTTTGATCTTGACGCCTTTTTTTGTGGGCTTGTTGGGGTGGGCGGCGCTGCTTGGGTATCAGGTCGAACTGGTGCGCAATTGGCGGGCAGGCACCCCCAACCCATTGCCGACTTGGAACAATTTTAGCGCCCTGCTTAACAAGGGATTTGTCCCCTTGATCGCGTTATTGGTCTATCAAGTCCCCAATATGATCATCGGCATGACGGTGCTGACGCTTAGCCAAAATTTGAACGCTGGGGTTGTCGGTAGCATCTTGATTTTTGCCTTAGGGTGCTGCTTATTCCCAATTTTGCTGGTTTACAATGCGTTTACGCTGCCTATGTTTGGGCTGGCGATGGGGCGCTATGCCGAAGATGGGCGTTGGCGCTCCTTCTTCGAGATCGGGGTGTTGCTGGTCACGCTACGAGACCATGCCGGTATGGCGACGCTGTATGTGATTTTCACGCTGGTGATCAATATCGGGATCGCCGTCGCGGGTATCATCCCACTGTTGGGGTGGGGGGTGATCGTGGCGTTGGCGGTGCCTGTGTTTGGCGGACTCAATGGGCAGTTGGGGCTGGCGATTTTGGGCAAGCTCCAAGCGCCGACACCCCCAGTGCGTGTTGTTGCCCCCCCACCGCGCAGACGCTGAGAGACGACGCGCGGACATTCGATATCATCAGCAGTTTACGGGGCGCGTTCCACAGGCGGGTATCCGGCGTGCCGGATGTCCGCCTGTTAACTTTGGTTGTTTAAGTGCGCAGCTTCAACTTTTGTTGATCGACCGCCACATATGCCAGCGCATCTTCGAGATTGCGAAACAGTGGCATCGCAAAGCCGCCGAACTGAGGCAAGCGCGCCATCTCGGAGGCTAATTTCGCCATTGCATCTATGCCCACCAACAATATGTCGACCATGCCATCATCAACGCCATCGGGTGCTTGGTCACTGAAATTTTCGCGCATTTGAGACAAGATGGTTGGAAAATCAACCTCCGCTACGCGCACATCCAAGATGAAATACAACTTCGCAAACGGCGCAGGAAGCAGCGTCAGCACTGTACTGTTGACTTCGTTATTCCAACGATGAAAGTCCTCGGTGCTGATTCTCCCCGTAAAAGTCGACAAGATGACGGGGGAATCAAAGGCGCGTTTACTGATATAAGGCATGAGGTCAACTCCAAACTATAACTGAAACCCGCCGTTTACATGGACGATCTTGTGTTGATAGTTGTGGACAAACTCCTGCAATTTTTCGTGCAGTTCTTGCCATTGTGGGTTGACCAAAATACCCCGCATGGTTTCGAGATCGGGCGCGATGCCCTCCGTCAACATCTGGGGCGTCGTTTTGGTGCGGCTGTAGACGGTGTACCATGCTCCGGTCGGTTTTAAGCCCAGCTCTTGAATGCCGGGAACCCATTCCCGCACGACGAATTCAAAATAATCTTGATCCCGTCCGGGTTTGATGTCCCAGTTCATCATCAGTTTAACGCTCATCGGGAAATACCTCCTCGCTCACTTGGTTTGCGAACAGTGTGCGCTTTTAGGCGCGCGGAGGGCGCAGACGCGCCCGCCGTATGGGGTATTGCGGACAACCGAGACAGCGCTGGCATGATTTTTCGCCCTCCCAAAAAATCGCGTCAACCGCGCAGCAGGTGTGCCTTAGCTCTGTTGTGATAGTACAACAATTTGGGGTTGTTCTAGCACATCAGATGCCGACACTTTCAGAATGTCGCTTTCGTGGGCTTTGGTCACGCCCATCGCCTTCAAAAACTTGTCCACTGTGTCCAGTTCCATCGCCAAGCCGGGCACCCCATAGTGCATGGGCACGACGAAGTAAGGTTCGATCAGCGCGACGACTTCGGCAGCTTGTGCTGCGCGCAAACCATTGCCGCCGCCTACTGGCAGGAGCAAGACATTGACCTGTCCTAGTTTCTCGACAATCGACTGGTTGGGAACATGCGCCAGATCACCCAAATGCAAGACAGTCAGGTTATCATAATCCATCAGGTAGGCGACATTCATGCGCCCTGTTTCGACATCGTGCATCGCTACCCCGGTGATGAATACGCCACCGACTTCATATTCACCGGGTCCGCGCAACACCAACCGCGCGCCTTTGACGGCATCAATGTTGTTGTGACCGGGGGCTTCATGGCTGACCGTGACGACATCGCTCTTGAGCTTGGGCGCGGGAAGACCAATCACGTCGGCGAACGGGTCGGTCACAATGGTGGTACGCCCGCGTTCGGAAATGCGGAAACAGCTTTGTCCAAACCAAGAAATTTCCAACTTGAGTGTCCCTTGTACGACAATCTATCGGACTTAATTATACAACAGGACACAATCGCCGTGCGTAGGCAGTGTATTAGAAAATTAGTTCACAACCGAATCGGTGGGTCTGCCCCCCCAATCATAAGTGAGATCGTCTTTGCCTAAGCCAGCGGCGTGGGCGCGCAGGATGGCTTGAGAGCGGTCGGCAACCAGTAAGGAACAAAGCAATTGATATGGCTCTTGATGAATAGATTTTGGCATGATGTCATCCACGACAACGGCGACACCTTGTATATAAACCTATTTGGGGATTATCCCAAAATAGACTTGCAAGCGAACGCCTGCCCGCACATCACCCGTAAAGCGCCCTCCACTGCGTTATAATACTGCCGTTGAGTCTCGCTAGGGAGTTCCTGCCATGATCATCGAAGATCAGTTTCACCCGACCCTAAACCCCATCTGGCAAGTGACCCAAATCGGCACGGGGACAGTCACCACCAGCGCGGACGAGGGGCTGCGGTTGCGGACAGCGCCCAACTCGCAGGGGTATAGCAATGCCCAGATCACCGATTATGACTACCCCCCCAAACATTTCCGGTATCGTCCCCCCGTCCACATGACGATCACCGCCCGTGCAAGTGGGGCTGGGGACACATTGCGCGGTACCGCCGGCTTTGGCTTCTGGAATCACCCGTTTTCACCAGATTTGAGCGCCTTGCCTCGGCTACCGCGCTCGATCTGGTTTTTCTTCGCCTCTCCCCCCAGTGATATGCGGCTCATGCGCGGCGTGCCCGGTTCTGGTTGGAAAGCCGCCACTATTGATGCCACCGGAGCCGGCGCATTGGCGCTCATTCCGGCGGCGCTACCCTTGACGTTGCTGATGCGCCGTCCGTATTTTTATGATCGCTTATGGCAAGGGATACAAGATCGCTTGGGGGTCAGTGAACATTTGCTCGCGCCGGAACTGTTGGCGGCATGGCATACCTACGAGATCCTTTGGGGCAAGGATCAGGTGGTGTTTCGGATCGATGGCGTGACCGTTCACGAAACGCGCCATAGCCCGCATGGGGATGCCGGTTTTGTGGCGTGGATCGACAATCAATATGCCGTTGCCACGCCACAAGGGATGCTCAAGTTTGGGATTGTGCCGATTGCGCACGAACAATCTTTGCTGCTTCGCGATCTGAAAATTGCGATGAATGCTTAGCTGGTTATCCGAGTTCGATCTCAGCCGGTTCGGGACTCTGCGCGGTGATGTCGCCACGCAGCAAATTGACTATCGCCAGCGCGAACACAATCCCCAACAGCGCGCCGATCACGGCGAACTCGTTCAACCCGACGCCGAACAATCCAATGCCGATGATGATCACTGCGCCGACCACGCGCAGCCCAAAGTCACGCAAGCGGGCACCCCGATCCGTCCATAATTCGATCACACCCAACGAGACCAAGCAGATGGCAACGGCGACAGTGATCAAGAGACGATATTTATCGGGCAGCACTTCGGAATGTTGGGTCGCCAGTTTATAAATACCGACCGCCAAAGCGATCAATCCCAAATGCAGGGGCAGGTGGGCATAAATGTAGGTCTGCACGCCGCGCCGCGCCCAACTGACACCGCGCTCCGCGATGGTTTCACTATGGATCCACCAGATACCACCGACCAATGCCAAACCAAGAAAGCCAATAGTGACGCGGGCGACCTCAAGTTCCTTGCCAGCAAATGCCCCGATCACCTTGATGAACGATTCGCCCAAAACGATGATCGTGAACAAGCCAAGGCGTTCGGGCAGATGATGCGGGCTGGGGGGCAAGGCGCGTTGCAATTTGACCGATTGGGGCGATAGGGGGGTGCCGAAATCAATCGCCAAACCGATGATCCATAAAATGAAACGGAAGGGCGGCGGGACAAATGCCGAGATAAACCACAACACTGCCGCGATGGTAAAACCGACCGCATAGCGTGATGCCAAGGCGCGCGCCGCTGGCACAAACCGAGCCGCGCGATAGTACATGACCACCAGCAAGAAGCGAGCCGCCGCGTATGCCAGCGCGAACCCGACCGAGGTTTCGCCCAAGCCGTCATAGACGTAAATGGCTAACGCCGAAACGATAAAAATTTGCCCGAAGACGAGCGCGCGATGGGGCAAATCATCGACGATGAAACGGTTGTTGTAAAAGGTGGTGCCCATCCAAATCCACCATGCCGGAATGAACAGGAGCGCGAAGGTGCTGAAGCCTTCAATCGAGATGTCTTCGCTCAGCTTGTTGCCAAGTTGGACGATGGTCGCCACATAGACCAGATCATAAAACAATTCTAGCCAACCCACCTTGCGATGGGCGTCGGTGTTCAGGTGCGGCGTCTTACCGGCTGTTGGCGTCGCGTGTGCCATGGGGTATATCCTCTAAAGATGTCGGGGCAGGATAAGAACAACATCAAGACAATAAGACAGGAAGAACAAAAGAAAAAGGGCGAATTTGGCAACATCCCTACCGTTGAAACCGGCGCAGCACCGCCAATACATCTTCCCCATAGGCGGCTTTGCGCCACGTCCCAAAACCGCGTATCCCGCTGAGGTCGGAGAGCGTGCGGGGGTCGAGCGCCGACAGCGTCCATAACGCATCCTTCGAGGCGATCACATCGGCTTCGACCCCGCGTTGGGCAGCGCGCAGTTTACGCCATTCGCGTAGGGCGGTATACCGTTCCACGATGGCGGGTTCGGCGGGGACTTCGGGCGGGGGCGGCGGGGGCGGCGGGGTTTTTAAGCCCTCTAAGATCGCTGCCAAAATTTGATTGCCATACCGGTCGGCAAGGCGGGGGTTGAACTCTTGCACCCGGCGGAGCGTGCGCATCGATTCCGGCATTTGCCGAGCGATATGCACCAGCGTCGAGTCGCTCAGGATTTTGAACGGGGGCACATCGCGCTGCCGGGCAAGGCGCTCGCGCGTGTCATAGATGGCTTTCATCACGGCTGATTGCGCGGGCGTCAATTGGTTGGGCAGGGCGAGCCGCCAAAAACTGTGTTCGTCGTAGAGTCTCGTTTTAGCAGGGGGGATCTCGCCCAATTCTTGAAACCACTCTTGCGCCTCGTCATGGCGATCCAACTGCTGCAATAAGTCGTCCAAGTGGTCACGCAGCATCGGCAGATAGTGGGTATCCATTTGGGCATAGATCAGGCTGGCGTTGGACAAGGGGCGTGCCCCCCAATCATCGCGTTGATGGCTCTTGTCCATCTGGATGTCGAAGAAGTGCTGCACGAGGCTGCCCAAGCCCGTCTCTTTTAAGCCACACACACGGGCGGCGATCATGGTGTCGAATAAGTTGCGGATGGTGAAACCATAATCGCGCTTCAAACACATCAGGTCGTATTCCGCCGCATGAAACACTTTTTCGATGCGCTCATCCGCCAACAGCTCCGCCAGTGGGCTGAGGTCATCAAGCGCCAGTGGATCGATGATGAAATCGTCTTCGCGGGTGGATATTTGGATTAAGCACACTTGCTCTTGATAAGCGTGCAAACTGTTGGATTCGGTGTCAATCGCCAAAAGTTGGCTGCGGCGGAGCAAGACCACGCACGCAGCCAACTTTAAGGGCGTATCAATAACCATCGGCGATGGCTGCCTTGTCGTCATAAATACCTCAAGAAAAATTGCGCGAATGCCGCCACGCCGATGCAGAAGGGCGAGACGTTTTATAACCATTTTCGCTTACGAAAGAACCACAACATCGTGATGGCGATGACGAGCATGAACCCTGCCAGCAACCAAAACGATTGGGGATGATCCGCCAACGGCAATTCTGCTAGATTCATCCCATAAATGCTGGATATCAGCGTCAGGGGCAACATGATCACCGAAAAGACGGTGAGAATTCGCATGACGGCATTGATGCGATGGCTGAGCAGCGTATCGGCGGTTTCCGAAAGACTGCTGATCACCTCGTAATCTTCATCAATGATGTCGCGCCCCCGATTGATGTGATCGATGATATCGTCGAAATAACGCTCCAAGCCGGCTCGTAGGAGGGGGCTGTTGAGGCGTGCCAGTTGCTCCATGATCGGCACTTGTTGGCGGATGATCCGCCGCATGGCGATGATGTCACGCCGCAAAATAGCGATATCGCGGATGATGCGTTGTCCATCACTGGTGAAGATGGTGTTTTCCACATTTTGCAGATTATTGTCGATCTTGCGCAACATCGGGAACATATTGTCCACCAGCTTATCGACAATTTGATAAAACGCTTGGGCAGGGGTACCCTTCAACAAGCTTTCGCGGGTGTCGGCTTCGTCCCGGCAACTGTTGAACAAATTGCCGAGCAAGCTCATGCGCCCGTCGTGGGCGGTGATCAGGATATCGCTGGCGATGACGAAATCAATTTCGTAAGGACGGCTGACGCTGTTGTTGGTATCCCAGATCGGAAAATGAAGCGTGATATACAGGTACTCCGCTTGAATATCGATTTTGGGGCGTTCGGTCATGCTCAGCATATCTTCGAGATTTAACGGATGAATATAGGGGACACTGCGCCGCAAGCCTTCAATATCAATGGGCGTTGGGTCGAGGATATTGATCCATGTCGTTTGCGTACCCGTTACTTTTAGGTAGGTCATGGCTTGCACTCCTGAATTCATAGGTAACACCATGCCGTCAAGATCATAGACGTTTTTGACTCCAATTTCCAATTGTGATATATTTTACAATGTACAGCTTTTTCTCTCAATTCATCTTCGCGTTGCGCTATCAGTCCAACGTCCGGTGTGCTATACTCGGAACACATTTCAAAGCGCGTAAGTCAGAGTTATTCATTGTCAGCCGGTTCGATCTACATGCGAGCGTCCATCCGATAAAGGACGACACCTGTTGATTGTAATCGCTCTGAGGAGGACGACAGTCTAATGACAAGTATTACCGCAGGGGAAACACGCGCCGCAGTTGCCCCTAAAACCAAGTCAGCGGCGGATCAAGTGCAGGTCGCGGCACCCAGCCGCCGCGAATTTCTGTATTACATCTGGGGTGCTTCTATGGCGCTCTTGTTGGGGCAAGTGGGCGCTGGTTTGATTTGGTTTGCGCTACCCATTTTCAAGGAAGGCACATTCGGCGGGATTTTCAATTATCCTATCGATAAATTGCCACTTCGCGGGGTTGTCCCCATTGCCGTGCCCGAAGGACGTTTCCATGTTGCTTATCCCAACGAAGGTCTCGTCATCCTGTATGGCGTTTGCACGCATCTCGGCTGTTTGCCAAAGTGGTCAGATACCAATGGGCGGTTTGAATGCCCGTGTCATGGGTCAAAATTTGAATTAAATGGCAAGTACATTGAAGGTCCGGCACCGCGTAGTTTGGATCGTTTCCGCACGACGGTCGTGTTTGACGATGGTTCCACCGCTGTGACGGATAGTGATGGGAATCCGATCCCGTTGGAAGGTCGCGGGAATATCGCTGCCATTCGCATTGATACCGGCGACCGCGTGAAACGGGCGGGCAAAGTCTAAACTCTGTTGGGAGTTCGGGCGAAGCGGCTCGAACTCGGGCGTACACACTTTTTTAGGAAACACTATCGTTCACATGAGCGGTTTTTAGGAGTTGCGTGGCATGTCGGTTCTCCCATTTCCCTCGTTCCTAGATGATGTCAAGGAAAAGGGGTTAAAGCGCGCGGTTTTTGAGGGCATCAATGAAGTCGTAGAACGTGCCACCGCAGGCATGAATGTTCAAGACCTGCGAGAGGCACTTCGTGGTGACGCGCCCAGCCGCAAACCTAACCCCCGTTTGCAACCCCATGCTGATGGCTTTTGGCTGCACATGCGCCCAAGCTATTTCCATAAATCGGTTACAGGGTTGTATCCCGAATTTCGACTAGGGTGGTTATCCACCTTCTTTGTGTTTTTCGAGACGATCACCGGCATCTTCTTGATGGTCTGGTACACACCCTCCCCCGAAGTCGCCTACACCAACATGCTTGGCATCATGGGCAATGTGCCGCTCGGTCAATTCATGCGCGATTTGCACCGTTTGGGTGCCGAGGGCATGGTCTTGATCGTATCGCTGCACATGTTGAGAACATTTTTGACAGCCAGTTACAAAAAGCCGCGTGAATTTACATGGCTGACGGGCTTGATCCTGCTGTTCTTGACCTTCTTCCTCAGCTTTAGTGGATATTTGTTGCCGTGGGATCAATTGGCGTTGTGGGCAGTCACCATCGGTGCTTCGATGGTGGAAGCGGCACCGCCGGAAATCGTCGGCACGAATTTGAACCTGCTGCTACGCGGCGGTCCCGATATCGGCGCGAACGGTTTGCTCCGTTTTTATCTGCTTCATGTGTTGTTGGTGCCGGCGCTGCTGTTCATTTTTGTCGGCGTCCACTACTACAAGGTGGTTTTGCACGGGCACAGTTTGCCGCCCGGTGAAGAAAACATCGGTGAAGATACCGCCAAGCGCGTGCCGCTGGATAAACGTGTCTATTTCATCCCCGATGTGCTGACGAGTGAAGTGATGTGGATCGCGGTCACGACGCTGGTGTTGGTCGTGCTGGTGACGTGGTTCTTCCACGCCCCGTTAGAAAGCCATGCCGACCCGCAAGTGACCCCGCTGGGCACGACTGCGCCTTGGTACTTCTTATGGGTTCAAGGCGCGCTGAAACTAGGCGATAAGGTCATTTGGGGGATCGTCTTCCCGACCATCGTCCTTGTCTTCTTTGCGATCTATCCCTACTTGGATGTCACCAAGAGCCGCCGCTTTGCCCACCGTCGCTTCCAAATATCGCTTGCCTTCGGATTCTTAGCGATGTTCACCGTCATGAGCTATATGGGGCTGTCGGAATTCGGCGTGATCAACTCGGCGGATGTCGAGATCATTCACGAAATCGTCAAAGAACCTGCCCACAACCACATGGGGCTGATCTTGCCCGTGCCGTATGATGAACTGACGGCGGGCATGTACACGACACGCCAGTTCCACGCCGAACAGGGGGATGAAGGCAATGTCGTCAACGCCTTCAATGTCGAGGTCGATAACGGGAACTTACCCATCGAAAATGGCAACACCTTGCTGACCTATCTCCAGACAATTGGTCATCTGCCCGTGACCAACGCCAATTTCGTGACGGTGGCGAGCGGTACCGAGCTGTACAACGTGATGGGGGAATTCAACGAATTGCTGGAAAAAGATGACAAAGAACTCTACAACGGCTGGGGCGCGATCATCATCACCGATTGGCAGCCGGGACTGAAGCGTATCGACGTGATCATCAGTTGGGATGATGTCGAAGTCCAAAACGGCAACCCGCGTTTGAATGCTGAGGGCGAGGTCATCCCGGTGTTGGATGCCGAAGGCAACTCGATTCGCCGTGTGAACAGCGACCATATCTTCATCCACGAGAACGCCCAATACTTCGGCGCGCCGGGGTCATAACTAAAATTTGCGAACCGCGCTTGGTCGAAAAAGACCGAGCGCGGTTTAGGCTTGGGTTTTACGAGGAGCGCCGGAGACGTGCGCTCAAAGCTCCTCGTCCTTGCGGGAATGGTTTCCCACACGGAGACACACGGACTGTCTAGCGAAAGGAGAAAGGCGTTTCTGCCCCGCAACATGACGGGGTGCTTGCGCCGACATTGGTGAATTTACAACGATTGCTCATCGAACGTATGGAGCACCGTATCCTCGTAGGGACGGGTGCATTCCTCGCTATTATGGTCTTGGTGGGATGGATCGCCATCAACGAAGGCGGGCGTATGCAGGCGTTTCAACGCCAGTATGAAGCCCGCGCTATCGAACGTGGTGCCGAACTGTTCACCGCCAACTGTACCAGTTGTCACGGACCCAATGGGTACGGTCTTACAGGGATCGCCCCCGCCTTAAATTCGCCGCAATTGTTTGGTCACGACTTCCTCGCGATAAGCAATCGCGAAATCGAAGCGTTGACCATCGAAGTGGCGGGGGGCGCTGTCACCCCCGAACGGCAAGTTGAGATCGATGCGCGTTTAGTTGCTATCCAGACCGAACGCGCCGCGTTGATGGCACCGATGCAAGCGGCTGTTGACAAAGGCTACAACCCAGAAGAACCGAGCCGTCTGCGCAAGTTGAATTGGAACAGCACACTCCATAATTTTATCTATACCACGTTGGTGCATGGTCGCCCGACCAGCGGTAGCTATTGGCCCAACCTGATGGCGGCATGGGCACAAAGTGGCGGCGGTTCTTTGCGTTCTGATCAAGTCGAAGACTTGACCACCTTTATCCTGAATTGGGATCGCGGGAGCGAGTGGACGGTTGACGATCTGTTGACGGTGGAACAATTCCCGCGCTTGCCCGTGGATAATGCCCTTGTCCTTGATTTGCAAGCGCAGATTGCCGAAGGCGGCGGCGGCGTGCCGCGTGTGGGTGTCGAAACCCCCATCGAAGCGATCATGGTGGGGTTGGTGGATGTGGCAGGCGACCCAGTGGCGGGTCAAGCCTTGTATAACGGTGCGCTGGCGTGCGCGGGTTGCCATATGAATGGCGCGGTTGCCCCCACGACCGAAGGCACATTTACGCGCGTCAATGAAGTGCGTTTGCTCGATCCTCAGTTTGCGGGCTATACCGCGCAAATGTATTTGGCGGAAAGCATCATTCACCCGAACGATTATGTCAGCCCCGGCTATGGTGCCAACTTGATGCCCGCGAATTTTGGCGAACGTCTGACCTATCAAAACTTGGCAGATTTGATCGCCTATACCTCGACTCAAGATCAACCTGTCGACTAAGCACTCCTGTTTGTTGAATTCAAAAACG
>JBBRTY010000084.1:0-15232 GCA_038248285.1 Aggregatilineales bacterium
CGTAGTAGATCACATGCTGGTTGTCATTTGCCCAGCCGATAAGACCGTCAAGACCAACACCAGTAATGGACTGCATACCTGGTCCATCCGAGTTGGTTATAAAAAAATCAGCGCCACCGGGAACATCAACCTCAGAGCGGAAAGCCGGGAACACACCAATGGCGATATATTGACCATCAGGTGACAACAGGTGCGGAAACCATTCATAGCCAGATCACTCTTATTGGGTCTTCCAGTTTTTCCACCGCACTACACTATAATGAGGATATGTTTACACCGATTCTCTCCACCAAGCTGTATATACCGCCGCCACGCCCCAACGCCATCCCGCGCCCGCGCTTGATCGGACGGCTGAACGCGGGGCTGCACCGCAAGCTGACGCTCGTTTCCGCGCCTGCGGGTTTCGGCAAAACGACGCTCGTCAGCGCGTGGATCGGCGTGTGCGGGCGACAAGCGGCGTGGCTGTCGCTGGATGATGCGGATAACGACACCATGCGTCTGCTCGTGCATGTGATTGCCGCGCTGCGTGCCATCGACGCTTCCATTGGAGAACGGGTGTTGAACATGCTGCAATCCATTCAGCCAACCGCCGACTCCACCCTGACCGTACTCATTAACGATATAGCGGCGACTCCGCACAAGTTTGTCCTCGTGCTAGATGACTACCACACGCTCAATTCGCGCTCAATCGACGCGGCGATTGCGTTTCTGATCGATCATATGCCGCCGAATATGCACCTCGTGATCGCCACGCGCACAGACCCGCACTTACCGCTGGCACGTCTGCGCGCGCGTGATCAACTGACTGAACTACGTGCCGCCGATCTACGCTTCAACGCTGCCGAATCCGCCGAATTCCTCCAGCAGGCGGCAGGGCTGCAACTGGCGGCGGAGGCTGTGAACACGCTGGAAAAACGCACCGAAGGCTGGATCGTCGGGCTGCAATTGGCGGCGCTCTCGATGCAGGGACAGCCGGACGCCCACCGTTTTATCGACGCCTTCGCAGGGGATCATCCGTTTGTGCTAGATTATCTCGTCGAAGAAGTGCTGCAAAATCAGCCCGCACATGTGCAAGCATTTATGCTGAGAACGAGCATTCTGGAACGACTGTGCGCTCCCCTGTGTGACGCTCTCATCAACGATCCGGCGATATCTGGACAAGAGGCGCTTGACTATCTCGAACGTGCTAACCTGTTCCTCATCCCGCTGGATGATCGGCGCGAATGGGTTCGCTATCACCACCTGTTCGCGGAAGCCTTGCACGCACGTTTGCTCAAGCAGCAGCCTGATCTCGTGCGGAGTCTGCATCTCTCCGCGTCGTTATGGTACACGCAACACAACGCGCCGGACGACGCGATCCAGCACGCGCTTGCGGGTCACGACTACAGCCGCACCGCAGATCTGCTTGAACAGCAATGGTCGTACCTCAACCTAACCTATTTCCAGAGTCCGCGCTGGCTTGGGTGGGTCAAAGCGCTGCCCGATGAACTGGTGCGGGGGCGCTTCGCGCTCAACGTAGGCTATGCGTGGGAATTGCTCAACATCGGGGATGTGGATGCCGCCGAAACGCGCCTACAAGACGCGGAACGCTGGTTGCAAACGCAGCCGGAGAGCGCGGCGATCCACGACAGCCCTGAATTTCTCTCGCTGCGGGCGCAATTGTCCTCAGCGCGTGCCTACCATGCTCAAGCACGCGGTGACTTCCCCGCAGCAGTTCATCACGCACGGCATGTGCTGGAGATAGCCGCCGACACCGATTATTTCACGCGGGCTAGCGCGGCGTCGCTGTTGGGTCTGTCGTACTGGGCAAACGGCGATCTTGATGCTGCGTACCAGCTTATCGCGGAAGGCATGGCGAATTTTCACCGGGCAGGCAACCCCTCCTTTGGCATTAGCCCTACGTTCGTGCTGGCGGATATTCGCCGGACGCAAGGGCGGTTGCACGACGCTATTGGCGCGTATGAGCGTTCGCTGCAAATCGCGCTGGATCACGGCGCACCCGTGCTGCAAGGGGCAGCCGATTTGTATCTCGGCATGAGCCTGCTTTATGACGAGATGGGCGATGGTGACAACACACGCCTATACAGGCAGCGCAGCGAAACGCTAGGCGAACAAGCCGCGCTCCCGGGCTGGAAGATTCGTCACGCGCTGTCACAGGCACAACTTCAAGCGGGCGAAGGTCATTTCGACGCCGCGTTAAGCCTGCTCGATACGGCAGAACGTTTGCATTACAGATCGCCTCTTCCCGACATGCGCCCGATTCCAGCGCAAAAGGCGCGGCTGTGGATCAAGCAGGGCAAGCTGCATCACGCGCTGGCATGGGCGGACGAACGCGGACTCACCATCGACGGCGAACTGAGTTATCTCAGCGAGTACGAGTACATCACGCTCGTGCGGCTGTTGATCGCGGTGGAGCAGCACGACGATGCGCTCCGCCTGAGTGATCGTTTGCTGGCGGCGGCGCATGACCGAATCGCCAGCATGATCGAATTGCTCAATTTGCAAGCGCTGGTGCATCATACGCGGGGCGATACGGCGGCGGCGCTCGTCCCACTCGAACGCGCTCTGTCGCTCGCCGCGCACGGCGGCTTCTACCGCATCTTCCTTGACGAAGGCGCGACCATGCGCGATTTGCTTGCGATGGCACGCGGGATCATGCCGGAATACGTGGATCGACTGCTGGCGACTCTGTCCGTTCAGCCGTTGATCGACCCGTTAAGTCCGCGCGAACTCGACGTGCTGCGCTTGATCGCAGATGGACTCTCCAATCAGGCAATCGGGGATCGGCTGTTTCTCGCGCTCAGTACCGTCAAAGGCTACGTCGCCAACATCTTCGGCAAGCTGCATGTGGAGCGGCGCACGGAAGCAGTCGCCCGCGCCCGCGAACTCGGTTTGCTGTAACGCAAAACCCTACTCTCCAATCCTACTTTAGTAGGTGTACAACCCTACTCGCCAAAGGCTATGCTGCTATGCATTAACTCAAATGAAAGGGTTGCACAATGTCTCGTAAACTGTTGGTTCTGTTTCTTATATTGCTGCTGGCGAACAGCGTCATAGCGCAAGAGGAAGTGACGCGGAGCGGTGCGCGTCCCGATACACCGACTTATGGTGTACGCGGCGCGTATGCAGTCGGAACACGCGATCTCGTGATTGAAGGGGAGACCTCGCTCGACATCACCCTATGGTATCCGGCGCTGAATCCCGACAATCAGGCGGAAGCGATCACATATCCCTATGTCATCAAGTGGGAAGGCTTTCCTGAAGGCGCGACGTCCACTGTGACCGGACACGCGCTTGCCGACGCAGACTTCGATCTCAGCGCCGCTCCCTACCCGCTCGTGATCCTATCGCCCGGCTTCTCGGCGGGACGGACGGCGTATGCGTGGTTAGCCGAACATCTCGCGTCTCACGGCTTCGTGGTGGTCGCACCAGAACATCACGAGATGTACACACAAGCGCTGGATTGGTTCTGGCGGGCGACGATTGCCCGTCCGCAAGACACGCTGACGGTATTCGAGTACGTGGACGCGCAGACTACGGCGGGCGGCATGTTGGAAGGCGTGATCGATCCGCAAACCGTTGCGGTGATGGGACATTCGTATGGCGGATATACGGCGTTAGCAGCGGCAGGTGCGCCCATCAACATGGACAGCATGGCAACACTGTGCGAGGCGGCGCTAGAGGCGGCTGATCCGGCGGCGTGGTTGTGCGATCTGACACTGCCTTACGTCGCGGAAATGGTGGCGCTGGCGGGTCTGGATTCCGTGCCAGAGGGCGATTGGCCCGTGTGGGCTGACCCGCGTGTCGATGCGATTGTGCCGATGGCGGGCGACGCATATCTGTTCGATCCGGCAGGGCTGGCGGAAATCGACATCCCGGTACTGGCAATAGGGGGCACGCTGGACACGGGGACACCCTATCATTGGGGGACACTGCGTACTTACGAGCATGTGTCGAGCGATAGGAAAGTACAAGTGGGTTTTGAGAACGCCGAACATATGATCTTCAGCAGTACGTGCGACGTAATGCCCTTCTACACGGAAGTCGGTTTCGGCACTGGATGTATCGATCAGGTGTGGGATATGGCACGCGCCCACGACTTGATCAACCATTTCACAACCGCATTCTTGCTGGCTGAACTGAAAGGCGATACGGACGCCGCCGCTGCTCTCTCTCCCGACTTGGCGGCGTTTCCCGGCGTGAGCTACGCGGCGCAAGGGTTCTAGGGGCGAAGGGTAAGCCTCTCACGCTACTGATTTGAACAAGCGTCAGATCCGTGGATTTTAAGATGAAGTCGTGGGCAGAGCCGTTCCTCGTTTTGAGGGCGGCTCTTTATCACGACACCCTGTCACAGAAAGTGAAAACTAGCATTTCTGCTACTATTCATTTGGTTTTGGATTGAGGGTGACTACTCAGGTATAGAAACAGAATAAAATAAACAGAGAGGCATGAAGACGTGAAGAAAAACAGGAAAATACCCCTCGAAACGTGGATGTAGGGGCGGATTAGGCGCTTGTCAATCGTTCGTTAACATGAAAGTCCGCGCGCCGAATATCCGCCCATTTCCCGCCAACGGTCATTTCTCACTTTATTACCGACCGTTTTTCAGCCTGAGCAGTTACTCCTCTTCCATAATCAGCCTTTAAGCACTTCCCAAAATACGGTCATGTATCCCTACATTATCCCTGTAGGGACACACAACGCGCGCTAACCCGCCACCCGCCCGCGCCCCAACCACCATGCTGGAATCAATGCCAGCGCGCACAAAATTGCCCCCACCAGCGCCACTTCTGTTAAGACCTGCACCGTCAAGCGGGCGTAAATCTCCACCGCCGCGCGCGGATCGACCGTCGCGCCCAACGTGCCTGTCACCAAGGTGGCGAGTCGTTGGGATGCCAGCGAGGTCAACAACGACACGCTGATCGTCATGCCCAACAAGCGCATCAAGATCACCAATGCCGAGGCGACCCCCAACTTATCTTGATCGTAAGCATTGATGACCGAAGCGCTGATCGGCGAGAAGGTCAAGCCCAAACCGACCCCCACTAACATCATCTCCAGCGCAATAATGCTATCGGCGATCTCCAGCGTCCACGTTTGCCAGATCAGCACAAAACCGGCGAGCGCCACGATCAAGCCCAAGATCGTCGTGCGACTCGCGCCGATGCGTTCGCTCAGCCAGCCGCCGGGGATCGCCGCCAACGCCATCGGGATCGTTAACGCCGACAGCAGCACCCCCACCTGAAACGCCGCTTCCGCCAATCGACTCGGATCAGCGACGCGGACATTGACCAAGAACGGGACGACCACTAAGCCGAGCATCAAACAGAAACCAATCACCAAATTGGTGGTCAAGCCCGCTGCGATGCTGCGCTGACGCAAGGCGCGCAGGTCAAACAACGGATCGCGGATGCGCAGTTCCACCACGATAAACGCGCTGAACAACCCCACCGCCAATGCCAAAAGCGGCAGCGCATAGGGGGGTAGCCCGCTGGCGCTGGTGATCGTCGCGCTGGCGGCGACCTCGATATTGGCACCCAAGCCAAGGACAAGGCAGAGCAAGGCACCGCTGGCGAGCAATGCCCCCAACAGGTCGAAGCGCGTGCGGCTGCGCGTTTGCGGCACATGGCGCAGCGCCCACAAGGTGAGGACAAGCGCGATCATCGAAACGGGCAGATTGATCCAAAACAGAGTGCGCCAGTCGGGGGGGGGCAGGGTGATGTTTAACGACGCGAAAAAATCGACAAAGCCTTGCCGATTGTCGCTAAACCAGCGCACCATCACACCGCCGTACAAATGCCCCAACACCCAACCGAGCGTATCAATTGCGCCGATGGCACCCAAGGGTTGCGCCCGTTTGTTGGCAGGAAACAAATCCGCCACCAGCGCGAGGCTGATCGGCACCAGCGCACCCGCCCCAAACGCTTGGATCACGCGCCCGATGATGATCGTAATCAGCGCGATGATGCCGGGGTCGGGACGGCTGCCTGTGACACGAAAGGCGAGGTTGTACAAAATATTGGAGATGCCGCTGCGCCCACTGGGATCGACCTCCGCGACCACGAATGACCCGATCATGAAGATGACCAAACAGGCGACATACGCTCGTCGTCGCCCGATGATATCGCTTAAACGCCCCATGAACATCAGGCTGATCGTGTATGCCAGCAGATAGCCCGTCACGATCCATGCCGCATCGTCGATCACGCTTTCGATGGGCAATTCCAAATTCACGACGATCTCCGGCAAGAATGCCGAAACGATGGTCAGGTCAATCGAGCCGACAAAGACGGGAATCGCGATAAACGCCAGCGCCAGCCATGCGCTAAAGCGGCGGGGCGGGGGGATTGACTGACTCATGCGCCCTCCGGCGGGGTGATCTCGGACGGGGCATTGACATCAAAAATATCCATGAGCCATGTGATCGGCTCTACGATTGCACCGGGGGCGGGGGTCGCGGCGTTGGGGCTGTTAAATTCCCGCACCACAAAACGCGCAGGGAAGTTATCGGCATCCGCCAGATAGACTTCGACTTCGACCTGACCGACGGGCACGATCAAACCGCCGAGCAAGGCGGCAACATCGATACCATCGGCAGTGGCGTTGAATTGCTTGACCGAGACGCCGCTTTCAAGCTGGGTGGTGCCGATATACTGCACCTCGTTCAGCGCCGCCAGCGCCGCTTGCACGCCGGTTTCTTCGGCGATCAGCGTCGAAGGATTAAAGCCTTCTTGAAACGCCTCATTCAGCCATTCGTTGCCCGTCCACAAAGCGCGATACCATTGGTCGGCACCGTTGGCATAGACATCAATCGCCAGCGGAATACCAAGCGCCAACACCCGCACACTGGCTTGCATTATGCCGGGCGCGACATATTGCCCCGTCGCCCGACGATAAGCGACCAGCGCGTAATCGGTGCTAAAAAAATAATCGGGTCCGGTTTGATCGACCGTGATTTTGAAGGTCTCGGCACCGCGCATCTTATCACCCGCGTCTATCAACAGGGCAAGGGGATCGATTGCCACCGGTGGGGTGGCAGGGGCAGCGCCGCCACTACAGGCAGCCAACATGATGCTCATGAGGAATAACAGGAAAACACGTCGCACGAATCTTGTCCTTTTGTCGTGTGAACAGCCCGCATGACGAGCTGTTCACCCCATCTATACCCTGCCTTACATTAATACGTGCGATTGCCCATCCGTGTTGCAAGTCCCACACGGCAGAGCGCCGCCCCATTAGGATAGGGCGAGGTGAACAGGTACACGCCTAGGATACAACCGCGCCCCACGCAGACAAGAGTTAACTTTCGCGATGCGCCAGCAAGACCACCACTGCGTGGTCTTGCACCCAATAATCGAGCGCATCGACAATTTCATGATGTCCCCGACTGCAAAAATCATTGGGCGCTGTCAAGGCGGTATCGACGATTCGGCTCCAGCGTTGCCCATCCTTCAAGGGCGGAAGTTGAAATTGTAGGTGTTCCCAAAAGCTGTTGATCATGACGTGCATATATTCCACGCTGTCGGGATGCCCCAGTGAGAACGCCAGCGCGCGCGCGTTGGTGCCCCAATCCGCTTCATGCAAGCGCGTGCCATGCCACGAGATCGTCATGCGGTTATCTTCTTCCAGCGATGACCAGAAGCTTTCGCCGCCGAAAAGCTTGTGCGTCTTGACGAATTCGATCAAGCCTTGGGTGAAGCGCAGCAGGTCGCCATGTTTTTCGACATCATCCCAATGGAACCAACTCAACTCGTTGTCTTGCCCATAAGCGTTGTTGTTGCCCCCTTGACTGCGCCGCACTTCGTCACCCATCAAGATCATCGGCGTGCCCTGCGACAGCAACATGATCGTCAAGCAATTGCGGATTTGGCGTTGGCGCAATGCCTCAATCACGGGATCATCGGTGGGACCCTCCCGCCCGCTGTTCCAACTGCTGTTGTTGCTTTCGCCGTCGCGGTTGTCCTCGCCATTGTCAAAATTATGCTTGTCGTTGTAGGACACCAGATCGTTGAGGGTGAACCCGTCGTGGCAGGTGATGAAATTAATGCTGCGGTTGATGGCGCGGACGGCTTCGTGATACAGGTCGGGGCTGGCGAGGATGCGGGTCGCCAGTGCCGACACCATGCCCTCATCGCTTTTGATAAATTTACGCACATCATCGCGGAACTTGCCGTTCCATTCTGCCCACCGATGCCCGATGAACGAGCCGACTTGATACAGCCCGCCCGCGTCCCACGCTTCGGCGATGATCTTGGTGCCCGCCAACACGGGGTCGGACTCGATCTCCCACAAAATCGGCGGGTTCGACAACGGCGTCCCCCACTCATCGCGCGACAACACTGAGGCAAGGTCAAAGCGGAAACCATCGACGTGCATTTCCGACACCCAATAGCGCAAGCTGTCCATGATCATCCGGCGCACAATCGAGTGATTGGCGTTCAGCGAATTGCCCGTGCCGCTGTAATTCATGTAATAGCGATTGTCGGGGGCAAGGATGTAATAAGCGCGGTTTTCAAACCCGCGATGGGACAGCCACGGACCATTCTCGTTGCCTTCGGTGGTATGGTTGTAGACCACATCAAGGATGACTTCGATGCCGGCTTTGTGCAGTTCCTTCACCATCGTGCGGAATTCATGCACGGGTGCCAGCGGATCCTTGCCAGCGGCATAGGGCGCGTGGGGAGCAAAAAAACCAATGGGGGTATAGCCCCAATAATTCGATTTGGCGGTGAAGGGGCGGTCTTGCGGGTCAAACTGCTGCACGGGCAACAATTCCACCGCGCTGATGCCGAGCGCTTTCAAATAGGGAATTTTTTCGATTAAGCCGAGATAGGTGCCACGCAGTTCCGGCGCGACGCCCGATGATTCGTGTTTGGTGAAGCCGCCGACGTGCATTTCGTAGATGATCGAGCGGGTGTACGGGACTTGGAGCGGGCGATCATCTTCCCAATCAAAATCTTTGGTATCGACGACGACGCTTTTCATGGCGGTGGCACAGTTATCGATGCCGTATAAGGTCGCCGCCCCGCGATCATAATTATCGAGGATGACGCTTTTGGCGTAGGGGTCAAGCAGCACTTTCGACCCATCAAAACGGAAACCGACCTCCGGTGCCAACGGTCCATGCACCCGATAGCCGTACACCTGCCCCGACTTGAGACCGGGGACGAAGATATGCCAATAATAAAAGGTTTTATTGATTTTCGGATTCAGCCGGATCACCCGTGCTGGTTTTTCGTAGTCGCCCTCATCAAACAACAGCAGTTCCACAGCATCCCCATTTTTAGAAAACACGCTGAAGTTGACCCCATTGGGAACCACGGTTGCCCCCAATGGAAAGCTACGCCCTGCCCCTAGATTTTGCGATTTCGCCATGTGCCGCTCCTTAATTTCCCCTAAAAGTGATGTCACTGATTTCTTGGAACGCTGCGGACGCACTTCTGGATTCTGTTGAAAAACACGGGCAACCCCATGGGGTTGCCCCTACGAGACCCGTTGTTGTAGGGGCGACCCAATGGGGTCGCCCGCCGATTCAAACCCTTTTTCAACAGATTCCTTCTGCGCGTCCTTACAGACCTGCACTTTACCCTGCTGCCCCCACCATTATAGCCGCGTTTTGACCCCACGCAGCGCCCCTAATCGCACCACCCATGATTGCGCGATGCTGACGATACCGAGCGCGATCAAGGTGAATACGCCTGCCCACAGGAGCAACCCCATAAAATAATACGCGCTTAGCTCCAGATAACGCGCACTAACGACGTTCGCCAACGCAAAGATGCCCCCATCAATGAAAGCAAGCAGCAGGGTGGATTGCAAAATGCTGATTTCGTTGCTCAAACCGCCTAGCCGTACAAAGAGATTCCCCACCAGTCCGCCGCTGATCAACAGCGGCAGCAAAACCATAAATTCTAATAGCCCCGCCACGCGCGCCGCCCCGACTTCGCTGCGGGTAAAAGCAGAGGCAAGCACACCCACCGCCGCCCCAAACAAGACATTGACCATCGGTGCCAGTGCCACAAGCACCACGCCCAACGCGGCGATCCCCCATGTCTCTAGCGGTGGGGGCTGCTGGAAATGGGCTTCAAACAGCACCCAGGCGATCAGGGCTGCCCGCAACAGCAACGCCCGCCGCTGAAACTGCCATTGTAGAGTGATGACCGCCAACCATTTGCCAAAAACAATCCGTCGCGCGCTGACTGCTGTCAACACCAACGTCTCCCAAGTGCGGTTTTGGCGTTCCCGCGCCAGCGTCCCCGATGCCAAACGGAGTGCTGTCCAGCCAACGCCGAGATGTTGGACAATCAGTAACAAGATGGCAATACTCGGCAGGAAATCCTTCGCCCAATCGATGAAACTTTCTACGCCTCTCAACGGTTGGTTGAGGAACTGCGCGATCTGGGGCTGGAAGCGGTCGGCGATTTGAAAGCCGATGCCGCTTACCAGCAAGAGGATGAAGAGCCACTCGATGCCGCGTCGGTTTCGGATTTGTTTGGAACGGAGCAAGTGGAGCCGTTCCTGCTTGATGATCGGTTGATCGCGCAACCGTCGGGGAAGTCGTCCTACCCACTGATCGATCATAGAGGCGCTAGCGCGCTACCCCATCCCCAAATTACCTGAAATCGCCGCCCTCGCCTCATCGCGTCGCCCTCCTTGAGTCCTTGTCTGTGGGTGCCCCTAAGTATAAGCGAGAGTATCCCCGTTTTGCGCCCCAAACAAAACATCGCACCCTCTAGCGCGACGGGGATGCCCCTGATAAAATTTTTCACACGATTAAAATGATTTGAAGGGGTAGGATCATGGGCGAAAAATATCAGGCGCTCGTCGCGCGTCTGTCCGAAATCCGTAATGTTGACCGCGCACGGGCGATCCTTAGTTGGGATCAACAGGTGAATATGCCGCGCGGTGGGGCGAAGGCGCGCGCCGCGCAACTATCCACCTTGTCGCGCATCGGGCATGATATGTTGATCAGCGACGAGACCCGGCACTTGCTGCAAGATGCCGAAAAAGAAACCGAAGACGCAGCGTATGACTCGGTCGAAGGCAGCATGATCCGCGTCACCAAGCGCGATGTCCACCAAGCCACTTGCGTCCCTACCCAACTGGTGGCGGACATCACCGAAGCCGAAGCGCTGGGGCATCAAGTATGGGCAGAGGCGCGCGCCAATAACAATTTCGCCGCCTTTGAGCCAGCCCTGCAACGTATCCTCGATTTGAAACGGCAAGAAGCGGATTTTCTCGGTTTTGTCGAACACCCCTATGATGCTTTCTTGGATCAATATGAGCCGGGCATGACCGCCAGCCGCGTCAAACGGCTGTTTGATGCCCACAAACGCGAATTGGTGGAACTCGTCGTTGCCGTCAGCGCCCACAGTGACCGCGCCAATGATGCCGTCGTGCGCCAATCGTATCCTATCGACAAGCAACGCGCTTTTGGCTTAAAGATGGTCAGCAATTATGGCTATGATTTTGAGCGGGGTCGTCAAGACGAAGCCGTCCACCCGTTTTGCATCACTTTTGCGCAGGGGGATGTCCGCATTACCACCCGCTTCACCGAAAATTACCTAAATCCGGCGCTGTTCGGCACCATGCACGAAGCCGGTCACGCGATGTATGAACAAGGCGTCGCCCCCGAGCTAGAGGGCACCCCGCTCTCGCGCGGGACTTCGCTCGGCGTTCACGAGTCGCAATCGCGCCTGTGGGAAAATGTCGTCGGGCGTAGCCGCAACTTCTGGTCATGGGCGTATCCGCAACTGCAAGACACCTTCCCCGATCAGTTGAAGGCGGTCGATCTCGAAACCTTCTACCGCTCGATCAACCGTATCGCCCCGTCGTATATCCGGGTCGAAGCCGATGAAGCCACCTATAACCTGCACATCATGGTGCGCTTTGAACTAGAAATGGCATTGGTCACGGGCGCGCTTGCCGTCCACGACTTGCCCAAAGCATGGAACGAACGCTTTGAGTCTTACCTCGGCATTGTACCGCCCACCGACAAAGAGGGTGTGCTGCAAGATATCCACTGGTCGAGCGGGTTGATCGGCTACTTCCCGACGTATGCCGTCGGCAACATGCTCGCCGCCCAATATTATCGGCAAGCGCTCGCGGCACACCCGACCATCCCCGACGAAATTGGGCAGGGCAAGTTTGACACCCTGCGCGAATGGATGCGCATCAATATTTATCAGCACGGGCGCAAATTCACCGCCGATGAACTGACCCAACGCATCACGGGGGAGCCGGTGGAATGTGGCTATTTTGTGGATTATCTGAAAGCGAAGTACACCGATATCTACGGCTTATAAGGGCAGGGATGCCCCTCAACGCTTTTCTTTTGGAGAGGCGTTGAGGGGTTGAGTCTACGTCGCTGGCACGACGGGCGGCAGCGCGGTCTCGCGCTGTTGAATGCGCGCCTTGATGCGGTTGACGTAAGTTTCGATGGGGGACGCATTATCATCGTCCCCCATCGCGCCGCGCAACCGGACAAGGGTGTCGATCAGCGATTTCAGTGCGTAGTTCTCCGAGTCCGAGGGGGCGATATCCAACACCGAGATCAGCGCCTCATCCGCCTCTGCCGTTTTGCCGAGCGCGAGGCTGGCGGTCAGCAAGTCGGCATATGCCCAATAATTATCGACCTCCGCATGTGCCTCGCCGCGTGCCAACCGTTCCACGCGCACATAGGTCTGCATCATACGGTCTTTGTCGTTCTTTTCCATGTAGAGGAGCGCCAAATTGCTGAAGGGGTAGGAAGAATGCGGCGTCACTTTGGCGGCTTCTTCATACGCATGAATGGCTTGAGCGACTTGCCCACGTCGGCGATAGAGTCCACCCAACGACCCCCACCACGACTCGCTGTCTTCATCGACCAAACGAGGTTGCGCTTTCAGGGCATTGAGCAAGTATTGTTCGCCCTTGTTCATCATCAGATCGCGCTCGACGCTTTCCGGTAATTTTTCTGCGATGCGCCGATAGACAAAACCGAGCGCCGCCCGCGCCAATACAAAATCAGGGTCAATGGCAAGCGCGCGCAGTAAGTTTTGTTCAGCTTCGTGGAACTGGGTATTTTGCACGCAGACATAACCGAGTCGATAACAAATGAGCGGGTTATTCTCATCCAGTGCCAACGCCCGCCGATAAGTATCGGCGGCACCGTTGTAATCCTGAGCGCGGTATTGGCGTTCGCCCAAGGGCAACAGCGAAAGTGCTAAGGTGGATTGGGAAGCGGTTTTGCGCTGTTCTTCCACCGTTTTGCGCAATTGCGTTTCCAGTTGTTTCAGGTCATTTTCGCGCGCGTCGATCTGGGCATCGAAGTCTTTGCGCAGTTGTTCCAGTTCTTCAAATAATTTCTTACGTGTCTCGTTCAGGCTGCTTTGTGCCGAAAACAAGCGGCTGATCCCGATAACGCTGAGCGTACCTGCCGAGACCGCGATGACGACGCTGAAGGCTTCAAAGAGACCGAGAAATTTGCTGGCATCCCCTGCATAACGGGCGGCATCAGCGGCATTTTTTTCGGTCTCCGCCAAAAGACGTTCCAACTGCGCGAGGTTGATCTGGGGGGTCAAGTCGTTAGCGGAGCCGTTCGTGGGCGTGGTGATGGCGGGGGGTGGAGAAGGAGTTAGGTCTTGCGCTTGCGCCATTACCGTGTTTAAGAGCAAAAGCATCAGCACGCAACCGATTGACGCGGGCAAAAAGAGTCGTCGCTTGATCATTGTTTCGGGTTCCTCATGGGATGAAACTGCTTTAGACGCCGAAAAAGTTTTCGAGCCAATTATGCAACATGGGCGCGCCCGCGTTGATGTTCAGGAAACTGAGATTGCCCTCTTCGAGGATCGCTTGAATGAGCGGATCGGCGCTGTGTTTTTGCTGATGTGCGGTCGCCAATTCGTCGGCAAAGCGCCCCGTGCCTTGCATCACCAAAATCGGGAAGCGCGGTTTAGCGGTACTCATGCGATGAACCTCCCGCTTGACGATCTGCCCGCCATTGACGACGATACACAAGCGTGGGCGTGCCCCTTTGCCACACAGGGCATAACTGAGTTGAAAAATCGTGTTCGATTCATCGCCAAACTCATTCCCCGGCGTCAAGACGAAATGTGAATGAAAGGCATCCAGATCCGCCAGACGTTGTTCGCTACGTTCCATGCCCGGATACCAAACGACATTATCCGGCGCAACGCCGATCAGCGGAAACTTATACGCTCGTCGTTCGCGCGCGACGCCTAAAAGCTGCATCACCCCAGAGGTAGTGCCGCCATCGACCAGCGCAACTTGATAATCGTTCAAAAAGCGCGCTAAACCATCTTCAATGGTGGTGCGACTGGCTTGCATGGAGGCAGTGTCCATCGCCCCAGCGCCACCAGAAATCAGAATTGTGGGGGTGGGGGCATGGAGTCCTAGGCTGTGGATGATACTGAGGGGATTGACGCGCGCTGGGATTTTAACCGCTTGGGAGCGGTTTTTATTCGGAAACTGGATAGTGAATGTGTCTAAAGGTGCCAGTGGAACCTCTGGCTCTTGAGCCATCCCTAAAAATCGTCTGATCAATTGCATCATGGGGACTCCTACGGCAAGCCATGAAAAGCGGATATATGCCAACTATACTTCATTGGTGAAAAGGCGTTATCGTCCAATCGACCTAGTGCGCTATCCTAAGCACCCCAATTTTTGATGATTTTATCTTAGCCCATTTTATCGCGTTCTCAGATTACGCACGGGATAACACCATGACCAATGTTTCTTCACCCCACTGGTATCGTTTTGAAGATGGCGGCACACTCGGCATTAAAGGCAGTGAAGGCGGGATCATCATTGAGGATGAGCAGCACGATGATGGGGGGCGCATCACCTTAGAACGGGATTGTTTGCGCGTGCCCCTTGCGATCACCCTCACGATCTATGGCTGGACCGTACACTCTCGTTTTTTCGCCGATGAACCGACCGCCAAACAAGCGTATGAGGACATGAAAACTGCGCTCCTGCCGGTGCTGCGCTTGCTGCCCGAAACCGCCGATCACGAGATCGACGCGGACGAGATCGAATCAGCGTTGGCAGCGTTTGTCGCGCGGTTTCCATAAACGGCACGCCGTAAGCGCTAGGGCAAAAAAACTCAGCGGGGCATGAATGATGATTCTGTTGCAAAAGTCGGGCAACCACATTGGGTCTTGGGCGTCAAGTTAAGGGTTTATTCTCTTGTGTTGCCTCAATCCCCACCCCCTAGCCCCCTCCCCATTGC
>JBBRTY010000085.1:0-15139 GCA_038248285.1 Aggregatilineales bacterium
GCCGTATGTCCGCCCGTTTGCCACCGACGATCATCTTCCTCTATATGACCGACCATTTTCCAGCCTGAGTCTTTTCTTTAGCGTACTGTGACGCCCGTCACCGTCGCGCCGCCGTACACCGACACGCCGCCAAAGGTGACATTAGCGTCATTAACCGCCAGCGTTACCCCCTCGGATGGCAACAATGCCCGAAAGCGGATCGTCACCGTATTGAAACGTCCGGCGGGAATTTCTTCGAGCGCGCCAGCGGCATAATCAATCGTGCCCGCTGTGTTGTCGTATTCGTTTTGCAAGACATACGGCAAGAAGCGCGTCGGCGTGATCGCCTCGACTTGCAGCAACGCCGGATCGAAGGCGAGGTGCAGTTCGACGGCATCGACCGACGCCAGCGTGCGCCGTACCTGCACGCGCACCTCAAACGTCTCCCCTGTTTGAACCGTCGCGCGTGACGGGGACAGCACCAGCGCGGCATCGCCCGTCGGGGCAACCTGCGGGCTGCTCACTATGGCAAGTGATCCGGGCGGCGGCGGCGTCGGTCGAGGTGCGCCCAACTGTCCGAAGTTGGTGGCAAGCAATGAGTAATCGCTGATGTTCACAAGATTGTTACCGTCAAAGTCGGCGCGGGCGTCATATCCGGTTTGACCCACCGTCTTGCCAAACGAGGTAGAAAGAATCGTAAAATCATTCGTGTTGATGAGGTTGCTGTTGTCGGCGTCCCCCGCTTTGAGCGTCCCTGCGTCGAGACTGACAGCGGGCGCGTTCAGGTTCACCGACGGCGCAACCGCGAGATATTGCGGCGGTTTGACCCACAAGGTGTATAGCCCCTGTGCGATGTTCGGCAGCGTGAAGGTCCCGGCGGCGGTGGTCGTGGGGATGTGGGGCGTGACGAGAACCCCATTTTGATAGAGGTCGGCGGTCAGCGGGATGCTGTGGACGGCGTTGGGGGGCGTGCCGCGTCCGCCCAATGTCAGGGTGGTGGTGAGGTCAGTGGTGAAACCCACCACGTTTAAGGTGCCATCGTTGGACGCATAGACGAGTTGCGAGCCATTCATCCAATCGAATGCTTTCACTGCATTGCCAATGTTGATTTCATCCACGAGTCGAAGGGTAGGTGATTCAAAGATGCGCACTAGATTATCAAAGGTGCTTAGTGCGACATAATTTCCATCATTAGACCATTCAATCCTTCCGGGAGGTATCTCGCCAATCGGGATATCAACTGAACTAACTAATGTCAATGAGGGAAATGCCCGAAGTTCTAGAGCCGCTCCAACTTCAAGTCTATTTTCACCCTCAATAATTACAGCTTCGTAATTTGCAACTTCTATGGCCAGCAAACTACTATTGATATTGAATGCAAGCCTGATCGGAAAGATGCCCGGAATTTGGGTTACAGCGATAGAAGGCAACTTATTCACCATTGTACCGTTTTCTTGGACAATTAAACCGTTATAACTTGTTATGACTAGATTTGCTGAAGGATGCCAGTCATTTTCATAGTGTTCGCCCGGTTGCGAAGGTGACAACTGCACACCTGTAGATGACTGTAAAATGACTGTTCCCAATCCTTGTCCGGAGACGGCGAGTTGTTCCCCATTTGGACTCCAACTAATGCTTACAAGTTGTGCAGTTGTGTTAGGAGATGGCAGGATTATTGAATACACACTATTGCCAGATGCTGTCCATATGCTAATACGACCCGCAAAAGTTATCGCCGCAATACGGTCTCCATTCGGTGACCATCTAATATCACTGATGAAGTCTCCACTTGCTTGCAAAGTGCGGATCACCACAGTAGGATTCGCTGCATCGTAAATCTTGAGCGATCCCGATACGGTTGCTACGGCGATTTGGGTGCCATCTGGGCTGACCTGAAGGGCACTCATCGTCACGGGATATCCCTGTAACGCCTGTGCAGAAATGTTTGTGCCCAGAAAATAGACCAAGACCAGCATACCGAAAATGAGTCGATGACGCATTGTTGTTCCTCCTCCACAGAAAAGGGAAATGGGTTTTAGGGTATCAATCGTGTGAGCGTGCTGGTCATAAAGGTCTTGATCCAAGCGAAGCGGGCGTCTCCGGGATTAGTATTATCTGGACATCCACTACCTGATGGGCTGCCGCAATACTGTTGAGGTGAACTATTCGGGACAATGTCATTGGGTCTCCAATTGATGTTCCGAAAACCATCTCGGTTTTGTATACGGTAGACCCAATTGAGAAACATATCCGCTACTGTTTCCTGTTGAGCAACTTGTAATGCTGTCAAGCCCGAATTCGCTACATAAGGCGGCGGGTTCTTTTGAAAATTTGTGAAAATGCGAGCAGAAGGTGCTTGACATAATTCGTGGATACCCAACGTGTAAACCGATCCCGGCCCAGTTCCCCAACCTCGAACTCCCCGCGACCAATTATTGCCTTGCAAAGAGCCTGTAGCGCAAGTGAAGCCCGGCGGATAAATTCCAAACACCCAACGAGGAGCAACAGTTGGGTTAGCGGCAACCGGTGTATCATTCACTGAAACAAGATTTATTTCTTCGTTGAACGATAATTGTCCTCCTTGTGCCACTTGGTTATCAAAGGTGTGACCCAACTCATGGACAGTTAAAAAGTTAGAAAAACCCTTATCGATATTTCCGCAGACAATTGCGCGTGGAGAGTCAATGAGTGCATTGACACAGTCAATGCGATTGTTGACACGGATAAAATGAATGTTAAAACGAGCCAAGTTTGTGCCACTAGCAACAATGCCCATGCCGCGCAGAAATGCCTGTTCTGGCGCGATGGGGGTTCGCTGTAGCAGCGGATCATCGAGTGCCGTCTTGAATGCTTTGGCAATATCAATGACACCCACCATTAAATTGAATACCTCCTCCGCTTCCCAATCGATAACAGTGGTGGTATTCGCCCCAGTTGCGTTATTTAGATTGATGGCGTATTGAGGGATAGCAGGCGGCGCGATTAACGCTGTGAAACCTGCTACATCATCGATATTGACACCATAAGTAGCAGCTACAGCGATGGCATTTTGTTTCAGGGTGGCGGCTACAGCCGCATCAGCCACTAACGAATCGCAGTTTCCTGCTACCACATTAAGAACATTTCCATCACCGGAGTTAAACCAGAAGTCCAACCCTGAGACAGAATCTGTCGCCCGTACAAGATTGCTTTGCGGCACTGGATTCGCTGCCAACCGTAAGCGCAAGTTCACGGTCACATTGGTGCGCCCGCTGATGTCTAGAGTCGGCAGCAGATTCCCCGTCCCGTTAAATATATAGCCATAAACAGGACCCCTAAGTGCATCACTTGGGCGAATGTTTACGACACATGTTTGTGGAATCTGGCACGTCGGACTATTGGGGGATACAGTACCCCCCGCGCCCAGTGCGCCACTCAGACAAAATCCGGGAGTTGGAGTCGGCGTCGAAACGACGATCACTTCAGACCAGTCGGGTTGTTCACTGGTGATTTGGGCTGCCGAAGTGATGGCGGTGAATTGCGGAACGCCCACCACATTGACCCGATAGAGATCATACCGTGACGTTTGACCGGTTTGAATACGGGCTTGGAAAACGAGTTGATTGCCATCGGGCGACCATTCAGGACAAGTTTCCAACTGACTATTGGGGACAACTGGAAAAACTACAATGTTCGTGCCGACCGCATCCATGATTGCCAAACGATCAAAATGTCCAGCCACATAGCCCGGTGCAAAATTCTTCAATTGGACGGCGAACGCGATTTTCGTTCCATTGGGAGACCATGATGGGCAAGAAGGAGTGCCATACCAAGATGCAGACGTAAATGCAGTCAACGAACGGGTATTCGAGCCATTGGTGTTCATGTCATAAAGTTGCTGCTCTCCGGTTGTCGCGTAAAAGCGTGAAAATAGCAGTTTGGTTCCGTCGGGAGACCAATCCTCGATCCACGAATAAATGTTTGTCCCGGTGGGCGATACCCGCAGGATATTCCCTCCACTGCTGTTCATGGTGTAAATTTCTAGTTCACCACTCAGCAAATGATCCCGATCTGAAGAAAATGCGATTGAGGTTCCATTGGGCGACCAAACAGGAAACTGATCACGCGCGGATGTAAACGTCAACCGCTGCACATTTGCCCCAGTCGCATCCATCGTATAAATTTCCCAGTTGCCATCGCGATTAGACGAAAAAGCGATTTTGTTCCCATCGGGCGACCATGCTGGGTCACGCCCTCCCGCACCACTGGTGAGACCACCGAAGGTGGAACCGTTCACATTAGTCAACCATAGTTTATAGTCATTGAGGGGTGCGCCACCCATCCCTGATTGAAAAACAATGGGGAAATCTGAGGACAGACTTTGAGGAGCGATTTGAAAATCAAGTACACCTGCATTGGTTTCCAACGCCAAGTCTTCTGCGGTTTGGAGGACAGCACGTTGGGCTAAATCCCCTTCAGGTATTTGGACGATAACATCATCAGCGAAGAAGGTCGCATTCGAGGCAGCAAGGAATAAAGTTCCGCTCAAAATCGGGCTGGCATCGACATATTCGATCACTAAAGTGTTGTCGACATATGCGCGCACCCTGTCGCCGATAGTCTCTAAACGCACATTTCGCCATTGATCGTAAAACGGTACGGAAGCAATTCCAGTCGTAACGAGGTTCTGATTGCGCAGCAATTGGACGGTTCCGTTCACGTCGAATGAAACCGCATAGCTCCCCGCTGTGCTATAGCGCGCCCCCAAGTAGGCTTGCCCTGTTAGAAGCTTGAAGCGAGCTTCGATAGTGACATCGCTAAATTCCCCTTGCCCCAGTGCGAAATGGTCGGTGCTATTCGCGACGCTCAGCGCATAGCCATCCTCAAGCGGAGCGAGCGGGAGACGAATGTTCGCCCATCGAAATGTCGTCAGCGAGTCAAATGGCTCATGCAAAAGGGTCATCAAATCCGGAGATTCTGGTAGCGCTGGCAGGTCTGTTACGGGCGTATAAAGCGTTGGGGGTGGCGTACTAACAAACACTGGGGCAGTTGCCGTCGGCAGAAAAGGCGTTGCCCGAATATCCGTTTTTTCCTCGGTGGGCACGTCAACTAAGGGGGGGGGTAATAGTCTCATCAACAGGCTGAATGGGCGGCAACTCTTGGGCGGCGGCAGCGACGGCGATCAGCACCATCACCCCCATCAGCACGACTCCTAGCAAACGACGTTGTTTCATAAAGACACCTTTACGAGTGACATTCGCGAAAATACCTCACGAGGTACGATGCCATATTAGCGAATTTTACCCATAGTCACAAGGGACTAAGAAACACCGTAGGGCAAGCGTGGGCTAGGGGCATCCTCATCCAAAGCGCAAGTTCGCCGCCACCCGCCGCGCAAACACCTCTTCGACACGCACGAAATCATCGGCGATGATGAGGTCAAAATAGACGTACACGAACCGATCTCGGATGGCGCTCTGCATCGAGCCGATCAAATCGGGCGGGGCGATCACGGTGGCGGCGAGGCTCTTGCTATTCGGGACAAGATCGATCAATTCCGGGATCGTCGTCACTATTGGGCGAAACCGTTCCCAATAAGATCGGGCAGTATTGAAGAACCAATCGGAACTGAGACCAGAGGCAAGGATGATCAGGTGAAAATCTGCCTGTCCGTGAATCGGTCCCGGTCCCGGCGGCGGGATCGTCGGCACAGGCGTGATACCCGGTCCCATCACCTCAATGGCGGGGACGGTCTTCAGGATGACCGGCGTATCCCCCATCAACCCAATTGCGGGGGCGGTATAGTCACCGTTGTAATAATCATCCTCTTTCCACAAGGTGACGCCAAACATCCAAGGGGGGGCTTCGCGCGCGATCCACTCGAACATGGCGACGGTGCCCACCGCTTGGCTTCGGTCGTCATAGGCGGGATAGCGCGAGTCCTGCTGGAACGTGCCGCCGCGAAATGGGAAGATGCCGCCTTCGGTACCCAACACAGGGACGGCTTGCGAACCGAACAAGGTTGCGCATCGTTCGTTAAACATCCGCCCCATCGCGGTGAGACCCACCGGATCGCCATTAGGAGTCAGCGCTGTGCCGCCATAGAGGGTACGCCCCGGATCAGCCGCTTGGCTACGGGGGTCATACGGGTATTCAAAGTGCCAGCGCCCACTGCTGCCGTCGCGATACCAATGATTGAGGATGTAGGGATGGGTCGCACAATAGAGTCCGCTGGCAAGCACACGCTGGAAGCGCTCATAATGCGTATTCGCCAGATAATTGAGCATAGCATCCATCCAACGCACAGCGGCATAGCGCAGCACGTCGCTTTCTGCCAGCGGGATGAAACCCGGATAACAGCCCACGCTGACGATGTATTCCGCCCACAACAGCCAATTGTCCATCAAGGGTTTGATGAAACGTTCGGTATCGCGCCAATCGGGATCGGTGCCGGCGGGCCATTCCACGCCGAGATTCGGCTCATTGTAGAATTCAAACCATTTTACGCCCGCCCGCACGAACAGATCGGTCAAGCTCCGCCAATTGGCGGTAAACGGAGTTGCCCCCGCCGCGCCCAAGTACAGGCGCACGCACGGGGTGATGTTCAGGTCGATCAAGCGCATCGCGTCATCGACATATTCGTTGCCGACGACGATCAGTTTTGCCCAACCGGCGCGCATTTGCGTGTACCGGCGGATCTCTAGGGGCGTCTGATAAATGCTGTAGACGTGCAAGCCACGCGGGTTGCGTGACCATTGGTATTCATCAAGGCGCATCGGCTTTAGCCTCCGATCACAGAACCGGGCGTAGGTTGCAAAGGGGCAGGGGTAGGTTGGCTGCTGTCTGGCGTGGATGTCGGTGTGGGCGGGATGCTAGGGTCGGGCGAGGGCGTGTAGGTCGCAAAACCCCGAACTTCCGGCGGCAGGATCGGCGTGGGAATAGGGACATCCAGCGGCGGCGGGGTTAACGTGGGCGACAGAATCGGCAAGCCGAACGGCTGCGCCAAGCCCGCTCGTTGATTTAAGACGCTGGTAGTCTCTTCAAGCGTGTCGCGGACAATCGGGTCAAAGTAGGCATCCAGCCGAAAACGGGCAAGGTCAACCCCGGTTTGGGCAGCGGTGTCGCGCAATACCAGCGCCGTGACGATCACCGTTCTACCGGGCGGGATATACACGAGTAGATCGAAATTGACGATCACGGTGGGGCGAAAACGATCCCAATAGACGCGGGCGGCATCAAACAAATAGTCCGCCCCTAAATTGGGGGCGATGAACAAAAAATGATAATCGGGGTAGCGGTCGGGAGCGGCTTGCGGCAAGTGGGTTTCCTCAACAGGCTGATGATATGCTGGACGACCTGTAGAGAACTATAACCTGCACTGGTCAATCTGAGTAGGGACGATGCTGGAGTTGGGGCTTCGAGCGTGCTAAAACGGGAGGATTGCCTTACGCGCTTGGCACCGCTGGAGGCTGCCGCTGCCATGTGAGCGCAACCACCCACGATGGGACGAGGTGCAGCAACAAGCGTTCATAACTATTGATGAAGTGAAACACGATATCGTGCGGCGTGATCACATAAATCATGAAATAGCCCCCCCAAATGAGCATGACTGCGACCAAGGGCACACTCCAGCGTAGGCGAATGCGATCCAGCCACAGCCCTATACCGATGAACAACAAGGCGGAGGTGCTAAACGAGATCATAGATGTGAGGATGAAGCCCGCGATCAGTTGATAGCGCCCCCAGTCGGTGAGCCGTTCCCAAAGTCCGCTTGCCCCCACCACGTCGTTGGCATCCCCAATCCACAATTTCCATGTGCCGAATGCCACCATAAATGGCAGGATCGTGACGAGGGCGCGCATCGGGAGCCGCCGTTCGCGTAACCAAAGCGCGACGCTCCACACACTCATAAAGATGAGGGCGATCAACAATCCTTCGTTTTTAAGCAGCAGTCCGATGCCTAGCGCCACCCCCACCCAGCCGGCGCGCCGCGTGAAGAATGCCACCGTCCCCCCTAACAACGCGACCGCCAACGGCACATCAGCATATTGCCACGCGGCGTAATTGAGCAAGATCAGCCCGACGACTGCCAGCACCCATACCCGCCCCTGCGCCAACAGCAGCAACCCGATCATGAGGAACATGCCATGCACCGCAATCAAGACGGTGGTGGAGTCGCCGAAGAGCCGCAATGCCACCGTCGAGACGATAGGCAACAGCGGCGGGTATTCTTGATGTTCTAGGGGCAGAGTCTTGAAAGTGAAGGCGAAATCGCCCGTATATGCCAACCAACGCGCCTTTTGATTCCAAAATACGAAGGCGTCATAGCTGCCATAGGGCATCGAAGTCGCCAGCCCGATGTACAACAACAAGTAGAGGACGATGATTAGGGCAGGTAGGCGGCGCAGTTGGGGGAACCGGGGGGCAGAAGCAACGTCGGCGTGAACACCCACAGCGCCGCGAGATAGTCCGGCGAGACCCTCTGATTGTTGCTGGGGCGGAAGCATGTGTTGTCCTTGAGAGTCACGGTGCTATAGGCGGCATATGCCTGTTGTACGAACTGATCACGCGGGGTACCTTGCGCAATCGTCCGCAATTGCAGCATCAGATAGGTGCCGACGATGACGAGGAAGAGCATACGGCGAAGGCGAAGTTTCATAGTTATTTGCGTTCGTCCACTGCCTGACCTTTGGTAGTCTCTTGTGAGTGTTTATGCTTGCGCTGTTGTGCAGCCCAGTTCATCTTATAAATTCGAAGTATTCTTCTACGCGGTCGGGCATTCATGGTGCGCCGCAAACTCAGCAGCGTCTGCAATACTTGTACATGCAACGCATAAAGTTCCGATTCCACTTGGAGCGGCGGAAAGCCGGATAAGCCTTCGGCGATCAATTCTTGAGCAACGGAAAATTCCCGTGCTTGGTAAGCGAGCGATGCTGCACTACGATAAAGAATCGCCCGTGTCGGTTCGGATGCCTCAACTTTTGATACTTGCTCAGCAGTTTGGCGCTCAAGCATGTAGGCACGCTGTGCCAATTGAACAGCATTGTGTTCATCCTCATTGTGCCGAGCGATCACTGCGAGTTGAGCCAGCTCCATGGCGGCTTGATTGTGAAGTTCACGCACGATGCTCGGGATCGGATTCATATCGACGACAACCGTGTGTGCTTCCGCATTGGCGCGTTCAAGAATGTCACGAAGTTCGCTTGCAATCGGATTTGGAGGGTCATGTGCCAACTCAAGCGCGGCGCTGCGTAATAATATTGAACGCGCAGGTTCTTTGGTGGCTGAATATGCCGCTTGAAATTCATGTTCAAACGCAAGTCTATACAGGCGAAAGGCACAATCTCGATCTCCGCTTCGTTTAGCAACACCTGCTTTTTCTGCGTATTTCATTGCCATTTCATGAAGCATTCGCAGGTTGTTCATTTCTTCACTGTACTAATCTAAGGGCGCAGAGAAAAAGTCCCACTCGAACTCACTTCTGCTTGAATGGTATCGTCCGAACCCCTCAATGTCAGGAAAAAGAGTTAATACATCATAGCCAAACAAAACCCGCCATTGAGTTTGCAACTCTGATTTTAATTCAGGGGAAATGGCAATGGCAAAAAAATTGTTGGAGCGTTCCTTTGACTTGAAATCGAAATCTAGCGAAGTTAAATTACCCCATGGTCCATCATGGGAAACTCCAAAGAAAAAGATTGATTGTTGTATACGCATTCGCTCGAAAAGATATTGCGGTTCCCAAATGAGAATTGAGTCATTATAGTGGGATAGGATATCTTCAATATTCAAACTAGCTATCGATTGATCCTTTATCCAAGAAATACCATCTCCGATAATGATGTCGGCACCCAATAAAACGCCGTATTTGTCTGGGTTTGACTGACAAGCAAACCAGAGGGCGATAAACGTATTGCGTGAAAAATCAATAAGACGAGTAGCTGCGCCGTAATGTTGTAGTGATGCCAATAGATCTAAATCGGCTAGTTTTCGCCCGTCGCGATAGCCGAAGCCTTTGGCTCGTGCATCATTCAAGATACGTTGTTCATATTGAACCACTTGTTCTTCAAGCGTGCTGATTTTTGAAATATCTGTTTCAGGATTAAACTGGATATGGCGTTTAATTCGTCTGACCGCCGTACTCTCAACATGCCAATCAATATTACTTTGCCCCCGCCAGTATTCAGGCGAAAGATAATCGTAGGGGACGTCATTCAATAATTTGGCGAGTTCCACAAAGTTTTTTGGCGCATATATTTTGCCAAATATTTTTGTGTCTATTTTAGCAATACGCAGATTTTTAGCCATCATAACCTTCTCCAATCTCAAGATTGGGTCATTAATGCATTGCTTGAATTATACCCCCTTTTTGTTATGAAATCATTAAGACATACCTGTAAAAAACAGATATGTCGCGTGCCCAATTTCTCGATTGCCCCCTTATTGCTGTTGTTGCTGATGCTGCTGGCTCAGCAGATCAAACTTCGGCAGTACAATTTCCGGCGCGAGCGTCTCGCCATCCGACGGCAGCTCATGCAACTGCGAAATCTTCACGCTGACCTCTAAGAACGAGGTCGCCACCCCCAAAAACACGCCTTTGGTGGGCGGCACATCCGCATAATCGCGTCCGACTGCCGCGCTGATATGGTGTTCCCCACAGATCAAATCGTTGGTGGGGTCAAAACCCGTCCAGCCATAACCGGGCAACCACGCCTCCACCCACGCATGAGTCGCGTCTTCTTGCGAGCGGGTGTGGTCGTCTGATTGATAAAATAAGTAGCCGCTGACATAACGACAGGGAATCCCCAAGCCGCGCACCAGCGTGATCATGATATGTGCGAAGTCTTGGCACACGCCCTGCCCCGCCAACAACGCATCATCAATAGGCGAATCGACCGTCGTCACATTGGGCATATAATTGAGCGCTCGATAGATTGCCGTGTTCAAAACCCGTAAGGTACTCAGCGGATCCGTACCCCGCGCCGCGCCGATCTGTGCCCCGAAGTTGTCAAGGACGGGCGTCCGGCGGGCGAAGGTACTCGGCAGCAGCATGTCGTACAAATCGCGTTCGCGTTCGGTCGCAGCTTCGATCTCAGCCCATGTCTCCGCTTCTAAAGCATCGGGCAGCATCACGGTCTGCTTGGTTTCGACAATCGATTCCGCCCGCACCGCCAATTTACGATGACTGCCGGGGATGTCAAAGACGTGGAAGGTATTATCCAAATAATCGTGCATGGCGAAGGCTCTGGCTTTGGGACTGATCTTCAGTTCAAAACGCATACAGCGCTGTCCCGCATCATTGCGAGGCTGCATCCAGACTTCCATGACACTATCGCTGATCGCATCGCTGTAAGAAAAAGTGGTTAAATGGGTGATCGCAAAATACATGGCAGCTTTCGCTCTCTAAAAAGAGGTCTCATCGAGAAAAAATCCGCACGCAGTTTAGCCCAGTGCTGCCTCGATGGGATAAGAAATGTAGGTGTCAAACAGCAATTCGTGAATTTGAAAAGATTGCTGTTTAATGCCCCACAGATACGCCTGAGAATCGTTCGCCAACACTTCATCAATTTCGGCAAAGCTCAGCATGGATTGTAAGCGCCCCGCCAACCGATTGACACGGAGATTTTTGTTTTTCATGGTCGCATCCGCCAACGCATTCAGCGAATTGAACACCATATCCACGCTAAATCGTGCCGACCGTGGAAACTCGGCATTGAGTAACAAAAATTCAGCGATCCGTTCCGGTTGCACATCGGGATTAAAGACCTTGCAAAAGGCTTCAAACGCACTGACTGACTTCAGCAAGCCCACCAGTTCAAAATAACGCTCCACCGTTTGATCCGGCATGACGACATCGGTGAAATGGTGTAACAACTGCCCGTTCAAAAAGGTCATCAAGCTGGTGAGTCGTTCCAAATAGCGCCCGATCTGGATGAAGTGCCAGCCTTGATTGTGATTCATGGTCGCGTCGGTGATGCCCTGAAACAAGTGCGCCCCTTCTTTGACATCCACGTAAAACTGATGGGGTTCGCGCAACCATTCTTCGGCTTTATCAATGCGCTTGACGCTCAGATACAGGCGATTGATCTCCATCCACATTTCACTACTGATTTGTTCGCGAATTTGGCGGGCGTTTTCGCGGGCAATCGTCAGGTTATGCACAATCGAGCCGCCCAATTCACTATCAAAGGTCAAGCCCTTGATCAACGCATCGCTATCAAGATGATCGGGAACTTCAATATCCAAACTGCGCAACAGATATGTGATCCGCTGATCGTTGACCCGCCCAGACGGCGACTCCAACGTGCGCGTCAGATACACATCAATGATACGGGCGGTGTTCTCCGCACGTTCTAAGTACCGGCTCATCCAATACAGGTTGTCCGCCACTCGTGATAACATCATCTACCCCCTTGTGTATTCCGACATTATTCGTAAAGCACCCATGTATCTTTGCTGCCGCCACCTTGTGAAGAATTCACGACCAGCGATCCCTCCCGCAAAGCAACGCGCGTCAACCCGCCCGGCACAATCGTCACTTTCTCCCCATACAAGACATAGGGACGCAAATCGACATGACGGGGCACGATCCTACCATCAATAAAGCATGGCGCGGTCGAAAGCGCTAGGGTGGGTTGGGCGATATAATTGCGTGGTTGCGCCTCAATCCGTTGGGCAAAAGTCTTGCGCTCGGCGGCGGTGCTGTGGGGACCGATCAACATGCCATAACCGCCCGATTCGCCCACTGCCTTGACGACCAATTTATCCAAGTTCGCCAAAACATGTTTGCGCATCTTTTCGTCTTCCAGCAGATAAGTCTCGATATTGGGCAAAATCGCTTCTTCGCCCAAGTAGTAGCGGATGATCGCCGGCACATAGGCATAGACCGCTTTATCATCGGCGATACCCGTGCCGATGCTGTTCGCCAATACGACATTGCCAGCGCGGTAGGCATTAAACAAGCCATGAACGCCTAAACTCGAATCGGGGCGGAAGGCGAGCGGGTCGAGGAAGTCATCATCAATCCGACGATAAATGACATCGACCTTCTTTAAGCCCGATATCGTCCGCATATAGACATAGCCATCATGCGTCAGCAGGTCACGCCCTTCTACCAATTGAATCCCCATTTGGCGCGCCAAAAAGGTGTGTTCATAGTAGGCGCTGTTATAGACGCCGGGGGTCAACAGCACAATCGACAGATCATCGTGCGCGGGTGCCAGCGACCGCAACGTATTCAGGAGCGCTTGCCCATAATGATCAATCGGGCGCACGCCATAATTGCTGAACAATCGCGGGAAAACATTTTTCGCCACTTGGCGGTTCGCCAGCATATAACTGACACCGCTAGGCACGCGCAGGTTATCCTCTAGGACGCAGAACTGCCCATTGTCCACGCGCACCAAGTCCGTGCCACAGACAGACACATACACGCGGCGGGGCACATCAACGCCGCGCATCTCGCGCCGATAGTGGCGGCTACTGGCGATCAAGTCATATGGGACGATCTTGTCGCGAAAGATGGTGCCGTCATGATAGATGTCGTGCAAAAACATGTTGAGGGCGATGATGCGCTGTGCCAAACCGGACTCGATCACCTGCCATTCGGCATGGGTGATAATGCGCGGCAACAGGTCAAACGGGAAAGTGCGCTCGGTGCCTTGTTCGTCGCCATACACCGTGAAGGTGATACCCTGATTCAAAAAGGTCATGTCCGAGGCGTGTTGACGATATTCAAGTTCCCCCGGCATGTAACTGAGCAGGCGTTCGCGCATTCCTTCATAATGCGCGCGCGGGCTATTGCCCATAGCGAACATTTCGTCATGTGTGCGGGCATCAAGGTGATAATCGCGAAACAAGTCTTCGCCCGAAAGATACCCCTGTGAAGCGCTCTGCGTGGAATTTTGACTTTGAAACATCATGATCGCCACCTGACAAACCGGTATGAGTCGCTTCTTCAATAAATGCTACGAATCCGTTTCACTGCCCTTCGGGGCATGGGCGCAAAAATGGATATGACTAGTTTAACTATAAAATCAGCGCTGGCACTGTCTAAGATCACCGAAAATTTTCCCCTTTTTCACGGGCAATAGTTCACAAAAGCCAGTTATAGCCATCGTTCGGCGGGTCAAACGGGAGCGCACGCAGCCCGGTTATGGCAGCGTATAGGCGGCAATTTGGGCGATATCCAAAGCGAACGTGCCTTCTTGGCTGTATTCGATGATCACCGTCATGGCATTAATCGTCGCTGGGTTCAGGGGATTGGCAACTGTCGGTGACCCGAAAAAGGTCGGCAAGAAAGCGCTAAAGGGGAGGCGTACTTCTTGCCATTCGCCCGCCACCGTCTGGAATGTGGCTTGATATGCCACTCGTCCGCGTCCCTCGCGCAGATACACGCCGTATTGTTTGCCATCGCCCAGCACGCGCAACGCGACCCCGGCATAGGCGGAAAGATCGAGCGGCGACGCGAAATAGGTTTGCGTGCTGGCGAAACCGCCGTTGTTCTCAAAACTGATCGTGCCGGTAAAGCGCATCGTTCCCGTATCCGTCGCCGTGATCCGGCTTTGGCTGACGCCGCCCATCACGCCATCGTTGACGATAGTCCATGCCGCTGCTGCTGCCGGATCGCTGAAATCAAAGATCGCTGTTGTTTCGGTCATCGGTTCTACCTCGTTGGGGGGGATCGCAGGGGCACTTTGGCTCCCTGCTCCAAAAATTGTGCCCGTAATTTGCAGCGCGGTCGAGACGCAACCGCCCATCTGGATCGTCACGCCTGTTAGTATAGCTAGGGCGATAAGGTACAGTTTCATGGGTCTATCCTCACAGATCTATCGACTGCTCTTCATTTGACCCTTCCTACTATATCCAGATCACAGGCAAAATAACGGCATAAGTCGACTCTCTCACTGATTCATTAGCTTTGCCAGCCACTGCAAATCGTAACTACTTCGCCGATGCTGTTGGCGAATCAAAATAGGAGATGCTCCATAGGGGCGCAAGGCCTTGCGCCTCCACAAAAAAGACACGCCGACCCTAGATAAAATCAATTCGCCAACAGCATCTTCGCCAATGTCACATTAAAAATCTGTTCTAATTTTTGAACAGACCAACGCGCAAAAACGCGATTCTCTGTGTAGGCACGACCAATGTAGCGTCCGTTTGTAGGCATAAATTCGCTGAC
>JBBRTY010000086.1:0-15057 GCA_038248285.1 Aggregatilineales bacterium
GACGCATGAAACCTGTCAGACGGATGATAACGGGTCAGGATGGGTATGTAGGGGCATGATATATCATGCCCCTACCGAGGATAAACCCATTGTGTGTTTTTGTGACCCTTTGTGAATATCGAGTACCCTCTCGTGCGTTGACCCTGGGGGATGAGGGGCAGCTGTGTAGTTACCCTTGAAGAATGTGTTAAGAGCCGTCAAGCATTGGCTGATATATACGAGTACCCCTGCCCTCAAATAAACAGCGGCAGCATGGGGTGATTGCTCATCCGCATGCTGCCGCTTGATTTTCCCAGCGCTAGGAGGCTGCATCGCCATCCCCGCCTTTCATGCTCATCGTCCAAAACCTGCATTTACTGCTCACAATACAGCACTCGTCGTCGCTCAAAAACCCGTGTTCGCTTTTACCGCTAACAATACATCTCACCCAAGGTCGTTCTGTGTCCGAAAGTTACTTGCGCTTTGGTACCATGCTGGTCCCCTTAAGACCAGACCGTCTCCATCCATAAATAGGACGGCTGGTCACTAGGGGATTGGGTTTCATCCATTGAGTTGTCGGTGCCGTCAGTGCGGCTACCGTCCAAACAGCTCTCGGTCATCTTGTTTCTCCATCCACCGTGACCAGCGCACCAAAAGCGCTGAAGCAAACTTTCTTCCGACATGGTTAGAACAGCACCGATATCCGCGTGAGGAGGGCGTTCTGCTTTTTTTCGGGCTGGCGTTTGCGCTGTTCGCGCTCTTCTTGGAGCGCCTCTTTTAATAGGCGCGCTTCTTCTACCTGCCGCTGCCAATCCTTTTGACGGAGTTGGAACTGTTGGAATTCGTTACTGTTAAACATGGTGTTGCTCCCAGTCATCGCCCGATCGTGTTTTTAAGTTGGTAAAATGGCTCTGGACTGTCTGTGTCCCCGCTATGTGCCCGATGACCGTCTTGTCACCGTATTCACGACGTCTTCCTCACCAGCCGTAGTTCCACAGGCGCATCAGCTTGTGTTTTGATTTCTTCGATGGCTTCTTGCGCGGTGTAAATCAGGTCGTGCAACCACGCGATCATTTCGGCATTGCTGAGCGTCGTAATTTTTTGGAGTTCGCCTTCGCTCACCGCGCCATGCAATTCATCCAGAGCCTCGAAAAGTGCCGCCAGCCGTGCGTCGTTATAAAGAAGCTGGAAATTTGGTTGAAGCGTCGAACCCATAATCGCACCCCTCGCGTGTGAAAATAAAAAGAGCGTGAGACTGGTTATTCAGTCTCACGCCCTCGCGGGTACCCTGTAGGGGTTGGGAGCATCACATGTTGAGGATGGCTCCACATTCGTAAGACTGTCTAACCGCATAACCCAGTGCGCCGTTTTGCAACGTGCGCGCATTCATACCGCCGAGATCATCAAACCAAACCGCTGGCGAATAGGCGCAATACGCCCCTTGCGCGGTGGGGATCGGTCCACGATTGCGGGAGAAAGCGGGGGTGGTCGTGACAGCCATAAACACCATTGCTATGCTCCCCGTTCCACGAGCGTATCGTCAAGCATGAGGACAATACTTTCGCCCGTTATGAAGACACGACGCATCCCTTGCGGTTTGCTGACACGTAAGTGCCCGTTCTTCACCAGCCGCTTGAGCGTACTCAGGCTAATGCCGAGCGCTTCTGAAGCTTCCTGCCGGGAATAGACTCTCCCTGCTTCGATACGAGGTTTAATCGTTTGTGTCATAGTACGCTCCTTTCATTTTGCCATCCGGTAGTTTCAACACCGGGGACGCCCAAAGGCGTCTTCTGCTGAGACAGGCAATCGCCTGTGATTATGTGAATAAGATGATGGTTGTGCTTCTTTTTTTACACGCACACAATGCAAGCGGACGGTCTTTGTCCACGAAGTAAAGGTTAACATGGTTTGTGAACCTTGTCAAGCAATTGGGGGTGACTTTAACAAGATTTAATGGTTCACATGGGGTCAAGGCGTAGGAGCCGCCGCACGAACGCCGGCACCCGCCGCTGACTCTCTTTGGACAGCATCAACGTCATGCCCAGCGTGATCAGGACATTGGTCAACAGGAAGAACACGCCTTCCTCTAAAGGGAGCTTACCGCCGATATGGACATTGACCGTCTTTTCGGGGTTGATCGTCCATGTGCCAGAATCAATCGCCAGCGAGTCCGAGATGCCCAAGTACAATGTCGCGGGGATGATGCCAAGCGCGACGAGGCGGCGGTGCTGCCACAAAATATCGCCCCCAAACGCCACCTGAAAGATCACCGGCAACAATGCCCATGACAAGGTGAGTGTCAAATAGGTGCGTGATTTTGGTCCCCGCAACAAGTTCCATGTCGATAGCAACCAAATGAGACCGAGCGCCCCCGCCATGCCCAAGCGATAGCGCAGGGGGTTTTTGGGCAGTTGCGGGTCGTGCGGTTGCGTCTTGGCGAGCGTCAACACCCATGCCCCGGTCAACAAGGTTTGCAACACAAAGAACGTGTATTCCTCGATGGGCACGTAGCCCAAGATCAGCCCAGTGACGAGTTTGCGGTCATACCACCAGACTTTGGATGCCACCAAGTAATTATCCCACGGGGTGGTATAGGCGACCGCCAGCGCGACGTGCGCCCCTAGCGCGACTGCCGGTGCCAAACCATCCAAGGCGGGCGGCATAGTTTTGCCCTTGCGACTGCCTCGCCATAAGATGAAGGTGAGGGCGGCAAGGGGGATCAAGACGAAGCGAGCTAAAAATCCAAAATAACGCATGGGGGGTGGGTTCCTGATTTATTCGCTGTAGTAGTCGCGGGTTTGGTAAAACAGGGCGCGTTTTTCGCCCGGCAGGGTGTAATCGAAGCCGCAGGTTTGGAAGAAACTATCGCGCGTGGTGATCGCCATCACCTCAAACACCCGTTGTTCGTGGGCACGAGCGAGGCACGCCTCCACCAACATTCGCCCTACGCCAAAGCCTTGGGCAGAAGCGGCAACTGCCAAGCTACGCACCTCCGCCAATTTGGGCGAGTAGATTTCGAGCGCAGCGCAACCCACCACCGCCCCCGTCGCATCGACCGCGACGAAGCAATGGGGCAGCAGGTCTTCGAGTTCATCAAAAGTACGCGCCAACAGCAAGCGCTGATCGACATAGGGGCGGATCACCGCTTCGATGGCGGGGATATCAGCAGCGCTGGCGCTGCGAATAGTGATTGGGGTGACGACTTGTGCCTCGCTCATCAAGATGTTTTTATCTTTGCAACCATCGGCAGATCCCAAACGATCCGCGCGTGCGATTAGGATTGAATTCTAACCGATTTCGCACCATCGCATAGCCCATGTTGGGGCGCGATGGGTTAGGGATCGATGAGGAAGCGCGCATCTATAGCCGACCGGATCGCGATCGCAGAGGGGGTTGATAAATAAATAATTTCTAGTGACTACTCAGGTATAGAAACAGAATAAAATAAACAGAGAGGCATGAAGACTTGAAGAAAAACAGGAAAACGCCCCTCGAAACGTGGATGTAGGGGCGGATTAGGCGCTTGTCAATCGTTCGTTAACATGAAAGTCAACGCGCCGAATATCTGCCCATTTGCCGCCAACGGTCATTTCCCCCTTTATTACCGACCGTTTTTTAGCCTGAGCAGTTACGATACAGTAGGGCATGGCGCATCATGTCCTACTGTGTGATCCAACGCCGAACCGCATTTGCTTGCCCTGCTGGGATGCGCTGTGTTGTTTCCGCAACTTCAACCACCTGAGCCACATGTATCAGCTCAAAAGCCGCCTGAACCCCCTCTGGCAGCGCGACCGCGACTCCGTCCACTACAGATACAATGTACTCTACCTGTAGCCCTGTTTGATGCGCCGTGCGGATAAGTTGGAGCATAGGGGCATCCCCTCGCCATTGATTGATGATCAACACAGTTGGATGTCCAATATCGTGCGCGCCGATCAGCACTGTCCCATCGGCATTTGGAAATACCAACGACTTCGATAGTTCTAGGCTGACGACCGTCCCCAACGAGATCGCATCTGGCGCACATAACACATGGCTGCTCGACCGGTCTTTCAAGTGGGTGGCTATGGTGCTACCGACAGCGCTCAACAGGATCGGATAAGCGGGCAGCATCTCTAAATGATGGACAAACGGCTGCACCACCCCATTCACCGTAAATGCCCCAAACTGAAATAAGCCCACATCCAATAGCTTGCTGATCAAATCGGTCATAATTTGTACCATGCCATGACCTCAGCACGAATTTGTTGTTCAAAATCCTCACCCATTGCGGTGCCGATGATTTTTTCTGTCAAAACTTCGATCCGCAAACGATCATCGCCATAGCCCATGCCGAACAACCGCCCCTTGACATCAAAATAACCCACATCAGCCCCATTGGCTTGGGCGACAACTTCTTCATCTTCGGGTGAATACGTAACAACATAAGCCCCTACCCCATTCAAGGTTGTATAAGCAGTTGCAATTTTTATATCCGTAAGCGTGACCGCATCCACTGCCAATGCCGTATCACTGCTGGCGGGCGCGTAATCACGGGTGGCAAAGGGCACATGAAGGATGGCTATCGATTCGCCATCACCCCGCGCATAAGCAATCGCTCGTTCAAGTGCCACCACCCCTGCTGCCCCAATCGCAAAATAGGCGGAAAAGTCGAAAACGTAAGCACAGACCAAATCGCGGGTCGCTTGGATGACCATTTTGCTGAAAGGCAAAAACGGATCATCATACCGTTGAATGGAGAGCGGCATGGCGGTTAGCTTGGGCGCAAGCATCAACCCATAATCGGATTTACGGGTTTGTTGTACCGCACGGAGCTTATCCGTATACCGTTTCATGACGTGCGACTCTCTTTCAACATACGCCACAACATCGCCATCGTCCATGTGGCAGTCCACGAACGAGCAGGTTCGCTGTCCGCGCCAAATCCGTAAGAACGGGAATGGGTTTTCCCGCCATATGTGACTGCAATCGCCGTTAGCGCGCTGACATCGGCGCGATCCTCGGCATTATCAGGAAAACTAAGGATGGCGATGCCGGCAGCACGGGGCTGTTCCCCGACCAATGCCGCTGTGCGTTCTGCCGAAGTTCGCAATGGTTGCTCACCCTGCCATCCCAACGTATTGATCAATACCGCTGGTGTCGCATAATTTTGAACGGTCATCAGGCTGTTTTCGCCGATGAGCTTCATCATTCGCCCACTTACTTCGGAGGTCACACCCGCTTCCCACAGGCTTAACGTTGCACCGTTCTGTTGTAATTCCGATAGCAGTGCTGCCTCTAAAGTATCGGTATTTGTCCCATAGATAAAATACCCTATCCGATCACGGAGTCGTTCTTCCACCGTGCGAATCATGGCATCTGCCTCGGCTTCTGTGAGTGCTTTTGCCGTAATACGCACATCAACCTGCCCACTATGGGCGTTTAACCCAACGGTTGGATTGCTACCTGTTAAAATATCCGTGCCAATCATTTCATCCAACGCGCTTTCCCCAATACCCGCTACCTTCAGCACATGGGCTTTGATGAGTTCTGTCGTCAACTGGTAATGGGCGCGCAAATACGGCACAATCTTCTCAATCATCAGATATTTCATTTCGCGCGGCACACCGGGCAAACTTAGAACCACTTTTTCGCCGACTTCCACCACAAATGAAGGGGCGGTCCCCACCGGGTTGTCGATGATTACAGCGTCATCGGGCACATAAGCTTGGCGTTTATTGTTTTCTGTCATTTGCGCATTAAAACCAGCAAATCGCTCAGCAATTTGATCGAGTAGGCGTTGATGAAAAGTCAAGCCACGTTGGGTGGCAGTGGCAACCGCTTGTCGAGTCATATCATCAACGGTAGGACCCAAGCCGCCACATGTGATGATAATGTCAGCGCGCCCTAGCGCAATTTGGATAGCGTCGGCAATTCGCCCTTCGTTATCGCCCACTGAAGTCATAAAATAGAGATTAATACCCATATCGCGCAAAACGCGCGCCAAATAGACAGAATTGGTATCGGTCAATTCGCCCAACAAAATCTCAGTCCCAATGGCAATGATTTCTGCATTTAACGGATGGGTCATTTTTCAACTTTCAAAGACACAAATTGGACAATCAAAATAAAATTCCGACACCAATACCGCCCTGAAACCTCAAAACGGCTAAATGAAGCTCAAAAAAGGTCGAATTTCACATTACGCAACGAATAAATACTGAAATGTTGCAAATTGGCGCGTAGATACTATAATCATGAATGTAAAAGGTGAACTTGCGAAAATTGCAATTATTTCGTGCAATTTCACCAAATCGATTTAGAAGTACCTTTCGTTTACTGTGTCTAATTCTCTTATGGAGGAAACCTCGTGGCAAGTGTAACTTTCAGGCACGTCTGGAAGCGCTACGCGGGCAATTCGGTTGCCGTTAAAGATTTGAACATTGATGTTGCTGACAAAGAATTCTTGGTTTTCGTCGGTCCATCGGGTTGCGGCAAATCTACGAGCTTGCGAATGCTTGCTGGTCTAGAAGAGATCAGCGACGGAGAAATTCTGATTGGCGACCGCGTTGTTAACAACGTCGCCCCCAAAGATCGCGATGTCGCGATGGTGTTCCAAAGCTACGCCCTCTATCCTCATATGACTGTTTATGAAAATATGGCGTTTGGTCTTCGTCTCCGTAAAACCCCCAAACACATTATTGATCAACGTGTCCGTGAAGCAGCCAAGAGCCTCGGTATCGAAAGCTTGTTGGAACGTCGCCCCCGCCAGCTCTCCGGCGGTCAGCGTCAGCGTGTCGCGGTCGGTCGTGCCATTGTTCGCGAGCCAGCCGTCTTCCTCATGGACGAACCGCTCTCTAACTTGGATGCCAAACTCCGCGTTGAAGCGCGCTCGTTTATCAGCCGCTTGCACCAACGACTGGGTACAACGTTCATCTACGTGACCCACGATCAAGTGGAAGCCATGACGATGGGTACCCGCATTTGCGTGTTGAGCGCGGGCGAACTCCAACAAATTGATACGCCTTATAACTTGTATCACAACCCGCGCAACCATTTTGTCGCCGGCTTCATCGGCAGCCCTTCCATGAACTTCTTTGACGCCACCCTAAAGGGCGGTGATGGTGCCAGCATCATCATCGAAACTCCGGGATTTAGCTTCCCAGTGCCGGCATCGAAGGCAGAACCCTATCGTTCGTATATCGGCAAGCGTGTTGTCTTGGGGATTCGTCCAGAAGACATTCATGACAGCCAATTCCGCCCGGCGGGTATTACCCCTGCCGAGGTCGAATCGACGGTTGATGTCGTTGAACAAATGGGTAACGAAATGATCCTGTATCTACAGGATGATAAAGGCAAGACCTATATTGCCCGTACTGATCCGCGTACTTCTGCTCGTATCGGTGCCCGTATGACCTTTACGCTCAATCTCGACAATTTGCACATTTTTGATACCGACACCTTGTTATCGGTGGCGTATGAGCAAAAGCAGCGCACGATGGATCGCACTCCCGCGTAAGCTTCAACGCTCTTGGCTCGTCCATATGAAGAGCCGCTTCCAACACGGAAGCGGCTCTTCATTTTGTACTCACCTCAACCCGATACGATCTCAGGGTTGCTAAACCACACCCTAGGGGGTATTTTGCAGATCACTTTACATACTGACCGAGATGTTTTCGACCATTTGCACGGCGAATGGAATGCGCTCCTGAAGCGAAGTAGCGCCAATCTGATTTTTTTGACGTGGGAGTGGCAATCGACGTGGTGGGATGCCTATCAAGCCGGCGATCTTTGGCTGGTCACCTGTCGTAGTGATGACGGCACGCTTGTTGGCATTGCCCCTTGGTTTATTGAAAATCGCGCGGATGAGCGCGTTTTACGAACCATTGGTTGTGTTGATGTTACGGATTACGTCGATATCATCGTCTCAGCACAGGACATCGAAGCCGTTGTCACCGAGTTATCAGCCTTCCTCGCAACCCACCGCCAAGCCTATACCCGCATTAACCTATGCAATATCCAAGAGTCTTCGCCAACACTAAAATATTTCCCCAAACAGCTTCAATTGCACGGCTTTTCGGTTGAGGTGGAATTACAAGAGGTCTGCCCCATCATCACTTTGCCCGCTGATTGGGAAGCGTATTTGGAATCGCTCGACAAAAAACAACGCCACGAATTACGGCGCAAAATACGCCGTATGGAAGGCGAACAAGTGGAGCGCATGGTCGTCGGTGCCGATGCTGATATCGAAGTCGAAACCGAACGGTTTCTTGGCTTGATGCGTGCCAGTCACCCAGATAAGGCACTCTTTTTGGAAAACCCCCGAAATGCCACCTTCTTTCGCAATGTCATTCGGTTGCTGCATACGTCCGGTTGGCTACAAATAAGTTTCCTTGTCATCAACGGACTGCCGTCTGCCGCCTATTGCAATTTTGATTATGATGGACGCATTCTCATCTACAATTCGGGATTAGTTCCCGACGAAAACGCGCAACTCAGCCCCGGGATTGTCCTACTTTGTTATGACATCCAATCGGCGATCAAGGCTGAGCGCGCAGCATTCGATTTTTTGCGAGGAAACGAGACCTATAAATACCGCATGGGTGCCAAAGAAACACAGGTCTTCAAACTGAAAGCCAATTAACTTTCAAACGGCTATCCACCATAAGCATTGGGGATGTCAGCGATACTCGCCACGATATATGGCGCTTGTTCTTGTACTTCGAGCGCCATATCTTCGCTAATGTTGTTTTGCCCCTTGTGATACAACACGTTATTGAACGAATCAAAACGATAGCGACGACTCACCCACCCATAATTCGGATGTTGAAAAACAGCGTTAAATTGCACTGCCTCATCATCAAGGATAAACTCTTGGTCGATGATCCACACAGGCGCGTACTGGGTCAGATGAGGAATCGCTTTGCTATCCCGTTTCAGCAACATTTCTTGTTCTAGGGTCGTCATGCTATTTCTTCCTTGAGCAATTTTGTTTCAAAACATAGCGCTATTGTGACGCTCCCCACACCTAAAAGGCGGGGGCTTCTGAACGACGCATGTGCTTACCTTAGCCGGAAGGCTTCAGCAAAGGCACTACCTTACCGCTCACCGTCCCGTCCGAACGGTCTTGCAATGCTCTATATAGGAGTTCGTTTTTCAGACATATAAATACTGTACAGCATGGCGTTGTCTACTGCAAGACACGCCTTATATCCCCATAGCTGAAGCGAGGCGCTTTTCTGGTAATGATGTCTCGCGTGTTGCCGCAAGATCGCACTCGCTCGATCCCCGCCTTGCGTCTCGGTAAAATTGCGTCATCATTATAACGTGTTTTTTCGCTTGTGAACCACATCACATTCCAACAGCGTGAAAGTTGAGTTAATATGCCTCGTGTGCTTTTAAGTGTTTACGATAAATCGGGTATTGTTGAGTTTGCCCGTGAATTAGCGCGGTTTGGGTATGATCTCGTCGCCAGTGGGGGCACAGAACGCGCCTTGCGGGATGCCGGCTTAAATGTGGTTCCGGTGGAGCAATTAACTGGCTTACCCGAAATGCTGGGTGGTCGTGTCAAAACGCTCCATCCTGCTATTCATGGGGGTATCCTGGCGCGGGACACCGAGGAAGATATTGCCGAATTACGCCAATTGAATTTTGCGCCGATCAATATGGTTGTCTGCAATCTCTATCCATTTCAAGAAACTGTTGCCAACCCGACGGTCTCGCTCCAAGATGCCATCGAACAAATCGATATCGGGGGTGTCACCCTGTTGCGCGCAGCGGCGAAAAACTTCTTCCACGTATTGGTGATTTCTGACCCAGCAGATTACCCTCGTGTGATTGACTCGCTCCAACAAGGGGAATTGATCGATATCGTTTTGCGGCGAGATTTAGCCGTTAAAGCCTTTGCCCACACGCGCGATTATGACACCGCTATCCATGCGTTTCTCTCGCGCGATTTGAACACTGCGCACTCCACCGAGGAATTGCCCTTGCAATATTCGCTTGCCGCCACCCGTTTTGAAACTCTCCGTTATGGCGAAAACCCCCATCAAATGGGTGCCTATTACAGCCGTCATCAAGGGGTTGGTCCGCTTGGGGGGACGATTTTGGGGGGCAAACAGCTTTCCTATAACAACATCCTCGATTTAGATGCTGCATGGCGTACCGTCAGCAGTTTTGATGATCCTACCGTCGTCATTGTCAAACACCTCACCCCTTGCGGCGTTTCAACAGCCGAAACCATCACCGGCGCGTTTTCGTCGGCACTCGCATCCGACCCCATATCTGCTTTTGGTGGGGTCATTGCCGTCAATCGCGTGGTTGATGTTAATTTTTACGACGCCCTCGGTGCGCTCTTTATCGAGGCGATTGCTGCCCCTAGCTTTACAGCCGTGGCTCAAGAGCTTTTTGCCGACAAACGTAAAAACTGCCGGTTGCTTCAGGTGCCCTCGCGCGTCAATGGCTCTCAGCTCGAAGTGCGTTCGGTCTATCAAGGTTTGCTCGTGCAACAACTCGATCTCGGCGACCCCGAAGCCACTGCCTATCGCGTGATGACACAACGCCAACCTAAGGATGCTGAACGCGATGCCATGCGTTACGCTTGGCGGGTTGTACAACACGTCAAATCGAATGCTATCGTCTTGGCGGTCGAGAACACAACCGTTGGCATTGGCGGCGGCTTGCCAAGTCGTGTCGATGCCGTGCGTATCGCCGTTGAAAAAGCTGGGGAACGTGGGCGTGGTTCCGTGATGGCATCTGACGCCTTCTTCCCCTTTCCCGATGGCGTCGAAGCGGCGGCAGCGGCGGGTATCACAGCGATCATTCAACCGGGGGGATCCATCCGCGATCCACAAATCATAGAAGCAGCAGATCTGGCAGGCATCACCATGATTTTCACAGGTGTCCGCCACTTCCGCCATTAATCTCCAATTCCGAGACTTGTCAACACCATAGCTTATGCTAGAATACTGACAAGTCGCCACCCTGGCTCAATGGCAGAGCATTCGCTTCGTAAGCGAGAGGTTGAGGGTTCAAGTCCCTCGGGTGGCTAAAACAGCCCGCATCGGTCACACGACCCCTGCGGGCGTTTTTATGTGTTTTCCTATCCTCTATCGCGGCTTTATCTATCCCGCAACGGAGCAGCCCAACAATGATGACCAAACTTCCACGTCCAGTGACGATTGCTGTTGCTGGTGGTACGGGTTCTGGCAAAACCACGATTTCCAATTCCATCTTGGAGCGTGTAGGCAGTCATAATATCTCGTATATACCCCATGATGCCTACTATCGCGACATCAAAGATATGCCTATCCAAGATTTGGAAAGCATCAATTTCGATCACCCCGAAACGCTTGAAACCTCGCTTATGCGCGAACATATTCTTCAGCTTCAAAATAATCAACCTGTCAAAATCCCAGTGTATGACTTCATCAAATATGAACGTACCCAACACACCAAATACATCGAACCGCACCCCATTATCTTGGTAGAGGGCATCCTTGTATTATCAGAACCCTCGGTGCGCCCCTTGTTTGATGTCAAAATTTTCGTCGATACCGATGCCGATCTGCGTTTCATTCGCCGCCTGAAGCGCGATCTGGCGGAACGTGGGCGGACTGCCGAACAGGTCATTGATCAATATCTAAAAACGGTGCGCCCCATGCACCTTGAATTTGTTGAGCCGAGCAAACGCTATGCCGATGTCATCATTCCCGAAGGGGGCTTCAATACCGTCGCTATTGACATGATTTCAGATCGGATTCGCAGTATGCTACGCTACCAACAGCAAGATACAACGATGGGGGATTGACGGTTCCTTCGATCCCATGATACAGTTTTTTCACAACTTCATCTTCAAACGATGTTGACCGGGAAGAGTAAACACTCTGCCGCGTTCAGAGAGCGCGAGTCATGGGCTGAAAGCTTGCGCACACGGCACTGTTGAACGTCCCCCGCGAGTCGTTGTGCTGAAAACGAACACATCTGCCCCATCTGTTCAGTAGGCACCACCGGGTTCGCCCGTTATCGCGTTTCGAGTGCCTGAGTGTGTTTTATAACGCCCCTCAGGAAACAAGGTGGTACCGCGAATCGTGCCCGTTTCGTCCTTGTCCAAGGAGACGGGCTTTTTTATTCCCATCAGCGGTATTTTCCATTCCTCAGCACACGACAAGGGCAAATCCATGCCATCGCGGAACAATACCAATCCGTTTTATGACGAGATCGCGCGTTACTACCCGCTTTTTTTCAAAGACTGGGAAGTACAAATGGAGCGCGAAGGACTCGGCTTGCGCTCCATTTTTCGACGGCAAGGCATCAATAAAATTCTCGATGCGTCCTGCCGCGCCGGGGCACAAACCATCCCGCTTGCGCAGCTCAATTTTGAGGTCACTGCTGCCGATTCCAGCGCGGGCATGTTGCGCAAAGCGCAGCAAGTCGCCGAAAAATATAATGTTCAGGATCGTATCGAATTTGTACGCTCTGATCTGCTCGACTTGCCCGGTCTAGTCTCTGGACACTTCGACGCCGTCATCACCAAAAGCAGTGCCCTCGCCCATCTCATCGACGATAGTGAGATCGAAACCACGTTACGCAATTTCTTTCGGTTCCTACGCCCCGGCGGGGTCTTGGTCATCGGGATGCGCGATTTTGCCCCCTTCATGGAAGATCGCCCACGTTTTATTCCCGGTCTGGTGCATCGTTTGGAAGATGGCAGCGACTTCATCACTTTCGATATTTGGGAATGGCGCGAGGGACCCCCAGTCCTTGCCCGCCAAAACCTGTTTATCGTGCAAGGCAAAGGACGGCATTACGAGACCATTCGCCGCCGTGTCATCTTTCGACCGTTATCCACTGATGAAGTCAAAGTGGTGTTGCTCGAAGTTGGTTTTGTCGAAATTGTCGATCAGTTTGATCGTTCTGAACGCATGTTGATCGCGCGCAAACCCGGTTAATCAAAAGGACAAGAACATGCAACAACCAATGCCCAAAACTTTCGATTTTAAGGAGGCGGAAACCCGCCTTTATACGTGGTGGCAAGAAAACGGCTGGTTTAAGCCAGAAGCCGCCGCCCCTGATGCCGAATCCTTTGTGATCAGTATGCCGCCGCCCAACGTGACGGGCGCGCTCCATCTTGGTCATGTGCTATTTGTGACCCTCCAAGACCTCATGATCCGTTATGAACGGATGCGGGGCAAAGCTGCCCTTTGGGTGCCCGGCACCGACCATGCCAGCATCGCTACCCAGCTTCAGGTGGAAAAACTTCTGAAAGAGGAAGGCACCAGCCGGGAGCAAGTCGGACGCGAGAAATTTCTTGAACGTGCATGGGAGTGGAAAAACAAATACGGCAGCACCATCGTGGAACAGCTCCGCCTCCTAGGGGCAAGTTGTGATTGGGATCGTGAACGCTTCACCATGGATGAGGGGTTCTCGGACGCGGTGCTGGATGTGTTTATCAAATTGTATGAGCAAGGCTTGATTTATCGCGGTCCTCGGCTCGTCAACTGGAGTCCTGGCTTAAAAACGGCGGTCTCCGACCTTGAAGTTGAGCGCGAAGAAGAAACCGGCAAACTCTATTTCTTCCGCTATCCGGTGGAAGGTGGCGGTTTCATCCCAGTGGCGACCACCCGTCCAGAGACCATTTTGGGGGATACTGCTGTCGCTGTTCACCCCGAAGACGAACGGTATAAAGCCTTTATCGGCAAAAATGCGCTGGTGCCGATGCTCAATCGCCCCATTCCCATCATCGGGGATGCCCATGTCGAGCGCGAATTTGGCACGGGCGCGCTCAAAGTGACGCCGGGACACGACTTCAATGACTACGAAATTGCCCAACGGCATCATCTGCCCATCATCAGCATTATGAACCGTGACGCCACCATGAATGAGCAAGCGGGGGCATATGCGGGGCTGGATCGGTTCGACTGCCGCAAAAAATTATGGTCGGATATGGAAGCTGCGGGTATGATCATCGAGGTGCGCGATCATCAGATGGTGATTCCCCGCACGCAACGCGGGGGTGAAGTAGTGGAGCCGATGATCAGCGAGCAATGGTTTGTACGTATTCAACCGCTTGCCGATAAAGCCGCCGCTGCCGTCCGCGATGGGCAGATCAAAATCGTGCCCGAACGCTTTGAAAAAGTCTACTTCCACTGGCTGGATAACATCGAAGATTGGTGCATCAGTCGCCAGTTGTGGTGGGGACATCGCATTCCTGTATGGTACGGTTCCGACGGCACGCTGCACGTCGCCAAGACTCCCCCGCCAGAACGCGACGGCGTGACATGGACGCCGGATGAAGACGTGCTAGATACGTGGTTCAGCAGTGGCTTATGGCCCTTTGCCACACTCGGTTGGCCCGATCAAACCCCTGATTTGGCGCGCTACTACCCTACCGACATCATGGAAACCGGGTATGACATTCTGTTTTTCTGGGTGGTGCGCATGATTATGTTGGGCTTATGGTTCACGGATGAGCCGCCCTTCCATACCGTGTATTTGCACGGTCTCGTGCGCGACAAACAAGGGCGTAAATTTAGCAAATCACTCGGCAATGTGGTCGATCCGCGTGATTTGATGAATCAATACGGAGCAGACCCATTACGTTTTACTATTATCACTAGTGGCACGCCCGGCAATGACATCAACCTTGATGTCACTCGTGTCGAGCGCAATTGGCGTTTCATCAACAAAATCTGGCAAATGACTAATTTTGTCACGCAAGGGCTAGATCGCGAACTAGCGCCGGGGCTACCGTCACCCGCAGAACTCGATCTGCCGGCACGGTGGATCCTAAGTCGGCTGAATCGGCTGATCGCCAATGTGCAGCGTCTCTTCGAGACCTATCAATATGGCGAAGCTGGACGCCAAATTGATGATTTCTTGTGGACAGAATTCGCCGACTGGTACATCGAGATCAGCAAATATCCCTTGTATCAGGGCACTGAGAACGTAAAGGCGGTAGCTCAGCGGGTGTTGGTCTACATCTTAGACACGGGGCTGCGGTTATTACACCCCTTCATGCCCTTTGTCACCGAAGACCTCTGGCGTTATCTGCCTCATGCCGCTGATGAACGCGAAGCGCTCATCGTTGCCGCATGGCCC
>JBBRTY010000087.1:0-15035 GCA_038248285.1 Aggregatilineales bacterium
GACATCATCACCGATGGCGAATTGGCACAAGAGCATCTTGTCCGTGCCAATGCCCGTCTCGTGATCAGTGTGGCGAAGAAATACATTGGGCGCGGTGTGCCCTTTCTTGACCTGATTCAAGAAGGCAATATCGGGCTGATCCGCGCGACCAACAAGTTTGAATACCAGCGTGGGCACAAATTCAGCACCTATGCCACTTGGTGGATTCGCCAAGCCGTCAGCCGTGCCGTCGCGGATCAAGGGCGCACGATCCGCGTGCCTGTCCATATGGGTGATCAGCTTAACCGGATGCGCCGCATCCAAATGCGCTTGACCCAAGAGCTAGGGCGCGACCCGTCGATTGACGAGATCGCTGACCGCATGGAAACGACCGCCGACAAAGTGGAAAACTTGTTGGAGATCGCCCGTCGCCCCGTCAGCTTGGAAACGCCGATTGATGAAGAAGGCGACAGCACCTTTGGCGATTTCGTCGAAGATGTCAATAGCCCCGCCCCGGCGGAAGAAGTCGCGACCAACTTGCTGCACGAACAGTTGAATTCTGCGCTGGATCGGCTACCCACCCGCGAAGCGCAAATCTTGCGTCTTCGTTACGGTTTGGAAGATGGGCGCGTCTATACGCTTGAGGAAGTCGGGCAAGCCATCGGTGTGACGCGCGAGCGCGTTCGCCAGTTGGAAGCACAGGCGCTCAACCGTTTGCGGCAATCGTCGGCTCATGTGACTTTACGAGACTATCTCTACGAGGAGTAGAGACATCGTGCGGACAAAGGGCGGCGCTCCGAGTGGGTGGTTTTGGTCTCTGGCACTCGTTGCTTTAGGGATCGCACTCCTCCTCAATAATTTTCTGCTGATCAGCGGCTTCAACGTGACCACGTTGCTGCCGCTGGTTTTGGTGATCATCGGCGCGGTCATCGTGGTGCGCGGGGATATTTTCGCGGGGGGTGCTGGTAAAAATTTCAGCATCACGCGCGGCAGTGTCGAAAGCGCCGCCCTAGAGATCAGCGCCGGTGCCATTGACGTACAGGCATACGCCCTGCAACGTGAAGGACGCTTGATCGCGGGTCAGTTTGCACCTAACACCCGCCCCTTCTTGACAGTCGATGGCGTCGATGCAAAGCTGCGCATGGATCGGGCAATGACGACTTTTTTCTCGTTTAGCGCCTGGACAGCAGCCCTCGCCAATGACCTACCGTGGAAGTTATATGTTTCGACCCACCTCGGTCAGGTGAGCCTCGACTTGTCTGATGTCATTATCGATACGGCTGTGATCAGTACCGGTCTAGGCAATATCCAACTGACGACCCCCAAAGAAGCGTTGGCAGCGCTGTATGTGCGTTCCGCGCTTGGCGTCATTCGCGTGGTGGTACCCGCTGGGCAAAACGTCCGCATCATTGCCCCCAACACCCGTCTCTTTACGGTTCAAGCGGATAAAGAACGCTATGCCAATCCCGAAGCCGGTATTTATGTCACCCTCAATGGCACCCTAGACGCGCCTGAAACGCTTATTTATGTCAACGGCACTTTCGGTGACGCCTATTTCGCTTGAAAGCCACTGATGTTGATCCCCTCATGAGCGGTATTCTATCGATTGTTATTCGTGATGCGCTCGCTGAAGATGTAGCGGCTTGTCTGGCGCTCGATCATTCGTTTCACACCGATCATGTTTGGCAAATGAATCTCCGCCAAGAGGATGGTTGGCAGATCGCTTTTCGCAACGAGCGGCTCCCGCGCACCCTAGAGAGCCATCATCAGCCCCATCCTGATCATTTAAATACGTCGTTGATGGCAGAGCAATGCTTCCTCGTGGCAGAAATTCGCCCCACGGGAGCTATTGCCGGTTATGTGGTCATGCGGCGGGATCCAACCTCCGAAATTGGGGAGATCATAGAATGTGCCGTGCCGACTCCCTTCCGACGTTCAGGCGTCGGTAAACGTCTGATCGGCATCACCCAAAACTGGGCGCGGGAACACCATCTAAAGCGGATTCAAGCCGCAGTCCGCACCATTAATGTGCCCGCCATTGATTTCTTCCAAGACGTGGGGTTCACTTTTTGCGGTTTTAACGATCATTACTTCCCAAACCGCGATATTGCTTTATTCTTCAATCAACCTATTCGCTAAACAGCATCCATCGAGTTTTTGATTCTTGTGAATTCTCTGATCACTGAAATCCTAATCACCGCCAATGAAATCCTGACCGCTGGGATCGTCATCGTTGCGGCGTCCATGTTGCTCTATAACCTGACACGCAATATGAAAGACCGTGTTGCCCGTACTTCTGGCGTCGTCTTAGGGTGTTTAACCGTCGTCTACGTCTGTGACACCTTTCTAACACTGGGACCAGACCCCCGTGTTTATGGTAATGTATTACGCCTCCAGTGGGTCGGTATCGCCTTCATCCCCGTCGCCATGTATCACCTTAGCGATGCCTTATTGGCGACGACGGGGTTGCCCTCGCGCGGGCGGCGGCGGCGCGTGATTCGCATCCTGTATCTGATCAGTCTCTCTTTTCTCATCCTCGCCACTTTGACCGACACGCTTATCCAACCTGTGACTATCCGTTCTCCGTTGGAGCCACAAACGCTTGTTGTCACGTTAAAGTCCGAGACCTTATTTATTTTTTATGTCATCTACTTCTTGATCGCAACTGGGATCGCGCTCCTCAATGTGCAGCGCGCGCGTGTACGCTGTATCGCACGCAGCACGCGCCGCCGTATGGGGTACTTACAGATCGCGCTTTTAACCCCAGCAATTGGCATTTTCCCTTTTTCGCTACTCTTAGGGATCGGCGCTGAGCTATCGCTGCTTGGCTTGCTACTGGTTAACTTGGCGAATATCGTCGTCATTCTGATGCTGATATTCCTCGCCTATCCGCTCTCTTTTTTCGGTTCGCGGGTACCCGACCGTGTAGTCAAAGTCGAACTCCTTCGCTTTTTTTTACGTGGACCCGGCACCGGTCTGTTGGCATTAGGGGCGATCATCCTGACTACCTCGGCATCACGCATCTTCAGCTTATCGGGGCAAGCTTTCACCCCCTTTGCAGTGGTTGCGGTGGTGCTGTTATGGCAATGGGGAGTCGCAGTTATCCTGCCAGCGCTTGAAAGATGGTTGGTCTATCCCGGTGAAGATGCTGAACAAATTTCTAAGCTCGATAATCTGTCGGATCGACTGTTAACGCGCGGGGACATCCTTCAACTCCTGGAAGCCATTCTTGCTTCTGCCTGTGATTACCTACGAGTCAGTACCGCCTTTGCAGCGTCTTTGCAAAACCCAGAACAGGTCGAAATCGTCCATGCGCAAGGACCCATGCGCCCCGAAGCGCAACAACTCATCGAAGCGGTCGAACTTATCAAACAAAATAAGCAATTTGAAAATGCGCCGCTGGATAACGTGAATGTGTTGTCATGGAACGGCTTTTGGATTGTGCCTTTGTTCAGCGGGCGCAGTAGCGGCAACATGCTCACAGGTCTTTTGGGGATACAAGCACGGGCAATCACCATCAACTTGACCGTTGATGAGTTGCGTATGTTGAAAACCATTACCCATCGCGCCAGCCAAGCCCTTGACGATTTGACTCTGCAAATGGAGTTATTCGCCGCGCTGGAAGGATTGCTTCCCCAAGTTGCCATTACCAGATCACGCGCCGCGACCCTAGAATATCGCGCCACAGGAAACGCCAACGCGCTGCCAATAGTCACCGAAAACGGGTTCGACGAGGAGCAATTCAAAGAACAAGTGCGCGCCGCCTTACGACATTATTGGGGCGGGCAAGGCTTGGCAAGCAGTCGTTTATTGGATACGGAACTTGTACGCGCGGCATTATCCGCCCATAACGGAAATGCTGTCAAAGCATTACGCGCCGTGATCCTCGAAGGTTTAGAAAAAATGCGTCCAGAAGGCGAGCGCAAAACAATGGCTCCTGAATGGACGTTGTATAACATCATCGAATACCGCTATATTCAGCAATTGAAAGTCCGCGAAGTCACCCAGCGCCTTGCCATTGGCGAATCCGATCTCTATCGCAAACAGCGTACCGCTATCGATCAACTTGCGGATATTTTGCTGGGTATGGAACGAAATCTGCATTAATAACGCAATGGGGCTAACTCCGAAAATGTGACACCCAACCCCTAAACCAAAAACATCCGTTCGTACTCTCATTGTCTCATGTATCGCTCTAATGTTATACTTATCTTGTCACCCTTTTGAGGATGGCACTGTATCGTTATCACCATGATTCAGAATGATGAGGTAGCGCATGGCGACAAATACAGAGCGGCGTGATGATGCCCCACTCCCCAGCCTTGAAGAAGGGTACTGGGCAGCACTTTTGCGAGAAGGGGAATTCGCTGATGCGCCTGCCCCGCAACCAGAAGAAGTGGCTGATTTTCAACCCATCAGCAGCCCATTCACGGCTGCAAAATCGAGTGCGAACCCTTCTGATTGGGACATTATCAGCCAAATTAAAGACAATGATGATGTCTTGGAATTAGAAGTTACGGGGTTTAATCGTGGTGGCTTATTGGTGGAGTGGCGCAGTTTGCGCGGTTTTGTGCCTGCCAGCCAACTCGCCGGATTTTCAACAGTGACCAATGAGGCACTCCGTCGGCGCTTGCTCACTGCCAGCGTGGGTAAAGTCTTGCGTCTGCGTGTGATCGAACTCAATGATGTTCAAAACCGTCTCATTCTCTCCGAACGGGCTGCCACTGTCGAGGTAGGCGAACGTGCGAATATTCTTTCCCGGCTCAATACGGGTGAAGTCGTCACCGGCATGGTAACTAACTTATGCGATTTTGGAGCTTTTATTGACCTCGGCGGGTTGGAAGGCTTGATCCATATCAGCGAATTGAGTTGGGGGCGCGTCGGGCATCCCGATGAAATTGTCGCACGGGGTCAACACATCGAAGCAGTTGTCTTGGAAGTCCAACCGACTGCCGGACGCATCGCCTTAAGTTTTAAACGCCTGCACCCCGATCCATGGCAAACCGTCCAACAACGTTATAATGTGGGTGAGATGGTAGAGGGACTGATCACCAATGTCGTCGATTTCGGTGCCTTCGTGCGCCTTGAAGAAGGTCTTGAAGGCTTGATTCACGTTTCCGAACTGGCAGAAGGTCACTTCCTCCATCCGCGCAATGTTGTCACCGAAGGGCAACCCATCCGAGCGCGTATCCTAAATATCGATGGACGTGCGCGCCGTCTTGGGTTAAGCTTGCGTTCTCAAAGCTGAAGACACTCACACGACACGAAACCATAAGTGCGCAGGGGAAAAGCATCTGTGGCACAAAATCAAAAATTACCACCATCGAACAAAGGCGATCTGACTCCGAAAGATCGCCGTTCGTCCGGCAATAAAGCCGCTCCCGCCCAAGCCGCCGAACCAAAATCGCGCGTGACGGTCGATGTTGACCGCTATACCGTTAAAGCCGAGTTTTGGGATGTTTTGTTAGATGCAGTACCACCGTGGGCGGACGAAATCGCCGCCATCATGTTAATCGTCTTTGGGATCGTTTCGTTCCTATCGCTGATCAATGTCTCGGCGGATGCTTCGTTATCATTGGCATGGTCTAATGCTTTAACCAGTCTGTTCGGGATCGGCGGGATCGTCGTGTGTGCCGGTTTATTCGCGCTCGGCATCATCATCCTGCTGCCCAAACTTGGGATCGTCATTCGCTTTCCCGCACGGCGTATCCTCGCGCTGGAATTTGCGTTCTTGTCGCTTCTGGCGTTGCTGCACTTGGCGGCGGGCGATCCAGAATTGCGCAATCTAGCGCGGGCGGGACGCGGCGGCGGGCAAGTGGGTTGGGCATTCAGTTCGTTGGTGGTCAGCCTGTTTGGATCCTCGGTCGCCATTGCCGTGTATAGCCTTTTGCTCATCATCAGTTTAGCAATTGCGCTCGGCGTCAAACGAAGCCATGTCGTGCGTGCCTTGTCAGGCATCCGCGCTGAACTGGAACGAATTGCCCGCCTGTGGAAACCGCAACCGCGCATCCGCATCCACCGCACCACGTTGGAGGACGGCTTGCGTCCAGAAGCCAACGAGGTCGTCATTGCTGCCAGCGGCGCGCCCGCATTAACGCGCATTAGTGAAGTGGCGGAACAACGGTTCCGCGCCCACTCCATCACCTTGATCCGCCCTAATCCTGATAGTCTACCCCCGTCTCTGCGGTATGGTGCGCCCACCAACCCAGACGAAACACTCGGCGCGGAAGAATTAAACGCAGTGGATTACTCCCACCATCCACTGTTCAATCGTGCCGAACAGATCGCCCGCCCGACCGTATTAGGAACTGTCCACGAAGCTAAGAAAAAAGGCGATCAACCGACGGTGGAGCGTCCCGATGGGCGCATGAAGAAATATTTCTCGACGGCGGACTTCAAAGAAGTGAAACAACTTGGCAAGCGCGACCCAGCGTTACCCATATTGAGTCTATTGATCGATGCCTCAATCAGCTTGCCGGAAAATTCTGAAATCAACGGCAACGTCCTGTTGATCGAAAATGCGCTCATGGAATTCGATATCGATGTTGATGTGGTCAATGTCCGCGTCGGTCCCACCGTCACCCAATATCTCATCCAGCCTTTCCGCGAAAAAGCCGATGATGTAGGCGAAATCACCTTCAGTCGTACCCGTATCAGCCGCATCAGTTCGCTTGCCAACGATTTGGCGCTTTCGCTATCGGCGAAGCGATTGCGCTTGGAGACACCTGTGCCGGGGACAAATTACATCGGCATCGAAGTCCCCAACAAAAATCCCAGCGTCGTCACTTTGCGCACTGTCTACGAAAGCAAGGGCTATTTTGAACAGGCACAAAAGAAGAAAACCCCCCTGTTCATCCCCCTCGGTCGTGATGTCGCGGGCGACCCGATTGGGATTGATTTAGCGGGGATGCCTCATCTGTTAATCGCTGGGACGACGGGTTCCGGCAAGTCGGTGTGTATGGCGGCAATCGCCAGCGCGCTCGCGCTCGACAACTTGCCTAGTACCGTCAAACTCGTGATGCTTGACCCCAAGATGGTCGAACTCACGCGCTTTAATGGTTTGCCGCATTTGTTGGGACCGGTCGAAACCGACCTAGAACGCTGCATTGGTGTGCTACGCTGGTGTACTCGCGAAATGGATCGGCGCTATAAAGTCCTCGAAGAAAATGCCGCGCGTAATATCGATACCTACAACTCACGCTTGGGGCGGCGGAAACGCGACGAATATCTGCCCTACATCGTCATCATGATCGATGAGGTCGGCGATTTGATGATGAATCACCCCGAAGAGACAGAAAAAACACTGACCCGTCTGGCACAGATGGCACGCGCTGTCGGGATGCACTTGGTCGTCGCAACCCAACGCCCCAGTGTGGATGTCATCACCGGTTTGATCAAAGCAAACTTCCCGTCTCGTATCGCCTTTTCGGTCGCATCAAGTATCGATTCGCGCGTGATCATCGACACGGGTGGTGCAGAAGCGCTTTTGGGCAGGGGCGACATGCTCTATCAAGCCAGCGACATGATGGCACCGCGCCGTTTGCAAGGCTGCTATATATCCGATGATGAAGTGCGCACCATCGTTCATCACTGGAAAACATGGGCACAAGAGCAAGAAGATTACAAACCGGGGCGTGTGGTTGGTCCATGGGAACGGGGCTTAACACGGCGCGAATTCTTGGCGGAAACCGACCCCATGCTGGAACAAGCCATCGAGATTGTCATTGCCGAACAGGAGGCGTCGGCATCCCTGTTACAACGGCGTTTGGGTTTGGGGTATCCACGAGCGGCGCGCATCGTGGACTTGATGGAAGAGATCGGCGTCGTCGGCAAACAACTGCCCAATGGGCGTGGTCGCGAAGTGCTGATCAAAGCCGGTAAAGACCCCTTCAAGGATATGATCGACAAGCGTATGAAGAAAGATGAATAGGCGTTTTTCGCAGTGGGCCAGGCGGCACCTCGCCCACTATCGCTTCCAAGTATCTTTTAGGAAGCGAAGGGGATGATTAATTCAGCCGAATCGTTGATCGGGCGATTCACCGCTTTTGAAACCTCATAGGCTGCCATCGCGCCCTCATAGGGCACGAGTAAGCCCTGCAATACAGGGGCAGGCACCGTTTCGCCATCCAACCAAACATCATAATCTTTAGGCTGCAAGATCACCGGCATCCGCGTATGGATCGCTTGGATGTACTCGTTGGCATCGGTCGTGATCAGGCTATAGGTGCGGACAAGTTCGCCTGTTTCGGGATTAAGCCACACCTCCCATAAGCCCGCCATCGCAAACACCGGTTGGTCGCTCAGGTGAATATAAATCGGGACTTTGCCATTGTCGCCCGTGTGCCATTCGTAATACCCGGTTGCCGGGATCAGACAACGGCGGCGGCGAAAGGCGGTACGAAACGAGGGTTTCTCGGCGACGCCATCGGAGCGTGCATTGATCAAGTTGCTCGCCATCTTGGCATCCTTCGCCCAACTGGGGATCAAGCCCCAACGCAATAGTTGAACATCGTGCCGCGCTTCATCTGTGATGACAGGCAGATATTGGGTCGGCGCGATGTTATAGCGCGGGGCAAAATCCGGCACCATGGTCAAATCAAAAGCTTGTTGCAGCAGTTCTGGTGACACGGCTAGGACATATCGACCGCACATGATTATCGCCGACGTTTTGGCGGTTCTTCAGGGCGTCCAATTTCGGCGATCTGACGCACCAACGCTATCGCAGCGAGCGCCAACGTGATGATATCGCCGGTCTTGACACGGGTTAATCCCGCTTCCACCGGATTGGTGGTATCGTGGGCAGCGCGATTAAAAACATAGGCAGAGATTAAACCAAAGAGTAACCCCACAATGCCGCCCAAAACATAGACTTGTTGGCGGGTATCGGCAATGCTCTTCTTGGCGGACTCAGTAGATATGTTGCTCATTTATCATCCCCACCTTGCGGTTGATCGAATATGCGAGAGGCAATTCTATCTATAAAAGCGAATCGGCTGTTCCAACCCACTGTCACCCGTGCTGCCCGTTCCAACGCGCTGGTTACGCGGTCGCCAGCAGTACTTGTGATGGTGCTGGCATGGAACAATCCTTTACCAACAGCAGTATTGGCACGTCCCATCATGACAATCAAGACCATCAAGACCAGATATACAGGTAGCATACACAAAACGAGCGGGCATAACAAGAACAGGGTCATAAAGATATTGGCGATGGGTGCCGACCGTGTTGAGACCAGCGCGATAACAGTCAAAATAATGATGAGAGCAAAGGCAAGGATACTGGGCAGCAAAATATCACGGCGAATAGCCCGCCGAATAGCGCGTTTCATCTGGAGCTGCTGCTTCATCGCTGGGTTTTCGTCCGGCATAGTGCCGTCTTGTCCTTCACCTATACCCGATTACGTCATTCCATGATATAAATTCTAACGCACTTTCGGAAGGGACATTCACGTTGAATATGACGACTTTACTGACAGACCCATCGATATTCCAAATTGCCGCGCCGGTACGCGCCGCCCTCAATGAGCGCAATCAAGCCGTCGTTGCTTTGGAATCCACCCTGATTACCCATGGCTTACCCTACCCCACCAACATCGAAACCGCCCTCGCGATGGAGGCGGCTATTCGAGAATCAGGTGCGATCCCCGCCACCATCGGCATCATTCAAGGTAAAATTGTCGTCGGTCTCAGCCTCGACCAGATCGAATATCTGGCGCAAGCCACGTCAGTGCGCAAGTGCAGCCGCCGCGATTTAGCTATCGCAGTGGGTATGAAACAAGACGGAGCCACGACCGTCGCGGGGACCATGATTGTCGCGCATAAAATCGGCATCCACGTCTTTGCGACGGGCGGAATCGGCGGTGTCCATCGCGGGCAACCGATGGATGTCTCGGCGGATCTCATCGAATTGGGGCGCACCCCGATTGCGGTGGTTTGTTCCGGCGCAAAATCAATCCTCGACCTGCCACTCACCCTAGAAGTGCTAGAAACACAAGGTGTGCCCATCATCGGGCTAAATACCGAGATGCTGCCGGCGTTTTACACGCGCTCGACCGATCTCCCGATTGATGCCCAAGTCACCACCCCCCAAGCTGCTGCCGCCATCATCCACGCGACCCATGCCCTTGATATGAAACATGGGTTGTTAATCACTGTCCCCGTGCCCGCCGAAGATGAACTTTCGTCGGAGATCGCCGAAGCCGCGATTAAGCAAGCCACCCAAGAAGCGCATGATCACGCGCTCAGCGGCGCAAAAGTGACACCCTATGTCTTAAGCCGTGTCGCAGAACTGACCGAAGGTGCCTCACGCCGTGCCAATACTTCTTTGTTGATCAACAATGCGCGGGTGGCGGCGACCATTGCCGAAGCCTTACGCCAAATTCAAGATCATGCTGATTAAAATCGAGGGACATCACCCCCTCAATGGCGTCTATACGCCTTCGAGTAATCCCAACGCCGCCTTGCCCTTGATGGCAGCGGCGCTCTTGACCGAGTCACTCGTCCATCTTCACAATGTGCCGCGCACGTTAAGCGTCCAAAATTTATTAGAGGTGATGCTCGGTTTTGGGACGACCGCAACTTGGGATGGGGAAAGTCTACACATCGAAAGCACCCAGATCACGCGGCGGGTACTCACCCAAGAAGACACCGAGCTTTCGGTAGAGATGATGTTGTTGGTCGCGCCGATTCTGATCCGCCGTCAACATGTCCGCCTCGAAGTCGATTTTTCGCTCAACCGCATCCGCCCCCACCTTGAAGCACTGCGTGATCTGGGTTTCGATGTTGTGACAACTGCCCACGCCGTCGAACTACGCGCGACGGCATGGGAGAAAAAAGATATCCTCCTCACCCAAGCCAGCGTGACTGCCACCGCACTCGTCATGATGTTGGCATCCCGCTGTGGCAAAGAAACCATCCTCCAAAATGCTGCCACTGAACCTCATGTTCAAGAGTTGGCGCATTTCCTCGTGGCCATGGGGGCTTCTATTGATGGGATCGGCTCGAATCGTCTGACGATCATCGGCGTAGATGCGTTACACGGTGCCGAAGCCACCATCGGACCCAACCATATCGAAGTAGGGAGCATCGCCGCCATAACCGCCTTGTGTGGTGGACGAGTCGAGATCGCCGGGGTGCGCCGCGCGGATATGCGTATGATCACCCATATTTTTCGTCGGTTTGGGATTCAGTGCGATCTCGGCGAAACCAGTCTCTTTATCCCTAACCACGAAAAATTAAGCATTTCTAATCGTGAAGAAGATGTGGACTCATCCATCGAAAGCGCGCCATGGCCCGGTTTTCCCTCTGACCTTGTGGCCGTCGCAACCGTGATCGCGACACAAGCCTTTGGCACGTCCCTCATTCACGAAAAAATGTTTGCCAATCGCCTCTTATTCGTGGACAAGCTAAAGGCAATGGGTGCCCAAATTGTTTTATGTGACCCCCATCGGGCGATTGTCATTGGTTCCAGCCGCCTAACCGGGATTTACATGGATACACCCGATGTGCGTGCGGGCTTGGGAATGCTCGCTGCTGCTCTTGTGGCGGAAGGCGAAACCCAAATCGATAATGCACAGGTGCTATCGCATATGTTTGGCGATGTCTTGGTCAAGCTCAGCAATTTGGGCGCACGGATCACCTCGGCTTAAATTGATGACAACTCCAGACGCCCAATTTTACGATCTTGGTGGTGTTCGTTGTGCGGTCACGCATGTCACCACTACCTTGCCGACCGCCCCGCCCCAAGCGCCTATTCTTTATTTACACGGATGGGGTGTCAGTTCCGAATTGATGCTGCCCATCGCCGAGCGGATGGCAAAACTCGGCTACCCCGGCATTGTGCCCGATTTCCCCGGTTTTGGACGCAGTGCGGTGCCACCAATGGGGTGGTCAGTGCATGACTATGCGCAATGGGTCGTCGCGCTCTTAGATTGCTTGGGAACTCCGACCGTAAATATCTTCGCACATTCTTTCGGGGCACGGATTTCGCTGGTGTTGGGGGCACAGCAAGCCACGCACATCAGCAAATTAGCGCTCACCGGCGCAGCAGGCATTCCGCCAAAACGCACAGGGACGCCCTCGCTCCGGCTCAGCCTCTATAAGGCTGTTCGCGCAGGGTTGCGAAGCATTGGCGCAGGGTCGTTAGCAAACCGCCTTGCAGCATGGTACAGCCAGCGTTACGGATCAGCCGATTATCTGCTGACCAGTGGCGTCATGCGCGAAACTTTCTTGAAAGTTGTCAACGAAGACTTGACGCCCTTTGCCAAACTTGTCAGCCGCCCGACCCTTCTATTGTGGGGAGAAGGCGACCAAGATACCCCGTTGTGGCAAGGGCAATTACTGGAACAATTGATCCCTGATGCGGGTCTCATCATCTATAAAAATGGCGATCATTACGCCTATTTGCATCATCAAAACGAGGTCGCACGCACGCTCGATCACTTCTTCAAAAACTAACCGAACCGCATTACGAGAGGGGTTTGTGCCATGATCGCTGTCCTGCTCATCCTGCTGATGATCCTCTGGATCAGCGGCGCAAATCTGCGTGTCTATCGACAAGCGCGATTTTATCAAATCGAAGAATACATGAGTCTGCGTTATCTGCGCTGGCTATTGGCAGCGCGGGATCGTTGGTTTCCCAACCGCGCTGCGGGCGCATGGTTCATTGGCAGCATCATGACGTTCGTACTGGCAGAGTCCCCCGGTAGTCCACTGCCCGCCATTTTAGGCATACTGGCGGCAGGTGTCGCCATCACCCCGCCGAGCGAGACCGAGATCAAGAAAAAATTCCGCGCAACACCGCGCGCCCGTCGCTTGTTGGGGGTCGCCTTCACACTGGTGACGATCATAGGTCTGGGTTTGTTTTTTTTGCTAAATATGATGGGCTTGCCGGATCGTTTTCTTAGCCTAATTATATCGACGTTGGGTTTTACAGTTTTCATCGCCGCCCCGCTTGCCTTACCGCTTGCCAATCTTCTGCTCTATCCGGTCGAGGCAGCTTTGCGCGCCCGTTTTATCCAGCGCGCCCGCACCACCTTGGCGCAAGTGAACCCAGTGGTGATCGGCATCACCGGCAGTTATGGCAAAACGACCACAAAAACCATCTTGGCACACCTGCTCAATGGGCGCTACCACGCCTATCCCACCCCCAAAAGTTACAATACCTTGATGGGCATCTGTATCGCCATCAACAACGATATTGCCAATGATAATCGCGTCGAGTATTTCATCGCCGAGATGGGGGCATATGTCCCCGGCGAAATCAAACGCATCTGTGATTTGACTCACCCGCGTATCAGCATCGTGATCGAGGTCGGACCCCAACACTTGGAACGTTTCGGCAGTCTTGAAAATACTGCCACCGCCAAATATGAAATCATCAAAGCCTTGCCCGCCGATGGCGTCGGCATCTTCAACTGGGATAACCCCTACGTGCGCACGATGCTTGAACGAGGCTATCCCGCCACCCGTTTGGCGATCAGCACCACTACCGACCCTAGCACGGTTCAAAATGGCGTCCCCCGTTTTGTCGCGTCGGACATCACAGAGTCTTTACACGGACTAGTGTTCACTGTAACAGATACGCTGACCCATGAAGTCCAAAGCTTTTCTACGCCGCTTGTGGGTGCGCATAATGTGACCAATATCCTGTTGGCGACGGCAGTTGCAGTGCATGAAGGCGTGCCCTTTAGCGAAGTCGCTTTCCGTGTACGCACGCTACACCCCCCAGAAAGCCGCTTAGTGCGCGAAACCACCCCTAACGGCATAACCATCATCAACGACGCCTACAGCGCCAATCCGGTGGGCGCAATCAGCGCTTTGAAGGTGCTTTCGCTGCACACCAGCGGGCGACGCTTGTTGATCACACCCGGTATGGTTGAACTTGGCGCGATGATGGAAAGTGAGAATCGTAAACTTGGCGTTGCCGCCGCCGCCCATGCAACAGAGGTCATCCTTGTGGGGAGCAAACAAACCATCCCGATCAACGAGGGTCTCGTCAGCGCGGGCTTTCCCGCTGAGCATTTACATGTGGTCGAAACCTTGGCAGAAGCCATAGACTGGTATCAACGCAACTTAACGACGGGCGATAGCGTATTATTCCTTAATGACCTACCGGATACCTATTCAGCTTCGAAATAAAGGGGCGTTTTATGGATATCGCCGAAATTCTAACCCTGATTGTCTTGGGCATCACCCTATTGATCTCGATCATCCCCTTTGTGCCGGGGCCAGTGCTGATGTGGCTGATCTGCATTATCTACGGGGTCGTCTCTAGTTTTCGCGAATTCACCCTCTTGTCGGCGGTGGGCGTCACGCTTTTGATGCTGGTCGCCGCCAGTAGTGAATTTTGGTTGCCCCTGCTGGGCATGAAAACACGCGGACTCTCATGCAGCAGCGTTATCGGCACTTTAGGCGGTGGCTTATTGGGGACGATTTTCATCCCGATCCCGATTTTGGGTACGCTGATCGGGGCGATTGGCGGGGCGATTGGTTTAGAGATATTGCGGGTCGGCGATTTGAAAGTGGCGCTTCGGGCAGGGGGTTTTGCACTAGAGTCGTTCATTTATGGCATGATTTTAGAGGTCATCATCAACCTATCCATCATCGGGGTGTTCATCTTCAGCGTGACGCGCTAAGGCACAGCAAGTGGTTTTAGGCAACAAAAAATCCCTCGAAAGGGATTTTTGTTGGTGATAGCTGGACTTGAACCAGCGACCTATGCATTATGAGTGCATCGCTCTAACCGGCTGAGCTACATCACCTTAACTATAGCGGGGGCAGGATTCGAACCTACGACCTCCGGGTTATGAGCCCGACGAGCTGCCACTGCTCTACCCCGCAACGTAACGTGAAGAAAATAATAACACGCCCCATCATGAGAGTCAATTGCCAAATTTCATTGGGGTACATTTCACTTTGGTGCATCGCTATGATTTCATAACAGGTAAACGGGCGGATATTCGGCGCGGCGACTCTTGGGGTTGGGGATTTTTCCACGAGCGCCTAATCCGCCCCTACATTTACGTTGATGAGACGATAGGGGTTGGCAACAAAAAA
>JBBRTY010000088.1:0-15013 GCA_038248285.1 Aggregatilineales bacterium
ACGATTGACAAGCGCCTAATCCACCCCTACATCCACGTTTCGAGGGGTATTTTTCTGTTTTTCTTCACGTCTTCATGCCTCTCTGTTTATGTTGTTCTGTTTCCATACCGAGTAGTCACTATCGAGGAATTTAAAATAGAGCTACATGATAACTCTGGAGCAAAATAGGGCGCACAACGACATCAATCGAGTCAGTCGACATGTCCTGATGATCTATCCAGCGCGCAATACTAGCCCAAACGGAATTCACCTACACCGTCAATGTGCGCAGCGACCGGGCAACTGCCGTTGCAGTGTGACCGCAAGCGGCACAACCACCCGTACCCTGCTCGACCTGCAAGCGGGGTTGCCACAAGTGCTGACCACAACCACGAGCGCGAACGTCACCCGCCACGTTCACGCACTCGGTGGCTTGCACGCACACAAAGACTCGGCGGGGAACTGGGAATGGATGCTAGGAGACGGTGTCGCTTCGCTTACGGGCGAACCGTTCGACTCGGCAGCGGGGCTGGTGTATCTGCGGGCGCGGCACTATCGTCCGGGGATCGGCTCGTTCGTCAGCCGCAATGCGTTCGACGGGATGATCGCGCGTCCGATGAGCCGCTCGATCATGGTACCGGGGCGTCACCAGTAACATCATCGGTTGATCCGGTTTTTGGTCAATGTCTCGCATCCACACAAGCTAAGAGTGCCCATCTAATATGAAATAAATATATTTTATTTATTCATATTTTGTCAAAATTAGTTGCCCTCCCTCAAAGCGATAGACACGATCTGCATAAATCACAGTTTCCATCCGGTGCGCGATCATCAATGTAGTGATGCCGGAGGCGCGAATATTCGTCATAAGTTGGGCTTGTGTTTCATTATCTAAGGCGCTCGTCGCTTCATCAAGGAGCAACAGGCGTGGCTGGTGGGCAAAGGCGCGCGCCAACAGCAGGCGCTGCCCTTGCCCCCCTGAAATATTTGTCGCGCTGTCGCTGATATGCGTGTCCAGCGCCATCGGCATCGCGCGAATATCGTCGGCGATACAGGCGCTTTCCGCCGCCTGCCACAACACCGAATCATCAATACTAGTCCCATTCGTGATTGCGTCTCGGATAGTTCCCGCTGTCAGCACCCCATTTTGCAGGACGACCCCCAATTGACGGCGTAAAGCTGACAGATCGAGCGTTTCTAAGGGATATCCATCGTACTGAATCGTGCCCGACTCCGGCGTTTCAAAGCCGATCAGCAGCCGAAGCAAGGTCGATTTTCCGCTTCCAACCGCACCAACGACCGCAACGATTTCATTGGGAATTATGTTCAGAGTCAGGTGGCGGAGTATCCACTCTCCGTCCGTATCAAAGCGAAAAGAAATATCATGGAGATTGACTTGTCCGCTCAGTGCTGGTGCAATTTTCCCTCTTGGTTCGGGGGTACTCTTTAATAGCGGTCTGAGGCGTTCGTAGGCAGGGAAGGTACTCATCGCCGCGATCAAGATACCACTCCAACTGAGTAAGGTGGTCATAATTTGCGCAAACGCAACATTGAATGTCAGAAATACCGCTGTATTCAAATCGGGTTGATCATAGGCGCGGGTGAAGAGAACGATGGACGCCAGAATTGAATACCCGCCATTGAATGCTACATGCCAATAACGCAGCGTCCGTCCGCGCATAATCTGCTGCCGCTGGTTCATAAACGCACCACGCCAATGCCTTAGCGCACGGGGAATGGCATTGGCGGCTTGCAGTTTCGCTGTGCCCATGAGGAGCGCGATTACCAAACTTGTCAGCGCGCCGCCCATCGCAGTAGCAGTGCCATAGACATGTTGTTGTGCCGCCCCCAATGCTAAATTAACGAAGACCGCCAAAGCCGTTAAGATCAGCGCTGTTCCTGCCAATGCCGGTATAAGTTGGAACATCAATGCTAGATTAAAGGCGGTGAATACCACTGCCAATGTGCTGCTTACCAACACCGATGTGAATAGCGGTTGGATTTCGCTTAACCCAAGCGCGCGTTCTGCCAAATCACCGACCGCAAATTGTCGTAATGTCGAGGCGCGTAACCGCAAAATACGATCCCACAAGGCGGCACTTAAGCCGGCATCTAGTTTTGTTCCTAGTCGCAATGCGATCCGCCCGTGGACGATATCGAATGTTGCGAGCGCCACTGCCCCTGCTATCAAGAGGATGAACACAATCCAGAGGGTATCGCGGTCACTCCGGGGGATGATCGAGCCGAACACCGCCCCACTCACCAAGGGAATCACAAGGCTGAGTGCGCCCGTCACCAACCCAATCAGCACCAGCCCCCCCACATCGGCGCGCACGAGCCGCCAGCCATAGCGTATCAAATCAGTCAACTTTAACGGATGATCGGGGAGTGCTACAAAAGAGGTCGATTGAGCCGAGGACATGTCAGTCATATGAGCATACGATTCGACTCAAGCGTATCCATATCAATGATGTGTTCGGCATAGCGCAATGTATCGGCGCGATGAGCGACGATCATGATAGTGTATCCGCGCCGCGCCAAATGGTTGATCACGCGCGCTTCAGTGGTTAAATCGAGGGCATTGGTCGTCTCATCTAAAATTAACACTACCGGATCGCGAACGAGCGCGCGTGCTATCTCTAGGCACTGTCGCTGCCCACCGCTGAGATCATTTCCGTTTTCAGTAATCAGCGCATCATAACCGCCGCGCGCCATAATCGTATCGTGGATGCAGGCATCACGCGCCGCGCGCATTAGCGCATCTGTGGAAATAGTATCGTCCCATAACGTTAAATTATCTCGAAACGTTCCGGCAAATAACGTGATCGTTTGATCAGCGTAACCAATCGTCTTACTTTGCGTATGCGCTGGACGCCCGTTCACATAAATGGCACCACTTTGGGCATCAAGCAGTCCTGCGATAAGCCGTGCTAGGGTCGATTTGCCACGCCCTGACGTCCCACACAACATGGTGATACTGCCCGGCTCCAGCGTGAACGAAATATGGTCAATGAGTGGCGGTTGGTTTGGGTTGTAGCCGAAAACTAGATCGCGCACATGAACTTGTCCTATTTTCGGACTTTGCATCCAGGTCACATCAGCATAGGGCGGCGTACAGCGTGGGGGATAGTTCAGAATGTCGTCTCTACGGTCGAGGTCACTTTCCATCACTTGCAGCATCCCGCCCAGCGCCGCCAGTTGGTTGACGGGTTGGATAAAATTGAATGCCAAACTTTGCAATGCTACTAATGCCCCCAGCGTCAATGTGCCGTCAATGACTTGGTGCGCGCCAATAACCAAAATCAGGGTGGTATTGACCGCTAACGTGAATGGCAATAGGGCGAAATAACCCTGCGTCAGGCGATTCAAGCGGCACTTGGTATCAATGACCGCCGCATGAAGCTGACGCCATTGTTGACCGAGGATAGATTCATATCCTGCGGCTTTCAAGGTTTCGAGCGCATGTAAACCGCTGATGGTCGCGCCGATGTGCTGCGCTTGTTGGGAAGCAAGCTGACCACTCAAATCCCGCTGCTGTTGAGCGATGAACCGCAGCAATCCTATGTTAACACCCACAAATAGCAGCGTCAGCACGGTCAGTAGAACGCTATAACTCAGCATGATGACCGCATAGAACCCCATCAACATGGCATTAAAGAGTGCATTGGCGAAATCACGAGTCAATAATCCTGCAATGCGGTCGTGGATATTCAACCGTGCCGCCAGGTCCCCACTATAGCGATGCGCGTAAAATGCCAGTGGCAAACGCAGCAGCCGATCTAGAAATGTCTCAACCGCGCGGAGAGCTAAACGAGTTTCCAACCGCAGCAGCAACGCTCCTTGCAGCGTGAGTAGCCCGGCACGCATGACTAGTGCCACCGCCAATCCAATAATGATCGTTTGGAGCGCATCGATTTGGCGCGTCAACACCTCATCAACAAAGGTTTGTAGTAGTCGTGGGAGCAAAAATCCGGGGATAAGCAAAAATAAGCTTATAAAAACAATGGCGGTGACATCGGCTTCGTACCCTGTCAGCCACTCTTGCAGCACACTCCGCCATCGTGAGGGAGCCACTTGGCGGACAAAGCCAGCATTAGGTGTGCAAACAATCGCTGTCCCGCCGTGCAATGCCATGAATTCATCGAACATCAATTTATGTCGTCCGACCGCCGGATCGTTAAGATAAACGAATCGGTCATCCAATGCCTCGACAACGGCGAAATGACCACCCCGCAAATGAACGATATAGGGCAGCGTGAGCTTTTCAAGTCCAAGGAGGGTGGTTCGGCGCAGCCCAGACGCATCCATACCATAGGCTTTAGCAGCACGAACAATATCAAGCGCGGTCGTCCCATCGCGAGTGACATTACACGCTTGACGCATCTCCTCAAGGGCAACATGACGTCCAAAATGTCGCAACAAAATGCCAAGCGCAGCCGCCCCACATTCTGAGACTTCCATTTGTAGCATCAGCGGTGTTTGAAGGCGGCGTGTCATGATTTTCTATCTATCAAAAACCCGGCATGATGCCGGGCTGATCTATCTAACAAGATGCACACTTAGGGCACAGTTTAGTTTATTTCGCCCGGATGAAGAAACAACTATTGCCCGACACATCACCAGGCGGAGGTGCCCAAGTATTGCCATCGCCATGACCGGGTGGCGGGTTCTGGTGTGTTGCACCGCCCTCACCATTGCCACTATTGTCCTTGCCATTATCGCTACCACCACCAACGACACTACGCAGTTGTTCTTCAGACAGATCGCCCCATAATTCATCAGCGGCGGTTTGCAGTTCGGCGGTGCTAAAACGATAGCCGTTCTGTAGCGCTAGAGACGACAAAGCGTTGACATCCCACCCATAACCCGCGTTCGCGGCATTCACCAAAAACTTTTGCACGTTCATGTTGATAGTCCTTCTTAAATGACCATGATCAAGCACTCCCATCGTTCGGCTAGATAGTGAGCTTCAGAAGTAACTTTACTATAATCCCCTATAGAAATTTTATCATGGGTCACAATACCTATTATTTTTATCCAATGGTTCGGCAAATCAAGTAGATCAAGAGCGCTAAGATTTTGAAGAACCGATGAGAAAGCCACTCATCAACGGTTCTTCGCTTGCCGAAATCCCAGTCCATTGTGAAAATTGCACAGCATTGACGCCACCGAGCGCACAGGGAGCGAGACCGAGCGCCGTAGCGGTCAAGTAGAAGGTTTGAAGCAGTACCCCCGCATCTTGATGTGCCAATGTTAAAGGTCGATTTTTCCAGTTGATGCGGCGCATCCGTGCGGTGATGTAGAGCGCGATTTGTACCATATTAATCTGGTTCGCTGTTTGTCGGATGGCATCATCAATCATCATCTGGCGCTGGGCGTCCGGTAAAAGCAGCAGTTCAAAAACATGTTCGCGCGGTCCATAATGATAAAACCCCACGGGTAAGCCATCACATGCGGCTGCCAATATATAGATTTCAAGTTCATATGCCGCCCCTGCTGATGGATAAGGACGACGCGACGAGTCGTATAAGGCACCGTGTAGCATCTCTTTCACACGCGCCGCATGATACAAAAGCATCCCGATCTCATCAATGCGAACGGGAACACCATACTGATAGAGGGTGCGGCGTTGATCCAAGACAGCGAAGAAAGAGATCGGTTCAGGCGATGTGGGTGATGGCAACGGAATCATAGTTGTGGATTTGGGCGGCACCAAAGGCGCTACTGAGTAGCGTATGGGTATTTGCATCGGTTCTCCAAAATGAGCAATGAGATCGGGCGTTGACCATGCGTCATAAGGCGGATTGTCGCTGGAATCAGTCATCGGCAGATCAACTGACAAAGAATCCAGAGTCAAGCGCCAACCGTTTTCGATGCGCTCAAAACGCCGTTTTTCGTTCATCACATGAACATCGGCGTAGCATTCAATTCGGATTCATGACGCGCCAGCGCTAGCCAACCCATTTGTACCGGTATATCGTACAAACGACCGGCGGCATGGCGTCCCCAAAAATGGCGCATCCCCGGCATGATGGCGCGGACAACGGGTAAGCCTGCATCAGCCCGCGTTTGGTCAAGTATGAGGGTATCAATTCCTCGCACCCGGGCGAGATCGACCAAATAAAGAATATCATCACGCAGATCAATATTGGCGATGAAGGGATAATCGAACGGGGTGCGCATGGACAGTGTGGGGTCGGGTGCAAGATAAGGCTGATTCTGAATTGTTGCTGTTCGCCACCAATGAAGTTCCCACTCTGAGTCCGATTGATAGTCGCCATTGGCATCTCGAAGCGCGGCAGGCAGGGATTGGTTCATTTCCGTCAAGGCACGAAGTGCCGCAATACGACTATCCAAATGGGCACCAAAACCTAAAACAATGTCCTCGGTAGGAGCATCGATTCGTCTTGAAAGCGCGACAAATACTGGGACGTTGAGATCCGTTGTGATGTCCAAAAGCCAAAAATCACGCCCCGTCTGCGCGAAATAAGTGCGTGTGCGCTCGATATAGGGATGATTGAGCGTGTCGAGGTCGAACGCCGGACGGCACAACTCATTATCCCACCAGATGGCAATAGCATCGCGCTCGATTACTTCTAACAGTGCTTGCAAAATAGCGTCTTCGGGCGAACTGCCCGCCGCACAGCCATTGGAGTCGGCACTGCAAAAAAGGTGATCAGAAGCTTGCGGTGCATCGTAATAGCCATAGGCAGTAGGCACATATTTCCAATTATGGTCGCGCAACGACCACACTGGCGACCATTCAATGGGGCGCTCGTCTTCGAAAGGCTGAGGGACAAACAAATGCGGCGGGCTATGGGTATTCCAAGTATCGCGGGTCGCGTACTGAGCCTCGCTGAACAAGAGCAGATCATGGGGATGGATTGCCCCCTCTAGATCGCGCTGGCGTGCGGTGACGGTCGGTTCATCACCGTGAACCATGCCGCTGTACCTTTCAATCGCTTCGCAAAGGGCGCTGGCGCGTGCCTGTATCGGATCAGTTCCTTTGCCAGCACTTTGAGCGCGCAAATGACGCTTGAATTTGCCCCATTGATGGAGAGGACGGGCTTTATTATGCCCAGACGCATAAAGGTGAATGTGTTCTGGCGTCGCCACGCGCGTTAGATGCGTGACTATCCCGGTTATGGGGCTGATATGGTGGTCATAGCGTGCCAATGTCGTCGCTGCCGTCGCGCTGCGCGACCCCGCATCCGTTGCCCCCGCTTGGGGACGGGATTGCAGTTGGATAGCAGTGGCAGCGCGTTTTTGTCCCGTGCCACAGACTGAACATGTGGGATAACGGACGACATTATGAAAAGCGCCCTTCAAGGTGATAGTATCGAAGGCATATAATTGTGAGCGCAAATGACGTTCCCCAGACAGCCATCGGATGGCTTCATGTGCTGCCAAGCTCATGCCAAGAGCGGCGACAGATATGGGGGCGTCGTGTGGAATGACGAGATGTTTTCCGATTTGTGTTTCTAAAAATGTTTCAATGGGGTGATTATCGCGGGTACGTCGTGCCAAACAAGACCAACAGGCGGTTTCGCCCGGTACGAAAACAGGTCCGATCCATAAAATGGAATTCATCGGCTTTACCAGCATCCATGCGCGCTTAGCAGACCGATTGAAGCTGTCCAAATCGTTGTGTAGTTCATCATCGATTACAACGAGATCGAGATCGGCGTCGGCATCGTCATCCGCCAACAGATTGAGCGCCGTCAACGCAGTGAACAGCGGCCGCACGTCGACATTTCCGACAACATGTAACCGTATGAGACCAGACTGTACTGCCGAGGGCGTATCAAAGTCGCTGACATAACCTTTGTTTTGAAGGCGATGGAGCGCATAACTGATTTGCATTGGGCTGGCGATAGCGCTTAAACGCTCTGTAATCGTGGCAATGTCATGGTGTCCATCCAGCAAGGGGGCGAGCGAAAAATACAAATTCCCTGTCAAGGTATGGCGTTCGCGCTCTGATAGCAAAAAAACCAGATCGGGCGCGAGGCACTGGACGCTAAATGAGGGCTTGAAGCGTGGTTTGTTCAAGGTACGCGCTTTCATTCAGATTAAGTCGTGCGCCGCTTTCGAAGGCAGCATCAAAATCACGCAGGCGAAGTTTTTCGAAGATGGTATCAGCTTCGCGCAAGATGGCAGCATCTCTTTGCGCAGCTGGATGCGACCGAATTAAGCCGATTAACTCCGCCGCACGCTGGTCATTGGTGTGTTTACGATGATATTCTGCCACACCCACTAAGGCACCTAGCAGTATTGCTTCTGCGCCCATAGTTAAACTCAATTCAAGCGAGTGGCAAAGATAATCTCGGGCGGTCTTGAATTCGCTTTTATGAGTGGCAATATAGCCGAGATAATAGCTGGCAAGCGCTTCGCCATAGGCACTTTTGACATGTTGAAAGGCAATTTGGGCGGTTATAAAATGTTCATGCGCAGCCTCATATTGCCTTTCGTCATAGAGCATCCGCCCTAGATTACCTTCGATATTGCCCATCAATGCCGGATTACCGAGTTCACCAGCCAGCTCGCTGGCGCGCGTCAACGTGTGGATGGCTTCCTCGCTTCGTCCTAAACCTTCTTCAGCGGCACCTAATGAATTTAGGTAAGTGGCTTGCACATACGATTCGCCCCCGCGTTCAACAAAGGGTTGTGCTTCGATCAAGACATCGTAGGATGCTTGCATCTCGCCGCGAATATTATGAACGACACCCATCAACAAAAGCCCCTGCATGACTGCCTGTTCATCCCCTGCGGCGCGTGCTAACCGTAACACGTCCGCCGCTTTCTCCATCGCGGCATCCATATCCCCATGACGAATATGAATCCATGCGAGCTTATCTAAAATTCCGGGCATGAATTCGGTATGATCCGCTTGAGTTGCCAGATGGAGGGCGTGAGTCAGATGGCGCTCAGCATCGACATACTGACTCATATATTCATATAAGCCCCCCAGCGCGCTGTTGAACTCGATGTGTTGGGGTGTGGAGGTGGCTATTTCCAAGGCGCGTTCATAGAGTGTTCTGGCATCATTATAGACACCGATTTGCGTGGCTTTTTCGCCAGCGATACGGATATAGTGTATTTCTTTGAGTGGCTGTTCCGCCCCACGCCAATGAGAAATCAGCATAACCGCATTTTGTTCGGGCAGGTCTAGCGTTTCCATCGTCTCTGCCACCCGACGATGCAGATCGCGCTGTACTTCGGGTGGCAAGGTATCAATCACATATTCGCGCAGTTTGTCGTGCGCAAACCGCCAACGTTCGTCACGGTATTCAATGACAGCGGCATTGATCGTCGTAGTCAGCCAAGTTTCAAAATCACCATGCTCGTTGAATGCACGCAGCAGTTTGGCATCCAAATCCCGTCCGGCAACGGCGGCGAGATACAATAACGCGCGATCTGCCGATGGGACTTTATCCACGCGCCGCTGGAGGATTTTATGAAATTCACCTTTCCATCCGCGCCGACGAAGTGTTGTATCGTCGATTTTTTCCAGCGTTCCGGCTTCTTCTGCCAATGCTCGGACAATTTCGATCAAGAAAAAGATATTGCCTTCCGTCTCTTTTTGCAGCATCTTGACCAGTTTCGGCTCACTCCCGGCGGCACCGATCATAGAGGCGGTCAATTCGGCAATAGAAGCCCCGTCTAAGCGTTCTAACAAGATATGATGACTATCTGGGAATTGTTCCGCTAACAATGGCGATTCATCATAACGATAATCGGCGATTATAAGAAGTTGAGAGTGCCCCGCCTGCACACTTAATCGTTGCAGCATCTCTAAATTTTCTGTCCGCGCCCATTGCAAATCTTCGAGGATCAGTAAAATTGGCTCGTTACAAGCAGCAAACAGCGCCGCAATGGCATCGGGTATCGTACTTGGTTCAACAGCCGTAAGGGGACGATCCAAAATTCGCGCGATATCGGGCACCAGAAACTGGAGCGCCACAGCATCAGCGTCCTTGATGTTTACGCACAACAGCATCCGTTTGACAACGTTGCGCCATAACTGGAACGGTTGTGCGCCTTCATCAACCGCTTCCCCGATCAGTGTGAGAGCGCCTTTGATCAGCGCGAGATGACGAATTTCATTGACAAGGCGCGATTTGCCAACACCGCTTTCACCACCGATCAACCACATCTCGCCGTGCCCGTCTAGCATGGCATCCAACGCATTTGAGAGCGCATTAAACTCGTGTTCCCGCCCTACAAATTTTGCCGCTTGTAGGAAGCTTTCCCGGTTGTCGTAGGATTGTCGTGGTGCTTCTTCGTCAATGGCACGATATAAATCCGTGATGATCTGACTCGGATTAAGGGAACGTTCTTTTGGTATTTTATTGACAAGACCGCTGATAATATTGACCAAGGGATGGGGTGAATCAAAGACCGTTGAAAAGTGCGGATTGGATGCCTTTGTCAAAGGCGGATTGGTATGGATCAGGAGCGTTTCTTCTTCATTGTGCTTGACAAGCGGCGTTTGGTCATCATTTGGATGGGTGAGGTGGGTTTCGTCCTCATTGATATCGACGAGGATGGTTTCGTCTCCATTGAGAGTTATTTGCACACCAAGAGGATCAGCACTTCCGAATGGAGCATCGGTCATGCTTACCATGGTCTCATGTTCGCTGATGATATGTGCGACCAAAGATACGCCATCTAAAGGTTGGTCGAGAATCTGCGCTATCATCGCGATATGACTATTGAGCTTAATCATCCGTTGCCCGGTCAAGACTTCGTAAGCCATAACGCCCACAGCGTATATATCTGAGGCGAAGGACGAGCTTTCTCCGCTAAATAATTCCGGTGCCATATAGGCTAGTGTTCCCGCCATTTCCCACTCATTGAGGTCGTGATTGGGAGTGGCTAGACCGAAATCAAGGACTTTGACGACATTATCAGGAGTCACTAGAATATTGTCCGGCTTCAAGTCACCATGGATAATGCCCCGTCGGTCTAAATATTTAAGCGCTTCAAAGACTTGAATAATGAGATGTATTTTTTCGCGCAGCGATAGCGAAACAGAGGCATCGCGCAGATTGCGTGCCCCCTGCAAATAGCGCATCGTAAAATACGGTTGTCCTTCTTGGTCGATACCATAATCCATCACGTTGACGATATTGGGATGTCGCAGGGATGCCAAAACTTGAAACTCGTTAGTGAGCGCAAGCTTGGCATAGGTGGTAAGTAATGATGTGTTTTTACGCGCCTCAAGTAATCGCTTAAGTGCAACCTCCTCCCCTGATAAGCGGTCAAAAGCGACATAAACCGCACCCATTGCGCCAGCACCCAATGATTGTTTTAGAATATAACGATTTTGGATAACCTGTTCGTTCATGATATTGTCACCAAGGTGTTCTGTGCTTCACGGAAGAAATGACCACTATGTTCTTATGATAATGCCTTGTATTCGGTGGGTACTGTGTCGAGTGGTCAATTTGACATAGGTTGCAGGGAGAATTACGCTGCAATAAAATTTCTACTAATAATAATTTTGAAATTTGTTGGCGTCACTACCACAGCAAAAAATAGCGGCAACTTCTGAAGAGAAAATATTTCCTATATATTATTAAAAAATATTTTTATCAAAGCCTAGGAAGCCATCAAGAACAGGGTTTAGGGCAAAGTCCGCTCAGGCTAGGATCAGCCATAATTCAATAGACAGTATAAAGCTTAAGCTTTTTTGTAGCATCAGACTTTAGATCAATTAATGTGTTTCCTTCTAGGGGTCTATCAAGAAATTAGTTTCAGTAAATCACGAAAGTACGTCGCCACCCCTATATCCCCTCCCACTTCGTAAAGAGGGAACTTTTAAGAACTGTTGTGAGCCGTTTTCTCTCCCTCTCCACCCCTCTCCCGTATTTATTCACCTACCCGTGCAGACTGCATTTTGCCACAGTCTTATAGGGTTCATTATGTGTTTCTTGGGTTCAAATTCACAGATTTTGAGCTTAATCCCATGGATAGGTGAATAAATACCCCTCTCCCTCTCCATGCAATGGCTATACATTACGCACATCTTTTGAGGCGGAAAGGAGATGAGTGAGAGAAGGATTTAGGGTGAGGGCTGTGTAGTACGCCAATGTCACATTAAAAATCCGTTCGATGATTCGCCCCGTAGGGACACCCAACGGGGTATCCGGTTTGGGGGATAACACAGCGGACGCGCCATTGCGCGTCCCTACAATGGACGGGCTTTTTAGAACGTGAATCTAATATGACATTGGCGTAGATGCTGTTGGCGAATCAAAATAGGAGATGATCCGTAGGCGCGCAATGCCTTGCGCCTCCACAAAAAAGACACGCCGACCTAGATAAAATCGATTCGCCAACAGCATCGGCGCAATAGTTACCTTCCATATAGAGCGCATGTAGATAGTCGATGTCTATCTCATCGAAAGGCAGCCGATTTGCCACAGCAAGAAAAATCCAGTAGAGACTCTCACGCGAACCGAGCGCTCGCTCAAATACTTCATCTGTTGAACATGGTGCCTCACTTTCAAGCTGGACAAGCGTATTGAATTGCTTCGCATTAATAATTTCCTTGGACCTTGCCCAATCGATCAGCCCCTTGTAATTAGGGAGTAGGTCTTGGCGCGCGATGCCGAGTCAATGTAGGGTACATTTCACTTTGGTGAAAACAAAACACCAGCTTTAAGCCTCTGACTCGTCGGATTCAAACGGGCGGACATACGGCGCTCCAGTTTTTAGAGTCAGGTAACATTCCCCATGCGCCTAGTCCGCACCCTACGATTCGCGATGGGAAACCATGGAGGTCGGCGACCCCTAACAACAATCGTGATCCCCGTCTTTGATCGATGCCCACAACGTGCATCGTCGTAGGGTGGGGACTAGGCGATTGTCGAGACCTTGCCAACCCCCTATGTTCCCGCGCCGTATGTCCGCCCGTTTGAACCGTACATCTCCCTCCTGTGTCATTACGAGTTTTGCATTAAAGTGAAATGCACCCCCAACAATCCAAACAGTTGCGTTTTTTATAAATTATAATCTATAATGGGTTGTGTCGATGTAGACGGGGCGAGGCTCTTTTCGACGGCACTGCTCGAACCCGACACGGCGTGAAGATTGCGTTTAGCATCACGGTGGATCGCTCACGGTCTCGATACACAGAAAGATGCGCCAACGAGCGGTTCGTTCGGGAACATCTATAAATGACCTTTTATCAACTTTTCGAAGGAAGAAATAGTATGAAGAAACAGTTCCTCTATTCATTGACAGTGTTCGTGCTACTCATCAGCCTCAGCGTCCCGGCGCTGGCGCAAGAAGGCACCCCCATCCTTGTCTGGATCGACACCACCCGACAGGCAGCGGTGGATGCCTATCTCGCAGCTCACCCCGAAAACGCCAGCCTGATCCAAGTCGAAATCGTGGATCGTGCCGAGTTCTCGCAAAAGGTGCTATTGTTTAACAACGTCGGCTCCGGTTGGCCCGATGTCGTGTTTGCCGAGCCGGAGATCATCGCCACCGTCGCTGGTGAGCAGCACGATTATCCGCTCGATTTGACGCCTTATGTCTCTGCTGACATCTTGGACAACTTTGCCGACGGCGCGAATGCCCCGTGTACGACGCCTGATGGTCAACTCTTGTGCTTGCGCAACGATTTGGCGCAAATGGTGCTGTGGTACGATGCCCCGTTGATGGCGGAGTATGGTTACGACGTGCCCACCACTTGGGAAGAATACGAGGCATTGGGCAACCAAGTCGCCGCCGAACACCCCGGCACCATCATCGGTGCCTTTGGCGATGATCAAGGGATGCACACCTATCTGTGGGGCAGCCGCTGCCCCGTGGCCCAACTCGTCGACGCCACCACCGTCTACATCAACACTGCGGATCCCACTTGCACCCGCGCCGCCACCATGGTGGACAATCTGCTCGCCAATGGCAGTATGGTCGCCCTCAGCCCGTTTGACCCCGCTTTTGTGCAATTGGTGACCGATGGCAAACTGTTGATGCTGCCCGCCGCGTCGTGGTATGGCGAGTATGTCTTCGGCGGCAAGGAAGATAGCCTGTATTATCAAGCTGCGGATGGGCGTTTGGGCGTGGCGGCACCGCTCCGCTGGAGTGCTGAAGATACCGCATGGACGGGCGCGCAAGGTGGCTCGTCGTGGGCGGTCTCTAAACACAGCACCAACCCGACCCTCGCGGCAGAATTTGTCGTATTCGTGACCACCGCCGACGCTTATCAAGGCACTGCCCCCACCCTCCCCGCCTATGAACCAGCGGCGACGGTTTGGGCACAAACCCTTGCCAGCAATGGCGTCTATGCGTTCGATCCGTTCCCCGTGCTGCAATCGTCGGCGACGTTGATCGATCCGCTGTGGGGCAATGTTCGTTTTAACCGCGCCAGCGCCTTCAACACGGTGGTGATCCCCGCGTTGCAAGATGGTCAAACGGTGGTGGAAGCGATGCCAGTATTCCAAGAACAATTGGTGAATCTGGCACAGTCCATCGGCTATACAGTGGTCACCTCGCGCTAGGGTGATACGGCTGTTCGTTTGTTTTGTGACCGGGGCGGTTCTCGTCCCCGGTCACTATGATTAGACATCCGCAGGAGTGTTACCATGACAGCACAAGAAACCGCACGCGCAGCGGCGACGCAAACCACTGTGCGAACCGCCCCGACGCGGCGTAGTCCACTGCGGGCTGGGCACTTTTTTATTTTACCCTACGTCTTGTTTTTGCTGGCGTTTGGGGTGGGGCCCGGCATTTATGCCTTCCTCATCAGTTTTAGTAAAATGGTGGGCGGGCGTCCCCAACTCTTTCAAGCGGGGTTGAGCAATTATGCCACCGCCTTCTCGGATTTTCGTTTTGGCTCCGCCATCGAACACATGATCCAGTTTTTGCTGATCTCGGTTCCGGTCGGGATTGTGGGTGTGGTGCTGCTGGCATTGTTGCTCCATCAGCGGGAAGGGCGGTTCAGCGCGATCATGCGTACCATTTATTTTGTGCCGGGGGCAGTCGCCGGTCCGGCGTTGGTGCTGATCGCCATCTTCATGTTTGA